>JBAUWA010000161.1:0-5205 GCA_049583555.1 Candidatus Dormiibacterota bacterium | reverse complement strand
GAGGTGGTAGATATGGTGGCGTCACTTGGCGCCCGCTCGTTCGTTCGAGCTGCTCAGAGACGTGTTTGGACATTTCTCTACCGTGGAGAGGATGGATCGTTGGTGCTGGGCGCGTGGACTGCGGGGGACGACGGGTATGAAGGTCTGCTGTCAATCACAGCAGACGTCTTGAAGCAGGGGGCCGGCCGGTGGTGGATTGAGGAACCAAGTCGGGGCACCCGATTGGCCCTCGACCCAACCTCTACTGGGCCGTTGGTGGCACTAGCTCCCCACTCCGCGCGGGTGTTTCGGCTTTCGCAAGGTGCGAAGGCTGCCAATCCGTCCTAAATCGCTGGACGGAGACCTTCCATCGCTGGGGTGACTGTGTGCGGGCGGCTCCCGCAGCAGCATGTTTGCCCGGGATTCGCCGAACCCAGCCAAGCAGCTGTCAGGCGAGCTCCTGAATACAACTGCCTGTCGAGAACAGTCTGAGGTCGTGGCTTGGCGCCACGGAGGCCTCTTGCTGCCGAAGCTTGTCTAGCGACCGATACCACGCATCCAGATCGGTGTGAAGGCCAACAGGGATGCCTTGGTCGTAGTTCTCGCGAACCATGATTTGGTCACCAGCGAGTGCTAGCCTTCCCTGAGCCGTGTCGACCACCAATCCTTGTGACCCCGGGGTGTGTCCGGGAAGGTGAAGCACAGCCAGGCCATCTCCCAAGTCAGTATCGCCATCGAGCAACTCAAGCTGGTCAGGGTCATAGGGGGGTGTAAAGCCGCCGGCCGGAGCGAAATATTCTCGCCGCATGATGTCGGCCACCGGATTCTGCGCGTAAGCCAGTTCGACGCGCTGAACCAGTATTCTCGCGCTAGCAAATGCCCGATTGGTGCCGCAATGATCGTAATGGAGGTGCGTGCAGACAACCAGTGACACCTGGTCTGGCGCGACGGCCAGCCGCTTTAGCAGCTGTATCGGTTCCTCCTCGCGGCTCCGCCAGATGCGCTGAGGGTAGGCACCCCTGACAGCTGCCGGCGATTCGAAGCTGGTATCGACCACCACGATGGCTGGGCCCTTAAGCAGAAACATCGTGTGAGGTATGACCAAGGCCTGACCCATCCCTTCGGTGTAGGTCGCCATCGACTGGTCCATTTCTGAGCGTCCTGCGAGGAGCGCCCAGACGCGCCAATCCGTCATCGCTGGTCAGTCAACGGATGGTGTAGCCACCGTCCACCACCAGTGCGTGCCCTGTGACGTAGGATGAGCGGTCGGATGCCAGGTAGAGGACCGCTTCAGCGACGTCCTCGACTCGTCCGATCCCCAGCGGATGATCCAACCGGTCCTGGAGCGCGGCGGCGGCCGCATTGTCCTGGGCATCGTAGAACGCCTGAAGTAGCGGGGTATCTATTGATCCGGGGCAGACGCAGTTGACCCTAATCCCCTCCGAGGCGTGATCAATCGCCATGGACCGCGTAAGGTTGATCAGGGCAGCCTTCGACGCCGAATACGCGGCGTAGCGAGGGAAGCCAACCAGACCGGCCTCGGACGCCACTGTCACGATGGCGCCTCCGCCTGCTCGCCGCAGCTGCGGAACCGCTGCCCGCGCGAACAGGTATGCCGATCGAACATTAGTCGCAAAGATCAGGTCCCAGTCGCTGGGTAGCGTCTCGACCACTGTGCCCGTCAGTGCTATGCCGGCGTTGTTGACCAAAATATGGAGGCCATTGAACCATTTGATGGCCTCAGACACGGCCAGCGCCGCGCTGTCAGCAAGGCTAACGTCGGCGACGACAGTCCGGCATTCGCCTCCGTTGGCCGCAACCTGCTCTGCGGTGGCCGCCAGGCCAACCGGTTGGCGATCCACCAAGACAAGGCTTGCCCCTTCACTCGCTAGCAGGACTGAGGTGGCCGCCCCGATTCCGGAGCCGGCTCCGGTGACTAGCGCCGTCCGGCCACTGAGGAGCCCGGGCGTCATGGCGTGTCGGCCCAGCCATCGTGCACACGTGCAAGGGCTCGTGAGTACGCCCCGATTACGCTCTGCAGGTCATCCTCGGTGAGGGCGGTCGACAGGTTGAGCATCCCGCGAGGCGCGGCGTATACCCCCTCGAGCAGCAGGGCGAGATGGAGTGCAGCGGTCATATCAGCTTCATCGCTTCCGGCTTCTGGCGGGGTACTCGTCCTCGAGCCGGGGTGGATCTGGAGGATTGAGCCTGCCCTCGTGATATATGCGGCTGCGCCCGAAGTTGCGATCACTTCCTCGAGGGCGGACTCCAGCGTCATAGCTCTACTGTTGAGACGCTCAATGGCACCAGAATCCAGGCCCGTTAATGCAGCCACACCAGCCGCCATCGTCAGAGGGTTGCCGTTAAAGGTCCCCGAATGGTTCAGGCCATCGCGAGTCGAGGGATCAGTGGTTTGGAGGACTGCGGTGCGACCACCTACTGCTCCAACCGGGGTTCCGCCGCCGATGATTTTGCCCATCAGGACTAGGTCGGGATCTAGCTCTAGTGCACCGTGCATTCCAGAGTAGTGATTCCTTAGAGATTGCACCTCATCGAGCACCATGAGCGCTCCGGCAGCAGCGGTGGTGGAGCGGACAGCTTCTAGAAAACCTGCTTCCGCGCTGACAACCCCACCACTGCCGAGGAACGGTTCCACGAACACGGCAGCGGTGCTGACGCCCACCACTTGACCAATTGCCCCGATTTCGTTGTAGGGCAACCGGACGACAGAGGGGTCGCCGTCCAGGAATTGCGGAACGCCGCCGTGGTATCCGCCTTCAAAAATGATGACGCCCTGGCGTCCGGTGTAGTGTCGCGCCATCCGGAGAGCCAGCAAGGCAGCCTCGGTGCCCGAGTTGGTGAACCGGACCCGCTCGACGGCAGGATACCTGCCGACCAGCAGTTCGGCCAGCTCGAGCAGAGCTAGATGGGTGCCTGGATGCGCTGTTCCTGAGGCGGTGGCCCTGGCAATCGCCTCGACTGCCGGCCCGTAACCATGGCCATGGACCAACGACGTGTAGTTGTTCAAGATGTCGGTGTACTTGTGACCATCGACATCCAGCAGGGTTGCCCCGGTGGCAGCTTGGATGGCGAGTGGGTAAGGGTCAAAGTGGGTGACTGACCGAGTCTCGCCGCCGGGCAACACCCGAACCAAGCGTTGGTGGAGCCTCTCCGAGCCGGGGGTGCGGCTTCGGTATTCTCCCTTGAGTTCTCGTAGCGTCTCCGCCAAGCGCTCCCGTCTGGTCACGCGGCTACCTGCTCATGGGTGAGGACTTGGAGACTGGCGGTTGGCTCGGCAGGCAGAGTCAAGGTACAGAGACCCCTCGCGCTGGCCGTTGGCACTTCCAGTCCCCTCTTGCTGCGCAGTATTAGCTGAACGGGCAGCTTTAGCCAGGACGCTATCACCGCGTCGCTGCTGGGTCCGAAATGGGAGCACGCCGTCCCGAGCTAATGGGGAAACGACCTTGGCGTCCTCGAGCAAGAGCGGCCGGAGTCGTCGCCAGCTGGCCCGTAACCGGGCGGCAACCGGTCCACGGTGGCACGGCGACCTTCAATCGCGGCGCCGATGTGCGATCCAGTTGGAGAGCTGGAACGGGTCATCTGTGCCGGCGGATCGAGGAAGACCGGCTCAACCACCAGGGTGGCGCGCCATCTCTGCCAAACGTAGCCCCAGCTAAAGGACATGCCGACGCTGGCTGGCTTCCGGTGCGCCGCCGCTTCCGGGAGGACCGCCCAGCCATCCTCGGTGGCGAGCCGATCGACCTGGCTCTGCCCAGATCCAAAGGATGAAAGGTGCGTGAGTCAAGACAACGCTCCCGGTATCGATGCCAGCCAGACCAGCGTGCACTCGCCTAGGCGCCTATGTCAAGTAGGGGCAGCTCACCAAAGGTGGCCAGGTTCAGAGATTAACTGAGCTCATGTCGCTGAAGCGGTCGCCCTGGGCCGAGCCCAGCGGGATCAGCTCGTTGAGGTGGATCAGGGTCTCCGGGCCCAGCTGCAAATGAGCCGAGCCGGCGTTCTCCTCCAGGTGATCGCGCCGCCTCGTTCCCGGGATGGGGACCAGGTCCGGCGCCTGGGCGAGGACCCACGCCAGCGCCACCTGGGCGGGAGTGGCCCCAACGTCCTTGGCAACCTCAGTGAGCCGGGACGCTAAGGCCACGTTGTGCTCAGCGTTCTGGCCCATGAAGCGCGGATAACCGGTGACTCGGAAGTCGTCGGTCGCCAGCTGGTCGGGAGACGTCAGCCGGCCGCTGAGCAGGCCGCGGCCCAAAGGGCAGTAGGCGACGAATCCGATCCCGAGCTCGCGCAGCGTGGGCAGGATCTCCGCTTCTGGCTCCCGGCTGAATAGCGAGTACTCGGTCTGGAGGGCGCTGATGGGGTGCACCGCGTGAGCCCGACGGATGGTGTCGGGGGCGGCCTCCGAGAGGCCCAGGAAGCGCACCTTGCCCTCCTGTACCAGCTGGGCCATGGCACCCACCGTCTCCTCGATCGGGACCAGGGGATCCACTCGGTGCTGGTAGTAGAGGTCGATGTAGTCAGTCTGGAGCCGGCTCAGGGACCCCTCGCAGGCGCGGTGGACGTAGTCGGGGCGGCCGTTGATGCCGACAAAGCTGCCGTCGGGTCGGCGCTCCTGGCCGAATTTGGTCGCCAGCACCACCTGGGAGCGCTGTCCGGCGATGGCGGCCCCCACTAGCCGTTCATTGGTGAAGGGCCCGTAGATGTCGGCGGTATCGAGAAGGCGGATTCCGAGCTCCAGGGCCTCTCGAATGGTGGCCAGGGACTCCTCATCGTCGGTGGGACCGTAGAACTCGGACATGCCCATGCAGCCCAAGCCGAGCGCTGAGACCCGGAGGCCCTGGCGGCCCAGCTGGCGGCTCTCGATTGCGGCTCTTCCCATCAGCCCACCTTAGCCGCTGGAGGGAAGCGGCCGTGGGCCTTGCCTCCCGCCCTCTTCCGCCCCCTAAACATAGGAGTTGCGGCGGGTGCGGAGGACAACCCTCCGCGGCCTGAGCGATAGTTGAGCGTTAGCGCTCAAAGTGATGATACACTCCTGCGGCGTGGAGGAGTTCGAAACCGTCTCAGAGATTGCCCATCGCACAGGCCGCTCGGCGGCCACCATAAAGCGGTGGTGTGCCGAGGGCCGCATTCCCGGCAAGAAGAGGGGACGACAGTGGCTTGTTCCGCGCGGCGCCGTGGAAGCGCGCTTATCTAGGCCCTCCGCCCCCG
>JBAUWA010000160.1:0-6997 GCA_049583555.1 Candidatus Dormiibacterota bacterium | reverse complement strand
GTGGTGTCGACCGCGGTGATCAGGACCCCAGTAGCGATCACAGCGAGTGCCCAACCTGGCGACCCTCGGCGTTCGGCTGACTTCACCCCCGGCATCTTTTCAGCCTAGCGAATCTGCCGCTCCCTGGCTTCGCGTCTACGAGGACGATAAGGCCTGGATCGAGACTGCTCGGTGGTGCACGGGGAGGCGGTGCGGTGGCAATCTACCAAGGTGCCCCAGCAATCCCTGAACGCTCTCGCTCGCTCGCTTCCAGTTCGAGTCGAGCGAATTATTATCAACAGCATCACGCCACAGGTGGAGGGGGGCCGGCTTCCCGCCAAAGCGGTCACTGGAGAGCAGCTCCCCGTCCGAGCCTGCGTCTTCAGCGACGGCCAGCAGGAGCTCCTAGTTCAAGCTCGCTGGCGCATGTGTGCTGGTGCCTCGAGTGGGGATTGGCAGACAACTTCGCTCGAGGGCCGGCTCGACGACTTCTGGACCGGCAACGTCAGCTATCCCTCAACGGGAGCGGCTGAGTTCCAGATCCAAGCTTGGCGCAATGAGTTCGGGTCTTGGCGCCAGGGGTATCAGCGCTGGCTGAGAGCCGGAGCCGACCCCACCCTGGAGCTACAGACTGGAGTCCGGCTTCTGCGGACTTTGCTGACCTGGCTTCCAGCGGCGCCTCGGGACACGACCGAACGCCACCTGGCACGGGCCGAGGGTGGTCTGGCGAGGACCCTGCAGAACTACCTGCTCAGTCCCGGGATCGCGAAAGTCGCCGCCGAGGCGCTGGCTCGAACCCCTCCGACCCGAAGTGATCCCCTGCCGGTCTGGGTCGAGCGGCCGCTGGCCCTCTTCGGAGCCTGGTACGAGATGTTCCCCCGTTCCGAAGGTGCCCAAGGCAGCAACTCCGGCACTCTGGTCTCAGCCCGAGCCCGTCTGCCAGCCCTGGCCGAGATGGGCTTCGATGTCGTGTACCTGCCTCCGGTTCAACCCATCGGCACGACTGCACGGCGAGGGCGGAACAACGCCCCAATCGCCAAGCCGGGCGAGCCCGGCAGTCCATGGGCGATCGGGGCAACGACCGGAGGGCACATGGCGGTGCACCCTGACCTCGGGTCTCTGGCTGATTTCCAGGGCTTCGTCAGAGCAGCCGCCAACTTGGGGCTGGAAGTGGCACTTGACTATGCGCTGCAGTGCTCACCCGACCATCCCTGGGTGACCGAGCATCCGGACTGGTTCGAGCACCGCGAGGATGGCAGCATTCGCCCCGCCGAGAACCCACCGAAACGCTACGACGACGTCTTTCCCCTCAACTTTTCCTGCGCCGATTGGCGCCAACTCTGGCTTGCCTGCTACGGGATCTTGGAGTTCTGGATTTCCCAAGGGGTGCGCATCTTCCGGGTCGACAACCCCCACACTAAGCCGGTTGCGTTCTGGGCCTGGATGGTCGAACGCCTCCGCGATGTCCATCCGGACGTGATCATGTTGGCCGAGGCGTTCACGCGGCCAGCGCTCATGGGCGAACTCTCGAAGGTCGGGTTCAGTCAGAGCTACACCTACTTCACTTGGCGCTCCACCAAGCGGGAACTGCGCTCCTACCTGACGCAGCTAACCAAGGAAACCGCAGACCATCTGCGGCCGAACTTCTTTGTCAACACCCCTGACATCTTGACGGCGGAGCTGCAGCGCGGGGGTCCACCCACATTCCGCCTCCGCCTGATACTGGCGGCCACCCTCTCCCCTACCTACGGGATCTACAGCGGCTACGAGCTGTTCGAGAACAAGCCTCAGTCCAAGGGATCAGAGGAGTACTGGGACTCTGAGAAATATCAGTATCGGCCCCGAGATTGGAAGCAGCCGGGATCACTTCAGCCTCTGATCGCCCAGATCAACCAGATTCGACGCGAACATCCGGCTCTTCAGCAGTTGCGTCGACTTCAGTTTCACCGCACTGACAGCCCCTTCGTGCTGGCCTACTCCAAGTACACGGCCGACCGTTCCGACGTCGTCCTGACTGTTGTGAATCTGGATCCCAGCAGGTCCCGCCGCGCCACCATCGAACTGTCACTGCGACATCTGGGCCCCAAGCCGCGAGAGCGCATCCAGGCTCACGACCTCCTCTCCGGCACCACCTCCCTATGGACCGGCCCTACTCATCAGGTTCACTTCAGTTCTGACCAGGTGCCCGCCCAGATCTTCTGGATCGAGCCGTGAGCCAGGCTCCAGACCGCGACTGGTACCGCGACGCCGTCATTTACGAGGTCTTCGTCCGCGGTTTCTTCGACGCCAACAACGACGGCATCGGCGACATTCCCGGACTGATCGAGAAGCTCGACTACCTGCACTGGCTGGGAGTCAACTGCGTTTGGCTTCTGCCCATATTCACATCACCCCAGCGGGACGGCGGCTACGACATTTCCGACTTCTACTCGATCCAGCCGGAATATGGAACTCTGGACGACATGCGTCGACTGCTCAGCGAAGCGCACTCCCGCGGCATCCGGGTGATCACTGACCTGGTGGTCAACCACACCTCTGACCGCCACCCCTGGTTCCAGGAGTCGCGCAGCAATCCGAATTCAGCCAAGCGGGACTGGTACGTCTGGAGCGACACCACGGCCCGCTACGAGGATGCACGGATCATCTTCACCGACACCGAGGTGTCGAACTGGACCTACGATCCTGAGGCCGGTGCCTACTACTGGCATAGGTTCTTCAGCCACCAGCCCGACCTCAATTACGCCAATCCAGCCGTGCAAGATGCCATGCTCGAGGTGATCGGTTTCTGGCTGGAAATGGGACTGGACGGTCTCCGTCTCGACGCCGTCCCCTACCTCTTTGAGGCTGAGGGAACCAACTGTGAGAACCTGCCAGAGACCCATCAGTTCCTGAAGCGAATTCGCCGCGAGGTTGACGCTCGATTCCCCTCGCGGCTTCTGCTGGCGGAGGCCAATCAGTGGCCGACTGAAGTGCGAGCGTACTTCGGAGATGGGGACGAGTGCCAGATGTGCTTCCACTTCCCCCTCATGCCCCGGATGTTCATGGCTCTACGGCAGGAGCAGCGCTACCCGATCACCGAGATTTTGGCCCAGACGCCTCCGATACCTGACGAATGTCAGTGGGGCATCTTCCTGCGCAATCACGACGAACTGACCTTGGAGATGGTGACTGACGCGGAACGGGACTACATGTACTCCGAGTACGCCCGCGACCCCCGGATGAAACTCAACTTAGGCATCAGACGCCGTCTGGCTCCCCTCCTAGGAAACGGGCGTCGCCAGATGGAGTTGCTCTACGGTCTCTTGCTGTCTTTGCCGGGCACTCCCGTCCTCTATTACGGCGACGAAATTGGGATGGGCGACAACCTCTTCGCAACCGACCGGGATGGCGTCCGGACACCGATGCAGTGGAACGGCGATCGCAATGCCGGCTTTTCCCGCGCGGATTTCGCCCAGCTCTATCTGCCCCCGCTGATGGATCCCCTCTATGGCTACCAAGCCTGCAACGTTGAACAGCAGGAGCGGGCGGAGACCTCCCTGCTGCAGTGGTTACGCCGGTTTATCCGGATCCGTCAAGCTCACCCGGTGTTCGGCCGCGGGCAGTTCGAACTGGTTCAGGTCAGCAACCCGTCGATATTTGGATTCGTGCGGTCCTCGGAGACAGAGACCATCCTCTGCGTCAACAACCTCTCCCGCTTTGCCCAACCAGTCAACTTGGATCTGCGGTTGTTTGCGGGAATGACACCGGTGGAGCTGATCGGACGGGTACCCTTCCCCACCGTCGGCGCCGAGCCCTATCCGCTCACGCTCGGGCCTCACGGCTTCTACTGGTTGCACTTGGAGGAGGACTCGTGACCACGGTGCCCCGGCTGTCCGACATGGCTGGGTTAGAGGCGGGTCTGGCTGCCGACCTCGCCCAGGAGCGCTGGTTTGCCGACAAGCACCGCAGCGTCCGCCAGCTTCGCCTTGAGCGCAGCTTCTGGATCCGCCGGGAGTCTCCGGGGATGGTGGTGGCCCTGGTGGAAGTGGACTTCGAGGAAGGTCCTAGCGCCACCTATCAACTGGTTCTGGGTATCCGACCATGGGATCGCCAGCTGCCCTCTGAAATCCGCTCGGTGGCTCGCCGGGTCCTGGGCAGCGGGAACTCGGGATCGCAGCCGGCGCAGCCCCGCAGCCACTCTTGGGCCGTCTACGACGCCTTCGCAGACAAGACCTTGGGAGCCCAGTACCTCCGCTCGCTGGCCGACGGTCAAACGATTGAGGACGAAGGCCCGGGGCGGCTACAGTTCCGCCTGCTCCACCCTCCCTTGCCTGAACTCCCTTCCCTGGAGCCCACCCACATCGGCCCCAAGGATCAGAGCCAGTCCACCGTGCTCTACGGAGAGGATCTGCTGATCAAGGTGCTGCGCCGGGTCTGGAGTGGCGTCAGTCCCGAGGTGGAGTTGCTGGAGGCGCTCGACCGGGTCGACTTCCCTGGAATCGCGCGACCTCTAGGGGTGGTCGAGTCCAACTGGTCTGGGGCCATCACCTCCCTGGCCGTGGCCCAAACCTATCTCCGCAACGGCACCGACGGCTTCTCGCTAGCCCTGACCTCGCTTCGCGATCTCTATGGCGACCTCCTTCTCGACGCCGACGGCGCGGTCCCCTTCCCGGCCCAGGCGATCAAGGCCGTCGAACGCCAGGGGTCGTCGTTTGCCGGCGCAGCCATCCAGATCGGCACCCTGACGGCAGCCATGCATCTGGCGCTGGCGGGACTGGAGGGAGACCAAGACCTGGTCGCCCGTCCGCTGACTCATGAGGACCTCCAGATAATCGCCGACGACCTCGACGCCCGGGTCGACAAGCTGCTCGGCTTGGAAGATCCCCAGCTCGAGCCCCTCGCGGTGAGAGCCAGCGCTCTGCACCGGCTGGCTCAGCAAGTGGCGGGTCTGGAACCTGCAGGCTCCGCGATCCGCATCCACGGCGACTACCACCTGGGACAGCTCCTCCGAACCGACTCCGGCTGGCACGCCCTCGACTTCGAGGGCCGACCGTCTTTGCCGATTTCGGTGAGACGACGCAAGGCGACTCCGCTCCAAGACTTGGCCGGCATGCTGAGGTCATTCGACTACGCCGCCGCGGTCGCCCTGCGCCAGCAAGTCGACTCCGCCGACATCAGCGCGGCTACCCTCGAGCCCTACGGCCGCGCCTGGTCAACTGTGGCCCGCGATGCCTTCATGGGCCGATATCTGGCGCTCATCAGCTCAAGCGGTCTGCTGCCCGCGGAGATGAGCTCGATCAATCTGATGCTCACCTGCCTCCAGGCGAGCCAAGCCCTTTACGAGGTCGACTATGAACTGCATAGCCGTCCCGACTGGGTGTCGATCCCGCTGCAAGGAATAGCCCGGCTGCTGGGCGAGGCCACCGACTGAGGGCTAGAGCTCGGATGACCTCGATGGTCCGCCAAACGCCTGGGGCTCCCTGGTGAAGGGGTAGGTCGCCCAGTAGAGCTTGCGAACCTCGACTGAGTCGTCTCCCTCGCCTCGCTCCAACGTGAGTAGCTCTCCGCGCTCGGTACCGGTGACAGCCACAAATTCGTCGGTCCCGATCTCGGCGAATTCGGTGACCATCTCCCCGGCTGGCGTGCCGGCCTGGGTGGCCTGGAGCTTGCCATCCTTCCAGATGAAGATCCACTCACTCCATTCCGACCACCACCGACCCAGGATGGGCTGGATCCGATCCGGCACTCCCTGGCCAGGACCCCACTCGGAGGTGGCGGGGTGGCCCTCGCGTACGAGGGTGAGCAGCTCCGCCGCCGTGACCCCGATGTGGAAGCCGGCGGTTGAATTGCTAAGCATCACGATCCCGAGACCGCTGCCGGGGTGGCAGAAGGCGGCCGCCACGAAGCCCGGCATCGATCCGGTATGGCCCACATAGATGTTCTCGCCATCACGGATCAGCATCAGCCCTAGGCCGAAGCCACTGCTCCAGTGCTCGAGGTCCGCGATCGTGCGTGGCGCGCGCATCTGTTCAAGCAGGTTGGGCGCGATCACGTCTGGGTGGCACCCCGCCAGTGCACCGGTCCAGCGACACAGGTCGTCCGCTGTGCTCCAGAGCTGACCCGCAGGGGCGATGCCACGGGTGTCGAGGGCCGGCTCCTCGACCAGGTCGTCGCTGTACGGCCGTACGGCATAGCCCTGGGCCGCGTTGGGATCTGGGACCGGCGCCGTCCGGCGCATCTCGAGCGGTCCCAGGATTCGCTCTTGGAGGTAGGTCTCCCAGCTGGCTCCGCTCACCTGGACGACCAGCTCACCGAGCAGCGCAAACCCGAGGTTGGAATAGTGGAACCAGCTGTCCGGCGGATAGAGGCGATCAGCGCCGCCGGCGTTTGCCGCCAGTTCCTCCCGGGCCGGGAATTGCAGGGTCTCCCAAACCCGCCCGGGGGGCTCCCGCTGCAAGCCGGAGCCGTGACTCAGGAAGTCGGCTAGCGAGAGCTCGTCGTGGGGAGCTCCTGCCCACCCTTGGCTCAGTGGTCGGCGCAGGTCTAGCCTCCCCTCCCCGACTAGTTGCATAACAGCCATCGCCGTAAACGTCTTGGTTATCGAACCAATCCGGTACTGAACGTCCGGACCGGCCTCACGTCGGGCGCGGAAATCCGCCTTCCCGATGGAGACGTGGTCGATCGCCTGCCCGCGAGATGCGACCGCTACGACGAGGCTTGGCAGGCGTTGCTCGGTCTGGACGGCTGCCACTTTCACCCGCAGTCGCTCTGATGTGGTTGGAGAGAGGGCCACGGGGGTCAAGCATAGAGGGGACGTTCCTCCCCAACTGTGGGCGAGACTCTGTCACCGAACTGGTCGGACAGTCAGGCTGGGGGCAGAAGCAGCCGCTCTCCCGGCATGATCGCTGCGCCCTTTAGGTGGTTGGCAGACTCGATCGCTGTGATTGCCGCTCTCGGATCGGACTGGGGATAGTGCTGGACGGCAATGCTCCACAGCGTCTGTCCGGGCTGCACCACCACCGCCGGGGCTGCCGACCCA
>JBAUWA010000159.1:0-3666 GCA_049583555.1 Candidatus Dormiibacterota bacterium | reverse complement strand
GGACCAGGTCGCCTGAGCTGGCGGCCGCGGCCGGCGCTGGAACTAGCCCGCTGGGCCGCCCCATCTGGGCAACGCCGCGGCCTTGAACCAGTACCCAGATAAAGGCAGTTGGGGCGATTGGACCGGGTTGGGTCAGAGAAAGATCTCTCGGTCCGCAAACTCCCCGGCTTGGGGATGCTCGGAAAGGAATCTATCCAGGGCCGCGACTATCACCCCCAGCGCCTCCAGCCGCAGGCTGAACTTGCTGGACGGCAGCAGGATGACGCCGTAGTGGGTGGTGGCGGCGGACAGGTGGTTGGCATGCAGGGGACGGAAGTCGCGGATGTTGTTGGTGACGACCGCCCGCCGCTGACCGGATGCCCAACTGAGCAGGGTCGCGTCCTCCTGCCCCCGCAGCCCAGCCTCAGCCACCGAGAGCACGCCCAAAATAATCGCAACACAACACTTTCCCCCTCCCACGCCACCGACTAGACAATCAGACTCACAATGTCTACCAGATCGCCACCTCAATGGTAGACTGGACCCATGCACAAGACTGCATTGCGCCTGGATGAAGACCTGCTGGCCGAGGCCCGGGCCGTGCTGGGGACCAAGTCCGCCACCGATACCATCCACCAGGCCCTGGCCGAGGTCGTGGCCGGCCAGGGCCGGGCCCGGCTCTTTCAGCGCCTGCGCACCCTGGACGGCCTCGACCTCGCCGACGAGACGGTCATGCGCTCGGCGTGGCGCTAGGCAAGGCTCGCTACCTGGCCGACAAATCGGCCTTGGCCAGGATTCACCTCGATCCGGTGGCCCGGCGGGTGGGGCCACTCTTCCTGGCCGGCGAGGTGGCCACCTGCGGAATCGTCGACCTGGAGCTGCTCTTCAGCGCCCGGAGCGTCCGGGACTACCTGGAGATCCTCAGGGACCGCCGCAGCCTGCCCCGGGCGGAGGTCGGCGAGGCTCAGTTGGAGCGGGCGGTCGAGGTTCAGACCGCGCTGGCGCGCCAGGGCCAGCATCGCGGAGTCAGCATTCCCGATCTCCTGATCGCCGCCGCCGCGGAAGCCGCGGACCTGACTGTGCTCCACTACGACCAGGACTTCGACCTGGTGGCCGAGGTCACCGGGCAGCCCTGTGAGTGGGTAGTGCCGAGGGGAAGCCTGCCCTAGTCCCGATCGGGCCGCCATCCAGGGCTCCTGAGCGGACATGCTAATGTATGAGCATGTTTGACCGGCGGTTGCAGGTCCTGATTGACGACGCCCGCTGGGATCGCCTGGAACGGGAGGCCTCTCGACGCGGGGTGGCGGTGGCGGTGCTGGTGCGCGAGGCGATCGACCAGCAGATCCCCCAGGATGCCGAGGAGCGGCGCTCGGCCCTGCAGGCGATCCTGGACGCGGAGCCGATGGCGGTGCCCCAGCCGCGGCAACTTCGCGAGGAGCTGGACCAGATCCGGGGGTGATCCTCCTCGACACCACCATCCTCGTCTACGCCCTGGGGGATGAGCACCGACTCCGGGATCCGTCTCGGGGTCTGCTGGAGCTGATTCGAGATGGCACGGTTCGGGCCAGCACCACCATCGAGGTGATCCAGGAGTTCTGCCAGGTCAGGTCCCGCCGGAGAGAAAGGGGGGAGGCTGCGGCGAGGGCCCTCGAGTACGCCAAAGGTCTGGCGCCGCTCATCTCTGTGGAGGAGTCGGAGCTGCTCTCCGGCCTGGAACTCTTCGCGGCCTCGGCAGATCTCTCGCCCTTCCAGGCGGTGCTGGCCGCCACCGCGATCCGGCGCGGTCTCCACCTGGCCTCGGCGGATCGGGCCTTTGCCAAGGTCGCCGGGCTCTCCCACCTGGCCCCGCAAACGCAGGGCTTCCTCAGCGCCGCCCGGGCCTTCGGCTAGGGCCGGCCCAGATGGCCCCCACCCCCAAAAGCCCCCGGATATAGGGAGTTGCGGCGGGTGGCCCTTTGAGTTCAGACGCTGAGCGTCCCTTAGATCAGCAACTCAACCGTCCCCTCGCGCCAGAGTCACGCTTCTTTGTGCGAACAGACCAGGCCCTGCCCGCGGAACTACCCTCTTCGGGCACTCAGTCGGTGGCCCGTGGACCCTCCGGGGCATCCAAAGCAGCGGAAGTGCGTGGACGCCCCAGTTACGACAGACCGGGTGGGTAGTTGCACATAGCGCCACTTGTCGCGTCCGAGCAGAGAGATCCGCGCGGACGAAGACGAGGCCCGGCGATCGGGGGATCGGAGCCTAAGGAAACGTCCGGCGCAGCCGGGCTCAATTCGGCAACTCGGTTGGAGACAGAGTTTCCAGAATGGATCTGCAATGAGTGATGACAGCAATGCTGAGATAAGTGAGGAAGCCTGAGGCGGACGCCAATGTGATACGGGAAGGGGGAAGGCGCCCCAACCGCCTTGAACGACGGTACACTCCTGGGGTGGCTCTGACGGTGGCTGTGAGCAACTGCGGGCCCTTGCGGCGGGCGACTGTCCAGCTAAAACCTCTAACCATTTTTTTCGGGCCTAATGGGTTGGCCCTCGCATTCGTGAGGCGCGCCATCGGCGGGGGCTGTCGCAAGCCGATGTAG
Organism: Candidatus Dormiibacterota bacterium; assembly: GCA_049583555.1. Classification (GTDB taxonomy): domain Bacteria; phylum Chloroflexota; class Dormibacteria; order Aeolococcales; family Bog-877; genus Bog-877. The sequence continues at coordinate 1,109 of JBAUWA010000159.1, read as the reverse complement.
CGGCCGCGACGGGAATCTCGGAGTCGTTCATACGCCTTCTGGAACGTGGCCGCACGGATATCTCACTTAGCCGACTGCTAGCTGTTTGCAGTGCTGTCGGGCTCGCACCCAGCGAGCTAGTCCGGGATGCCTACTCGTCCGTGATCCAAGTCGCTCGGCGGGAAGACAGGACCGAGGCGCCGGGGCGAGAGACAGGGGTGAGGCTGAAGCTACTGTTCCCTGCTGGCGAGTCGGCGCTGGAGCCCGCGCTATTTGAACTCGAGCCCGGGATCGCCATGCAGAAGGCCCTACTGCACCGCGGACGGGAATTTGTTTTAGTGCTTGAAGGGGAGATCCGCCTGGAGATAGGGGCGGCGACGGTAGATCTCGCTCTTGGGGATGCAGCCGACTACCAGAGCAGCATTCCTCATCGGTCCTCGAATCTCTCTTCTAGCGAGACGGCAGTGTTTTTGATCGCGGACGCAGGCTGACAGTGCGGTCAGACAACGCGCGTCTACCGCAAAGCCCGGAGCGTCGCATGAGCCCAGCGACGGGCAGTGCCTCACCGGAGGCAAATCGGCAACTGCGACTTCGGCGACCTGACCTCGTGCTGGCTGATCCCTACCAACGCGTTCTGGACTTCTTCTCCTCCGATGCCAGCTCGCGTGGCCCCGGATCTTATGACCAGTACGTTCTCGAAGGCTTGTCCCCCCCCAACCGGATCGTGGTAGAGGACATCGAGGCCATCAACAGGACGATGAGGGCCAGGGCGCCTCACGGGGACTGGAAGGGTGTCTTCACCAAGCAAGAGCTACCAGAGTTAGTAGCGGTCAGCCCCGACTGGGATCTCTTTCTAATGCCAGACGAAATATGGCGAGAGGAACGGGTACCGGAGCGGCTCGCTGCCCTGTTCTCCGCCGTGCTGGGCAAGGGGATTGGTATATCTCGAGCAACAAAGGTTCTGCATATCAAGCGCCCCGCTCTCGTTCCGGTTTGCGATGCGTACGTCCTTGAGCTCATGGGCATACCTGGGTCTACAGGCGACAGCGCGGTATCGTTGATCCACCACCTCAGAGACCTCCGAGCCGACCTCAACACGGAATTGTTGGATCTGCAGCGGTTGCTGGCCC
>JBAUWA010000158.1:0-5569 GCA_049583555.1 Candidatus Dormiibacterota bacterium | reverse complement strand
CTCCTGCCCCGGCCGGCTCGGCTGCGGCGGGAGGCTGCTCCTCGACGACCTCTTCGGGCGGCGGGGGCGGACCCGGCACCACGTGGGTGCGAATGCTGCCGTCCTCGACGTCAATGGTCACCAAGTCCCCAGGCGAGAACTCAATCCGCAGCAGCTCCTCGCTCAGAGGATCTTCGATCTCGGACTGGATGACGCGACGCAGCGGCCTGGCTCCGAACTGCTTGTCGAAGCCTCGCTCCGCCAGCAAGTCCTTGGCCTGGTCGGTGACCAACAGACTGAGGCCCTGGCGCTGGAGGTGCTCCCGCACCCGGACCAACATGAGGTCGACGATCTGCCGGGTCTCGTGGGTCCGCAGACGGTGGAACACCACCACCGCGTCCACTCGGTTGAGGAACTCCGGCCGGAAGGCCCGCTTCAGCTCGTCGGTGATGCGCTCGCGCATCTTGCTGTGCTCCTGGTCCTCTCCGCTTGGTCCGGGCAACCCGGTCTGGAAGCCCATCGAGAGGTTGGTCCCGATCCCCTGGATGCCCAGGTTGCTGGTCATGATCACGATGGTGTTGGCAAAGCTGACGATCTTGCCCTTGGCGTCGGTGAGGCGGCCGTCCTCGAGGATTTGCAGCAGCATGTTGAAGAAGTCGGGGTGTGCCTTCTCGATCTCGTCGAAAAGCACGACACTGTAGGGACGCCGACGCACGGCTTCAGTCAACTGACCGCCCTCGTCGTAGCCGACGTAGCCAGGTGGCGAGCCCACCAAACGAGCGGTGCTGTGGCGCTCGGCAAACTCTGACATATCCAACCGGATGAGGGCATCCTCGTTGTCGAACAAGAACGCAGCCAGCGATCGCGCCAGCTCGGTCTTGCCGACCCCGGTGGGGCCCAAGAAGATGAACGAACCGATCGGTCGGCGGGGGTCCTTGAGCCCGGCGCGAGCTCGGCGGACTGCCTGACAGACGATCTTGACCGCTTCCTCCTGACCGATCAGGCGCTTGTGGATCTCCGACTCCATAGCTAAGAGCCGCTGGGTCTCGGCCTCCACCAGCCGGCTGACCGGGATCCCGGTCCAGGAGGAGACGATGTCGGCGATGTTCTCCTCGTCGACCCGGGGCACGGTCTTGCCCAGCTCGTCGCGCCAGGCAGCCTCCTCGACCGCGTACTCGGCGCGTAGAGGCTTGGCCTCCTCCTCCAGTTTGTTGGCTTCCTCGTAGTCCTGCTTCTCCACCGCCTCGTCCTTGCGCGTCTGCAGCGAGCGCACGTGGCGCTGCTTGGCCCGGAGCTCGGGAGGGGTGGTGGTCAGCTTCATCCGCACCCGGGCTGAGGCCTCATCGATGAGGTCGATTGCCTTGTCCGGCCAGGAACGATCGTTGACGTAGCGGCCGGAGAGCTCGGCGGCGGCGCGCACGGCGGCGTCGGTGATGGTGACGCGGTGGTGCTTCTCGTAGAGGCTGCGCACCCCGGTGAGGATCTCGACGGTCTCCTCCAGCTTGGGCTCCTCGACGAAGACAGGTTGGAAGCGACGCTCTAGGGCGGCGTCTTTCTCGATGTACTTGCGGTACTCATTGAGGGTGGTGGCGCCGATGCACTGGATCTCACCGCGAGCCAAAGCGGGCTTGAGGATGTTGGCGGCGTCGATGGCGCCCTCGGCGGCGCCGGCCCCCACCAGGGTGTGGAGCTCGTCGATGAAGAGCACCACCTCCTTGGAGGAACGTATCTCGTCCAGGATCTTCTTGAGCCGCTCCTCGAACTCGCCGCGGTACTTGGTGCCCGCGACCAGGGCGCCCATATCCAGGGTGAGAACCCGCTTGTTGGCAAGGGAGTCGGGGATCTCCTGGTGGACGATCGCCTGGGCCAGCCCTTCGGCGATCGCGGTCTTGCCGACTCCGGGCTCACCGATCAGGGCAGGGTTGTTCTTGGTCCGTCGCGAAAGGATCTGCACCACCCGTTCGATCTCCATCTCCCTTCCGATGACAGGGTCGAGCTGGTTCTTGGTGGCGAGCTCGGTGAGGTCGCGGCAGAACTGATCCAGCAGCGGGGTCTTACTCGACTTCTTGCGCTCAGGGGGTGGCTCGTCCTCGAGCCCCTGCTCCTTGAGCAGAGAGTCCAGTTCGTGGCGGACTTTGTCCAGGTTGGCTCCGAGGTCCTCGAGCACGTGGGCGGCTATGCCCTCACCCTCGATCAGCAGCCCCAGCAGCAAGTGCTCGGTGCCAACGTAGGTGTTGTTCATCCGCTTGGCCTCTTCGAAGGCGATCTCGATCACTTTCTTGACCCGCGAGGTGGGGATGATCTGCTGGACGATGATCCGCTCGTTGCGGCCTAGCACCGAGTCGATGGTGTCGCGCACCTTGTCGATCTCGACGCCCAGATTGGCCAGCACCTTGGCGGCCAGACCCTCGCCCTCGCGCAGCAAGCCCAACAGGAGATGCTCGGTCCCGATGTAGGAGTGGTGGGACTTCTCTGCCTCGTCCTGAGCCAGGGTCAGGACCTTCTTCGCCTTCTCCGTGAAGCGTTCAAACGGATACACGGACGATCTCCTAGAGCCCGATGAAAAAGACGGTCGGCAGGGCTGGCTGCCGCCATGGCTGGAATGGCTCGGGGCTCGAGACAAAGCCGATCACCCCCGCATTATGCCCAATTCAACCTCGAGCAACCCGGCTGTCACTCCGTGTTCACCGGGCCGTACAGAATTGCGCCGGCCGAAGTGGGCCGGAGTTGAGACCTGGCTCGGATTGGATTCCGGGCCCCGGCCGAAGCTAGGCGGCGGAGTCAGCCTCCAGTCGCCTCACCTCCACCTCGATCTTCGACGCCGTCGCTCCTAGGGCATCGAGGAGTTGAGCGGTGGGGTCCTCCCCGTCCGCGGTGATGGCCAGCAGGAGGTCCTGGGTGTCCAGCCACCGGTCGGCCGGTCGTCCCCCGCGCGGGGTTGGTGGGATGTCAGCGCCGCATGGAAACGGTGAGACGGCTCCGCCCGATCCTCTAGCAGTCTTCCCGAGCGCCGGCGAGAGGCGATCTCTTGTCGAACCCGGTCCAGCGTCACCCCGAGATTGTTGAGAGCTCGGGCGCCTATTCCTTCGCCCTGGCGGAGCAGTCCGATCAATAGATGCTCGGTGCCCACGTAGCCCAGTGCGGCTTTTGCCGATTCCTCCTCGGTTAGAGCCATCACGGATCTGGCTTCGATCGTGAATGGTCCCAATGTCCGGAACACGCTGTGGACGATGTGGCCCGCTTCGTGCCCAAGGCGTCCGCGAACCGAACCGGGCCAGCTGCCCTCGCCCGGCCCTACCTCACCCTCGAGGCCCTGCTCCCTGGGCAGGGAGTCCAGCTCGTGCCGGACCTTATCCAGGCCGGCGCCGAGATCGATGAGCACGTGGGCAGCTATGCACTCCCCCTCGATCAGCAGCCCCAGCAGCAAGTGCTCGGTACCCACGTGGGTGGTGTCCATCCGCTTCGCCTCTTCGAAGGCTAACTCGATCACCTTCTTGATCCGAGAGGTGGGAATGATTTGCTGGACGATGATCCGCTCGTTGCGGCCCAGCACCGAGTCGATGGTGTCGCGCACTTGGTCGATCTCGACCCCGAGATTGGCCAGCACCTTGGCGGCCAGGCCCTCTTTCTCGCGCAGCAAGCCCAACAGCAGATGCTCGGTCCCGATGTAGGAGTGGTGGGACTTCTCTGCCTCGTCCTGAGCCAGGGTCAGGACCTCCTTGGCCTTCTCCGTGAAGCGCTCGAAGGGGTACAAGTAAAGCCTCCCTTCCCTGCCACCCTCCGGGCGCCCGCCGCAGGGGACCCTATTCTGACTTATGGAGATGCGGCTGACAATGCTCACAGTCGAGCTTTCGACGCTGAAGGTCAGCTGGTTTGTCGACAGGCCGGACCGGCCGAAGCGGGAGTGTCCGGCTAAGCTTCGCCGCTCTCCGCAGGCTCGGCGTTTTGCTCAGTGGCGGGTCTGTCTTCTGGCGCAGGCTCAACGGTCGAGGCTGAGTCGTCGTCGACCTTGACCGACTGCTCCACCGCAGCGTCGGCGGCGGCGTCGGCCTCTTCTTCTTCTTCTAAGCTGGCTGTACCGCCCGCATCTAGCGGAGTTTCGGCCGCGGCTTCGCCATCGGGCTTCCCACTCGTGTCGTCCGTAATGGCCGTCTCTTCCTGGTCGGCAACGTCCTTGACGGCCGCTTTCGCCCTAGTGCGCTTGGGCTTGGGAGGGGGCTCGGCGATCTCATCGTCGTCGGCGTCGGGTTCGTAGTCGGCGACTGCCGCGTAGCCATCACCGGCACCAGCTTCCTCTGGAGGTAGGTGGGCGGGTCGCGGAAGCAGCTGCCTATACGAGAGCGAGATCCGGCGGCGGGTGCGGTCCGCCTGCAGCACGATCACCTTGACGGTGTCGCCAACTCGGAGTACGTCCTCGGTGCGTTCGACATGCTCCCAGGAGAGTTCGCTGATGTGGAGTAGCCCCTCGACTCCGTCAGCGATCTGCAGAAATGCCCCATATTTCTTGGTCTTGGTGACGGTCCCCTCAATCTCCGTACCGGCCGGGAAACGCGCCTCGATGCTGTCCCAGGGGTCATCGCTCATCTGTCGCAGAGATAAGGAGATGCGCGAAAGTTCGGGGTCCAACTTGATGACCTTGACGGTCACCTCGTCGCCCACCGCCAGCATGTCTGAGACGTTGCTGACCCGGTCCCAGGAGAGTTCGCTGATGTGGATCAGCCCATCAGCACCGCCCAAATTGATGAAGGCTCCGTAGGAGGTTAGCCCGCTGACCCGCCCGGTGATGACATCACCGACGCTGAGTCGTTCGAAGAGCTCCTCGCGCTGCCGGGCCCGATCCTCATCCTGAGCCGCCCGCTGGCTGACGATCAGGCGATTGCGCTTGCGGTTGACTTCGAGGATCTTGACCATGATCTGCTGCCCGACCAGATCCATGAGGTTGCCGGAGTGGGTGCGTGCCACCTGGGAGCTGGGCAAAAAGCCGCGCAAACCCATGATGTTTACGATCAGCCCGCCCTTGTTCTGCTCGCGAACCTCGGCCTCGACGCCCTCTCCCGAGCTCTCCTTCTCGGCCGCTTTAGCCCAGATCCCCTCGGCCCGGGCCCGGCGCAGGCTGAGCACCACATTGCCGTCTTCGTTCTCGGACTGGAGGACGTAGACCTTGATCCGGTCCCCGGGATTGAGGACCACGGATTCCTCAGCCCGTCCAGTCAGCTCACGATTTGAGATGACACCTTCAGACTTGGCGCCGATGTCAACCAGGACCTCGTCGGGGTCGACCCTGACTACGGTGCCGTCAACGATGTCCCCGTAGGTCAAGGTTCGGATGGATTCAGCGCTGGTGCGCAGGTACTCCTCCATGGAACTGAACACCGTCAGCTCCTCGGTGGGTGCCTCACTGGCGAGCTCGGACAACTGCCTGTTGAATCCTCCAGAAAAGTGTCACCGGCGCGCTTAAGCAGTGCGCCAGCGCGGGCGAGAGTATACCAGCGATCCCGGCGAGATCCGCGATATCGTGGTGGCGGCTCGCGTCAGGTCGTGAGCCACTCCCGCGCGGAGCAGGAGACTGGCAGCGGTTTCACCCTATCGC
>JBAUWA010000157.1:0-1613 GCA_049583555.1 Candidatus Dormiibacterota bacterium | reverse complement strand
TTGGTGGCCTGGCAGGAGTTCTAAACGAGCGCAAACCCTGTAGCCTGCCGGCGATGGAATCACAGCCCGGGGTACTTCGGCTCAGACCCATGAGCATCTCAGACCTGATCGACACCATCTTCAGCCTCTACCGCCACAACTTCTGGCTCTTCGTGCTGGTGGTGGCAGTGGTGCAGGTGCCCTACCAGATCGTGAGCGCCCTGCTGGGACTTGGGGTGCATGCTGAGCCCCGCTTTCTGCGGCATTTCCGGGGGCACAAGCTCGACTCGGCCCAGCTCCACCAACTCTTCGCCTGGTTGGGGCCCAGCCTGGGGTTGCGACTCCTGGTCCTGCTCCTGCTACTCGTGGTGGCGTTCCCACTGGAGACCGCCGCCTTCACCAAGGTGGTCGGGGATCGCTATCAGGGACGCCCCACGACCCTAGGTCAGGCCTACGGGTTCGCCGCCGGCCGCTGGCCGTCACTGATCGGCTTGGGCCTGCTGATCTTGGTCCTGGTGCTCGGTGCCGTGGTGGTGCTGGTGCTGGTGGCAGTCCTACTCGGCGTCCTGCTCCACGGAATAGGAGCGCTGCTCGACTTTCTTCTGGTCGTGGCCGCTGTGATCTTCGGCTTCGTGGCCTACGTCCGAGTGGTATTGGCGATCCCGGTGCTGGTCCTGGAGCGCCTGGGCCCGGCGGACTCGCTCCGCCGCTCTTGGAACCTGACCCGGGGCGGAGCCTGGCGCGCATTCGGGGTCCTAGTGGTTCTCACCATCATGGTGGGGATCGCCGGATTCCTGGTGGGGTTGCTGATCAACGCTGCCGCCACCGCCGGAGGTGGCCTGACGTCGCCCGGAGGCCACCTTATCGAACTGGTGGGAGCGGTCGTCGTCGAGGTTCTGCTCTCCCCGTTCGTGGCAGTGGGGCTGGTGCTGCTCTACTTCGACTTCCGCTTGCGCAAAGAGGGCGCCGAGTCGATCCAGCCTGTGCCGCCGCCCATCGCCCCGGCCTAAACCATCGCGGCCTCCCGGCGGCGATCGTTGCGCTCGCGTGGTCACGGCCTCGCCGCCTGTTCAGCAGCGCGCCCAAAAGACCTAGCCCGACTGCGACGACGCGGCAGGGCTCGCTACCGGTCGCTCCCCGGGGGCTCGTTCCCCGCCCAACACCAACACCGCTACGGCGACCGCCTGCCCCAAGGAAGCCAGTGCAAGCTTTTGACGCCTCCGAAGTTGGCCGAGCTGGCGAAGGCTTGCTGGCCGTAGTAAGAGCAGGCGCGCAATCATCAGTGGACTCGCGGCCGCTGCTTGGGGCTCGACCAGTGTGGCCGCGAGGCCCAGAGTCGTCGTCGGGGTGTCGACCACAGCGCGCAGCGCGGTCAACGCCGGCTTCGCGCCGACCAGCTGCGATTGGGCCCAGGCCGCGGTCTCCATCTCGACGATATCCACGCCTGCGGCTGCGAGCTCTTTTCTCTCGGCTTCGCCGTCTGCTGCCTGATTCCGGCTGGCGAGACTCGCAGCGCGGCCCACCCCAGCCGCTACTAGGCGGTCGAGGATCTCAGCATCGAGCTGCCACCAGGTGCCGTCCGGATCGAGCACTCGCGAGGCAACCCCTATCGATCCCGTCGGCCAACCGAGCTT
>JBAUWA010000156.1:0-9919 GCA_049583555.1 Candidatus Dormiibacterota bacterium | reverse complement strand
GACCCGTTCTTGGCGGTCAGGAAGTAGTGGTCATCGATGCACCCGCAATGCGGGCACGTCGGCTGACCGCTGCCCCAGCGCAGTTCCTCAAGGAACTTGTAGGCGTCGGCCTCGGTTGGGATTCTCTGGGCGATGGAGAGGATGTCGAGTTCCATGCCCGTATTCTACCTTTGTCAGGTGGCCTTTGTCAAGTAACACAACGCCGAAAATTCGGCACTCTCAATCCCGAGGTGGGAGTGCCCAGCACCGAGGAAGGGCGGTCGCGGCCAGCTGCCTACCGTCGAGGGACGGTAGGAAATCCCTGCATGGGATCTAGAAATCTGGGAGCCCAGCGCGCCGCCGGGTAACCTCAAGAAGGCTCGATCAAGAGACTCGCGGCAGTGCGCTGCTCGGCCGGGCCGAAAGGTGGTTGCCGGCAGAACCTGGCGAGGCGACCGAAGGATTAGGCGGCTGGCTCGGGGTCGAGTTTGATGCTGGTGGAGTTAATGCACCAGCGCTCGCCGGTGGGCTTGGGACCATCGTTGAAGACATGGCCCAGGTGGCCCCCGCAGCGGCTGCAGCGAACCTCAGTGCGGACCTGACCGAAACTGCGGTCCTCATCGAGCTCGACCTGGCCCTCTGCGACGGGCGCGGTGAAGCTGGGCCACCCCGAGCCTGAGTCGAACTGGGTGTCGGAGAGGAAGAGCTCGGCGCCGCAACCCGCACAGCGGAAGAGCCCCTTGCGCCCGGGATGGGTGTATTCGCCTCGGAAGGGAGGATCGGTTCCCTTCTCGCGGAGCACGTGGAACTCCTGGGGGGTGAGGCGCGACCGCCACTCCTCTTCGCTGGCAGCGATCTGCTCGGTCTTCTCGTTCATGCTGGCGTCTCCCTCGAACTGAACCCACCTGATGATACCCACCCTCGAGAATCGAACCGATCCGGCTCAGTCTGGGCTGGAAATCGACTTCTCCAGGCGGTAGCGAAGAAAGAGGTGAGATTCATGCCGGTGAGTGCTGAGCAGGGTTAGCCAGGGAGGCTGACCACCGGCCAGGAGGTCAACGCCATCGAGGAATCCCCTTCTTGGCTCCCCCTTGGGACCACCAGCCAGGAGTGGCGAGACGGTCAGAAACAGCTCATCCAGCTGACCCACCCCGACCAACTGGGCGAGCAGTCTTGGCCCCCCCTCGGTAAGCACCCTTCTGTGGCCCGCCTCATGGACGGCGGTTGTGATCTTGACGGGATCCAGTTGGGGTCCCGGACCCAGTGAGATGACCTCATGGGGGCCGGCGGCTCCCAAACGTCTCCGACCAGCGTCCGAGGTCAGCAGCACCCCGGGATGGTGGAGCAGGCCGGGATGGTTCAGATCGATCGCGCCAGATCCGCTCACCACCACCAGGGTGGGCCACTCCGGTAGGTGCAGGGCATGGCGAAGCTCTCCGAAGGCATCTGCTGCGGGAGGGAAGACGTACTGAGCGGTCCACACGTGGCCCGGGCTGGCGTCCAGGGTCCCTGCCCCGATCAGGACGGCATCGGCGCCTGAGCGCAGCAGTGCCATGACGAAGCGATCGGCTTGGCTCTTGCCACTCAAGGTCGAGCCCGACGACGGGCCCACCACAGCCACCCCATCGAGTGAGGTCACGAAGTTGCTGTAGAGGAGATCCACGGCCAGACCGAACGCTCCCCCGTACAGCTGCCGAAGGAGCGGTGGAAGCGGGTACCTGGGGAGTCCGGGCACACGGAATAGCAGTTTCAGCGGGTCGATGGTCTCCGCCGACCGCGACCAGGCCTGGGGCACAGCCCGAGTCTAGGTTTTGGCAAGAGCCGCGGTCGAGGGCTACCGAGGGCTCAGTCATACACAGCTGCGCGAAGCTCTGATGGTCGTTGGCCGAGATCAGGTTGGCCGCCTATACTGTCGCGGTCGCGATGCGAAAGGGGCCAACCCACTCTCCTTACGTCCTAGCCCTGGCCCTCGGGATCGCCGCGTTGGGCGGTGGTCTCGTCACCGGGACTGTCATGGCGTCCCAGCATGCCCCGGCGCTGGTCGCCCAGCATCTCAAGGCGCCTCTGCAATACGTGGTCGCGATCATGCCCGGGCATGGTGGATACGACCCAGGCGCCATCTCCCCCTTCAATGGTCTGAAGGAGAAGAACGTCACCCTCTCACTGGGCCTCGACCTTCGCCGCGACCTCGAGGCGCAGGGCGTCAAGGTTGTCATGACGAGGACCACCGACACCTTCGTGAGCGTCGCCCAATCGGAGTCCGACGCGGTCAAGGCCCACGCCAACGTGCTCATCAGCCTCTGGGTGAACGACTGGACCGACGACAGTCTCGAGGGGGCGACCGTGTTCATGCCTCACTCCAGTGACATGCCCCTGGCACAGCCCCTGAACACCGAGATGGCGGCCGCGATCGCGCCGGCGGGAATGGGGGACCGCGGCATCCAGCTCCTTCCCCAGCTCTGGGTCCACGCTCCCATGCCTGCCCTCACCATGGAGGTCGGGTTCATGAGCAACCAGCAGGACTCCGAGCTGCTCGCCGAGCCAAGCTTCAGGGCGACCGTCGCCGGCGGGATCGCCAGAGGATTGATCGCCTACGCTCCTCAGATTCCCAAGATCGATGTCAAAGTGGTCGCCTACCGGCGGGCTGAGGCCCAGGTGGCAGCAGCCCGTAAGGCCATCGCTGTTCAGCAGGCCTCACTGCGGCAGATGGGGAACTGGGTGCCGCCGCTGCTGCTGCTGGATGCCATCATGCTGCTGGCCCTCTACAACCGGGCCATCTGGCGCCATCTGCGCCGCCGCGCCCCGGCGTCGGCAGGCGTCCTGCTGACGCTGCTCCTACTCCTGACTCGAGGTGGAGGCGCCGTTCTCGATGCCGTTTGGCATGGGCTGATAAGGATCAGCCCCCATCCCTCGCGCCATCGTCGGCCCCAGCCTGCCAGTCGGACTCGACCATCCCGGGAGCGGCCTCGGAGGGCTCCGAGAGAGTGGCGAGGTCGGGCCGCCGGTATTCATCCGCGCCGGGTGACCGAGATGGTCCAACCTGGTGATCGCGGTCAGCGCGGTCGCCGCTCCATCTATGACGACTTCTCGTTCTGAGCCGCACTAGTCTCCGAACTGCAATCGCAGGCATCTGCCGCCAGCAACTCACCCTCGAGGCTAAGCTGGAAGCGAGAGCGGCTAGATCGCGTCCGGCTCTGACCAATCGCGCCGTCGCCGGCTGCCGAATCGATTGGTCGCCTGGGGTGCTGGGCCAGAGGGGTAAGGAGGTCGGTTGTGGGTGACGCCCTGATCATCGACGGGGTCCGGACTCCCGTCGGCCGCTACGGTGGCGCGCTGGCATCGGTGCGACCTGACGACCTGGCGGCGCTGGTCTTGCGGGCGCTGGTGGAGCGGGTTGGTCTTGACCCGGCCGAAGTGGAGGACGTCTATCTGGGGTGCGCCAACCAGGCGGGTGAGGACAACCGCAACGTCGCCCGGATGGCCGCCCTACTCGCCGGCTTCCCAGTCGAAGTGGGCGGGTGCACCGTCAACCGCCTCTGCGGCAGCGGCTTGGAGGCGGTGGCTGAGGCTGCCCGAGCGATCTCGCACGATGACGGCCAGGCGATCATCGCCGGCGGCGTCGAGTCGATGAGCCGTGCGCCCTGGGTCACCGCCAAGCCGGACCAGCCCTACATCCGCGGCGAACGGGTCATCCACGACACGGCGCTGGGATGGCGCTTTATCAACCCCAAGATGGAGGCGCTCTATGGGACTGAGTCGATGGGACAGACGGCCGAGAACGTGGCCCAAAAGTTCTCCATCGACCGCGGGGCTCAGGACCGCTTCGCGTTGAACAGCCACCACCGCGCCGTCGACGCGGCGCGACGAGGCGCTTTCTCGGACGAGCTGATACCGGTCGAGACCAAGCAGGGGATCGTGGCCGCCGATGAGGGTCCTCGGCCGGACTCGTCGCTGGAGCGACTTTCCCAGCTCAAGCCTGCCTTTGCCGAGCACGGCGGTGTCACAGCTGGGAACTCAAGCTCGCTCAACGACGGCGCCGCCGCCTTGCTGCTCACCTCCAGCCAGTTGGCCGAGAGCAAGGGGCTCCGGCCGATGGCGTTGATACGAAGCATGGCCGTCGCGGGTGTCCCTCCCCGGCTGATGGGGATCGGTCCGGTGCCGGCTACTCACAAGGCGCTCGAACGAGCTCGACTCAGCCTCGCCGACATCGATCTGATCGAGCTCAACGAGGCCTTTGCTGCCCAGGCGCTAGCAGTACTTCAGGAATTGGGACTGAAGCCGGACGACGAGCGGGTCAATCCCAATGGCGGCGCCATCGCCCTCGGCCATCCTCTCGGCTGCTCGGGCAGTAGGATTCTGGTCACGCTCATTCATGAGCTGCGACGCCGACAACTCCGGTTCGGCCTGGCGACCATGTGCATAGGGGTGGGACAGGGGATCGCGATGGTGGTCGAGAATCTGCGCTGATTCCCTGCCGGCCAGGAGCGCGCCCACGCCGACCAGCGCACGGATGAAGGAGCGAGAGGGAATGTCCACCGTCGACGAGATCGCCCACGACTACCTAGATCGGATCTCGGCGTTGGATCCAATCGAGGCCACCAGCCGGGGCACCCTGGGACACGACTCGGAGATGACCGACTACTCGCCGGTGGGCGAGGCGGCGAGATCGGACCTGGCTCGCGGGACCCTCACCCAGCTGGACGCGATCAGCATCGACAACGACCGTGACCGTCTGGCCGCTGCGGTCATGCGCGATCGTCTCCAGGTCGAGGTCGACCTCTTCGACTCGGGAAACTGGATGCGTAGCCTGCGGTTTCTCGGCCCCATCGAAGGCGCTCGCATGGCTTTCGACCTAATGGCGCGGGGCAACGAGAACGACTGGGAGGTGATCGCTAAGCGGCTGGAGCGAGTGCCCAGCTGCCTGATGGGAATCCGGGAGACGCTGGAGCTCGGGGTCAGTCGCAATGTGGTCTCAGCGCGACGTCAGGCGCTCGTCAGCGCGGCCACGGCGCGCAACTATGGCGGCACCGAATCGAACCCAGGCTTCTTCCGCCGGCTGGTGTTGGATTACGGGGGAAGCAGCGAGGCCATGCTCTCGCGGTTGGGATCGGCGGCCCTGGGCGCCGACCGCGCCTACCGGGACTTCGCAGACTTCGTGGATAAGAGCTATCTGAACAAGGCTTCGGCTCGGGACGGCTGTGGACCGGACCTCTACCAACTCGGCTGCCGTGTCTTCAACGGCATCCAGATCGACCCTCTGCAGACCTACGAGTGGGGCTGGGAAGAGCTACAGAAGATCCAGAACGAGATGGTTCTTACCGCCCAGAGGATCCTGCCTGGGGGCACAGTGGCCGAGGTCACAGTGCTGCTCGACACCGACCCCGGTCGGGCGATCGAGGGCGAGGCAAACTTTCGCGACTGGAACCAAGCCTTCCTCGATCAGACCATGGCGCAATTGAACGGAGTCCACTTCGACATCCCCGATCCGGTGCGGACCGTGGAGGCAATGCTGGCGCCTGTGGGGGGAAGCCCAGCCATGTACTACACGCCGCCCGCAGAGGACTTCAGCCGGCCGGGCCGGACCTGGTACCCCACCTTGGGTCGGACCCACTTCCCGCTCTGGACCGAGATCGCTACCGCCTATCACGAGGGGGTCCCCGGACACCACCTGCAGCTGGCCCACGTCTGCTGGTTGGGAGATCGGGTGAACCCGTTCCAGGGCCTGCTGGGAGTGGTCTCCGGCCACGCTGAGGGCTGGGCCCTGTACGCCGAGCGCCTGATGGGGGAGCTCGGCTATCTGGATAACCCGGACTACTACCTAGGCATGCTGGCCAACCAGTCGTTCCGGGCGGCGCGCGTGGTGGTGGACATCGGTCTCCACCTCGAGCTGCAGCTTCCCCAGGGGCAGCCCTTCCATCCCGGCGAGATCTGGTCCCGGGAGCTTGCGATCGAGTTCTTGATGCAGAGCTCTGGGCGGTCGGTTGAGTTCTGCACCGGCGAGGTCGACCGTTACCTTGGAATCCCCGCCCAGGCCATCTCTTACAAGGTCGGTGAGCGGGTCTGGCTGGAGGTGCGCGAGGAGGCCAGGCGTTCATGGGGACCAGGATTCAACCTCAAGGACTTCCACCGCCAGGCACTGGATCTGGGCAGCGTCGGCCTGCAGCAACTGCGGGAGGAGATGCGGGAGCCGCGATCGGCTCCCGTCGTCACCGATTGAGCGAGCTAAGGGCGCGCGCCGAGGATTCGGGCCACCAGAGCTGCGGGAAGGACATCGCGGGGGATGCAGACCTTGGCTGAAATGGACCAGCCGCGGATCGAGAACCTCATCCTCGCCAACCATGTCGAGGCGGTCAACGGGCTTCTCTACATCTCAGGTGGCGGCTGGACCGACCACTGGCGACCGACGGCCGCCAACCCCGGCCAGCCGGTCGTGAGCCACCTCGGAGTAGGGGTGACGGTCCTGGTTCCCTGGATCGCCAGCGGCAACACCTACCCACTTTCGGTCTCGATCCAGGACTCGGTGGGAAATCAGGTCGCGGGGATGGCCACGCAGCTGAGCTCGGCTAGGCCCCCCGGACTTCCGACCGGGTCCGACATCCGCAGCGTCCTGGCGCTCACGTTGAACCTCGTCTTCCCGACGGCCGGTGAGTACCAGGTGGTGGCGACGCTGGCAGGGCAACCCCAGCGCTCCGTTGGCTTCCGGGTTCACGACGTGGCTCCACCCCAGCCCGCCCAACCAACCGTCAACTAGGTAACCCGAGCCCATCGGGGCACAGTTGAGAAAGCCCCTGGGCCAAACGCCTTGATGGGTCGGCGCAATCCTCCGGGCTGCCACGTGGCAGTCGCCGGGCCAGGAGTTGGACATCGGGATTCGGCTGCGATTGGCTTAGCTCGCCCGAGCGCACCGCGAGCTCCCCACCTAAGCTTGGAGGAGTTAGCGCGCCGTGCCGACCGGGCAGGTTCGGGCTAGAGTCGGGCCAGTGGCGCTCTGTGCGCGACCGACGTCACTCAACCGGCCACTGGAGGAACGACCCGATGGCAGCGCCTTTCTTCGGCTATCACATGCCCAGCTACACCTTCCCAGGCACCGGAGACGACGCTCTGTTCGACCACGTTGCCGACCTCGCCATGGCGGCTGAAACCGCAGGATTCGACATGGTCACAGTCATGGACCACTTCTACCAAATCCGCGGCGTAGGCCCGGAAACCGAGCCCATGATGGAGTCATATACAACTCTCGCCGCTCTGTCGCAGCGAACCAAAAGAGTCCGACTCAGCGCCTTGGTGACAGGGGTCACCTACCGCAATCCCGCCCTCTTGGCCAAGATGGTGACAAATCTGGATGTGCTCTCCCAGGGCCGGGCAATATTAGGTATCGGAGCCGCGTGGAACGAGGACGAACATGTGGGCTATGGATTCGATTTTCCGCCCATTGGCAGACGCATGGATCGCCTTGAGGAAGCGGTGCAAATTGCCAGGCTGATGTTCACCGAAGAGCGTCCCAGCTTCGTCGGTAAATACTTTCGGATCAACCGCGCACTGAATGTGCCTCGTCCCATCCAGTCAGGCGGACCCAAGATCATGATTGGCGGTGCCGGCGAGAAGCGCACGCTTCGAATCGTCGCCAAGTACGCCGACATCTCGAACTGGTTCCCCGGCGTGGAGGAGACCAAGCGCAAGATGGGTATCCTCGAGCGCTACTGCGAAGAAGAGGGGCGTGATCCCTCCACCATCCTCAAGACAGTCACCCAGCCCTGTCTGCTGGCCCTGGATGAGGCCCAGGCGCGCGAGCTCAAACAGCGGATTCCTCGAGAGCGGCTGGAACTATCGGGAGATCCGGTCACTCCTGACCAAGCCGCGGAGCGTCTGCAGCCGTACCTGGATGCAGGAATTGGTGGGTTCACCTTCGGCAATCCCAACCTTTTTTCGGCAGAGCTGCTGGCTGCCGCCGGAGAGCTTAAGCGCGCTCTTTCCTGACCAGGTCGCATGGGAATGTCCCGTGGCGATCCTCCGGCAGATCATGACGAACTGGGTAGGGCTCACAGAGTTGAGCGGTCTTGGCGGTGCTGACTTTCTCTGGAATGCAAGCGTTTCGTGTGAATCTGCCGGCGACGGGAATCCCCTCTAATCAGACCTCTAGAACGCTACAGGTGGCCGCAGTAAGCGGTCATCAGCCGTCGGCGCGCTTCGCCGCCGAGTCTCGCTCCAACGACCGTCTCAGGCTGCGCAGTATCAACCAGTTGCCTCCTCCTGATAGGGCGGTGAGAAATGCAAGGATGATGAGGCACCACATCCACGACACACCGAATTGCAGCAGCGCGACGCCGAATCCCACGTCGGTGACCAGGACTCCGACGACGATGAAGAGCTTGAGACGCCGAAGTTGGCGCTGGGTCATAGGGTCCTGAGTGTAGGTGCAGCCAGGATCGTCAACTGGTGCCAACTCTGGGCCGTTTGTCAGGCGCCTATGAGGTGGTTCTCAGCAGAGCGCGCTTGACTGGGAGCAGGAATACATGGATCCCCGGCGCCTCGCCGATCGGGGAGCTAGACACCAAGGAGATGATGATGAGACGAATTGCAATAAGACTGGCCCTGGTCGGGGTCGCTCTCGCCGGATTGGCCGGACTCGGATTGGGCATTGCCTCTCTGACCACCGCCGCGGCGAGCGCGTCCCCCGCCGTGACCTCAGCCCACGTCCTGGTCAGTTCGACCTCCAGCTCGACGGCGACTCCGACCCCGGGCACCCATACATGCCCGAACATGAGCAGCTCGGGATCAAGCACCGCTAGCTAACTCAGACCCGCTCTCATTTCCTCTCCCAGAGGCGCCCGGTCCGGCATCGCGGCAGACCGCGGCGCCTCCTCTGGTGGGGCCGCCCGGTCTGGAATCGGATGCCCGGTAACTGAAACAATCGGGAGTCCGCGCCGGCACCACATTGGGTTAGTGCACGTCCGCCGCCAGACGGGAGGAAGCAGGCCGATGAGAGACGACATCCGAGCCGAGACGGTGACTATCGCCGGCGATGGCGGTGACCAGATAGAGGCCTACCTAGCTCAGCCTCTGGACCAGGGCAAATATGGCGGTGTAGTGGTCATCCATCACATGCCCGGCTACGACAGCTGGTCCAAGGAGGTGACCCGGACCCTGGCAACTCACGGTTACCTGGCGCTCTGCCCCAACTTGTACACCCGTGAGGCCCCAGGCGCCAGCCCCGACGACGCCGCTGCCGCCGCTCGGGCCCGCGGTGGAGTGCCCGACGACCGACTGGTCGGAGACGTTGGTGGCGCTGCCGCGTACCTCCGCGCCATGAGCTCCAACAACGGCAAGGTGGGGGTGATCGGATACTGCTCTGGCGGTCGGCAGTCGTTCCTATCCGCGTGCAGTCTTCCCCTTGACGCCGCGGTCGTCTGCTACGGCGCCTTCATCGCCAGCACCCCTCCCGAGGGAATGCCCCTCAAGGTGACTCCACTTCTGAACCGAATTGACGACCTGCGCTGCCCAGTCCTGGGGCTGTTTGGTGCGGAGGACCAGCACCCCTCGCCCGACGAGACAGCCGAGCTTGCTCGCGCCCTCGAGGCGCACGGCAAGCAGTTCGAATTCCACACCTATCCCGGGGCCGGCCACAGTTTCTTCGCTGCTGATCGCCCCGCCTACCGGCCGGAAGCCGCCAAGGAGGGGTGGGAGGAGATCTGGCGATTCTTCGGCCAATACCTGGCTGCGGGTGCAGCCTGAGATGTGCACCTACCAAACCGAGACCCTAAGCCTCAGCGGCAGCGGCAAAGGCGGCCAAGGCTGGTTTCGAGTCACGGATGCGAGCGTTTATTTCGACCACCCGGTGCACGCCTCATCGGAGCACACCCTGAACCTCGACTTTCTCAATCCCACCTTGGGTCCGGGAGCTCGGGTTGCGCTGGAGCTGGATGCGGCTTCTGCTCTCGCT
>JBAUWA010000155.1:0-7399 GCA_049583555.1 Candidatus Dormiibacterota bacterium | reverse complement strand
GTGTGGGAGTGGGGTGCGGAGACCTGGTGGGCGTGGGCGTGGGATGGGGAGATATGGTCGGTGTGGGAGTGGGGTGCGGGGACCTGGTGGGTGTGGGTGTGGGATGGGGGGATATGGTCGGGGTAGGCGTGGGCGTGCTGGCAGTCGGCTTCGACTTGGCCGGTGGCGCCTTGGCCTGGGAGAGGACGCTGGTCGCCGGCGGCGTCGATGGAGGGGTGGGAGGAGATGGCAGGGAAAGCGGGGAGATCACGTGGGGGACGCCCCCTGGAGCGGTCAGGCTGGGCGGCGACTTAGGCTGCGGCTGGTTGTGCGGGCGGAAGGAGAAGCTGGAAGTCATGGCGAAGGCCACCAACCCCAACGCCAGGGCCGCGGTTACCGAAGCCAGCACCGGGGAGGGCACAGCCCGAGCCACCCGGGAGGCCAGCTGCCGGGTCCAATACCATCCCGCCCCGAGCGCGAGGGCAGAGGGGATGCTCGAGGCGATCGGCGGAGTCTCCTGAGAGCCCTCCCAGAGACCGCCGGTGAAGAGGGAGGCGGTCTGGGTGAGCCGCACCTTGAGCCACTGCTCCAGCTCCTCAGGAGACCGGATCGCTTGACCCGCCCGGGAGCTCAGGTCGACCATCACCTGCTGAGCCACGAGAGCCGCCATCTGAGGGTCGTGGATCAGCAGGGCAGCATTGGCTACGAGCCAGGGCCGGAGTGTTTCCAGCGCCCCGGGGTCGCCTTCATCGCGTGCCGCGATGAAGGCCTGCCAAGCGACCTCAGGTATTAGGTGGTCGGACTCTCCCAAGTCCCCAGTACCCCTACCCAAGGGTACCCTTCCCATCATTCGTACTATGGGCGCCGACGGGGGCCAGTGCCGGATTGGGCCGTGACGAAGTCGTCAGGTGGAGTTCACCCCATCAACGCTTCCACCACCCAATCGACGGAACGGGTCAGCTGGACCACGTCCGCCGGCTCGATGGCTGGAAACAGGCCCACTCGCAGCTGGTTCCGGCCAAGCTTCCGGTAGGACTCGGTGTCGACGATCCCGTTCTCCCGGAGGATTGCGGATACCTCCTTGGCGGGGACGTCATCAACAAGGTCGATGGTGGCGACAACGGAGCTGCGCTCCTCCGCCTTGGCGACGAACGGGGAGGCAAAGGCTCGTTCCTCGGCCCAGCCGTAGATGACAGCGGCCGACTGACGAGAGCGATCCACCGCCCAGCTCAGCCCGCCCATCTCGAGGAGCCACTCGATCTGCTTGGCCAGCAGGAACAAAGTGGCGATGGCCGGCGTGTTGTAGGTCTGGTCGAGGCGGGAGTTCTCCAGAGCCAGGACCAGGCTCAGCGAAGCCGGGATCCAGCGACCAGACCTCTCGAGCCGCTCCGCCCGTTCGATCGCGGCTGGGGAGACAAGCGCGATCCAGAGCCCGCCTTCTGAGGCGAAACACTTCTGGGGCGCGAAGTAATACGCGTCGGTCTCGGTGATGTTGACCGGCAGGCCGCCTGCTGCCGAGGTGGCATCGACCACGACCAGCTGGCCGGGGCCCCCAACTCGCTCGATCGCCATTGCGACCCCGGTGGAGGTCTCGTTGTGAGTGAGGCAGTAACCGTCGACGTCGGCGCTGGGGCGGGGGAGGGGATGGGTACCGGGCACGGTCTCAATCACCTCGGGGGCCTCCAGGAACGGTGCCCCGGCGGTGGCCGCGGCGAATTTGGAGGAGAACTCCCCGAACACCAGATGCTGGCTGCGGCGCTCCAGCAAAGTCAGGCTGGCGACGTCCCAAAAGGCAGTCGATCCGCCGTTCCCGAGCACCACCTCGTAACCCTGCGGCAGCTGGAATAGCTGTGCCAAGCCCTCGCGCACCTGCTGCACCAGCTTCTTGACCGGCGCCTGGCGGTGGCTGGTCCCGAGGAGGCTGGCGCCCGCGCCGCCCAGTGCCTCCAGGGCAACAGCCGGTACCTTTGAGGGACCACACCCGAAACGACCGTCGCTTGGGAGCATATGCTGTGGTATGCGCAACGCTGATGCACTACCGGTAGGCATGGGGAGCAGTTTATTGCCTCAGACGGCGACCGCTACAGACGGGATCTCGCGCCGGGTCGGCGCCATCTCAGAATCGGCGACACTGGCGATGGAGCGGCAGGCCCGGGAGATGAGTGCGGCGGGGGAGAGGGTGATCTCCTTTGCCGCTGGAGAGCCTGACATGCCGACGCCGCCAGACATAGTTGAAGCCGCCATCGAAGCGTGTCGCGATCCCCGGATGCACCATTACACGCCCGCAGCCGGGTTGCCTGAACTTCGGGCCGCCATCGCCGAAAAGACCTCGCGAGAGACAGGCACCGAGCTGTCGGCCGCCAACGTTCTGGTGACTAGCGGGACCAAGCAGGCCGTTGCTCACGGATTCGCAACCCTGCTCGACCCCGGCGACGAGGTGTTGATCCCCAGCCCCTACTGGGTGACCTTCCCCGAGGTGGTCTCGGTGATGGGCGGGGTTCCAGTCGTGGTCCCCAGCGATGAACGCCGGGGCTTCCGGGTGTCGGTGGAGCAGCTCGAGGAGCACCTGACACCCCGGACCAAGGCTCTGCTCTTTGTTTCGCCGTCCAACCCCACCGGGGCTGTCTACGCCGAGAGCCTGATGGCCGAGATCGGCAACTGGGCGGCTGAACGCGGTCTCTGGGTGGTCAGCGACGAGATCTACCAGAAGTTCACCTATGGCGAGGCCCGTTTCCACTCGATAGGGGCCGTGAGCCCAGCGCTTGCCGACCGTACGTTGCGCTTCAACGGGACCTCCAAGACCTACGCCATGACCGGCTGGCGAGTGGGCTGGCTGATCGGCCCCGAAGGGGCGGTGACAGCGGCCACCAACCTGCAATCGCACGTGTGCGGAAACATCAACAACATTGGGCAACGGGCTGCCCTGGCCGCGCTCCGCTCGGGGGATGCGTCGGTTGAGGCGATGCGCCAGGTCTTCGCCAGGCGGCGGGACACGATTTTGGACGGGTTGGAAAAGCTCCCTGGCATCGAATGCCCGCCGCCAGACGGAGCCTTTTATGTCTTCCCGTCGGTCGAGGGCCTGCTGGGTAGGACCATCGCCGGACACAGAGTGGAGACCTCAGAGCAGTTGGCGGCAGTTTTCTTGGACGAGGCTCGGGTGGCCGTGGTGCCAGGCGAGGCATTTGGCTGCGCGGGGCATCTGCGCTTCTCGTACGCCCTCGCGGACGAGCTCTTGGAGGAGGGAATCTCCCGACTCCAGCAACTTCTCACCTAGCGGGCTTGAAGGCTGCCCACTAAGGATCCGGACTGCGCTGGCCATGACCGCGGCCGGCTGAGATCCGATCTCCGCGGCACCGGTGTGCCTGCCAAATCGCTGAAAATGTCAGTCATGAGTGGAGAGGGTTTCAAGGCGGACCTTCGGCGCGATCTACAGGAGGCCCGTGATGCCCTGGTCTGGAAGCTGGACGGGCTTTCCGAGTACGACATCCGTCGCCCCATGGTGCCCAGTGGCTCCAACCTGCTGGGAGTCCTCAAGCATGTCGCCATCGTGGAAGCCGGGTACCTGGGCTGGACCTTCGGCCGGCCCTTGGAGGAGGTACAGCACTGGTGGGGCGACGACGTCGAGGTGAATGCCGACATGTGGGCCACCACCGACGAGACCCGCGAGGACATCCTTGGCCTCTACCGCAGGGTGTGGTCCAACTCCGATGCCACGATTGAGACTCTGGGTCTGGACGCGGTCGGACACGTGCCCTGGTGGGATGAAACCAACCAGGTCACGCTAGAGAGGATCCTGGTTTACGTGATCGCCGAGACCAATCGGCATGCCGGGCACGCCGACATTCTGCGCGAGCTGATTGACGGGTCGGCGGGATGGCGGAGAGACGATCAGAGCATGCCTCCGGGCGACCAGGCGTGGTGGGAAAGCTATCGCGCCCGGATCGAAAATGCTGCCCAGGAGGCGCAGAAACGACTACAGGGGGAGTAGGCCGATATCCGCTAGGGCGTCGGTGCCTCGGCGGTGACCAAAATGAAGGCCAGCCCGTCGTAGCCCTTGGTGCCCACCGTTTGAATTGCGGTGGCGCTCAGCCCAGGGGAGCTAGCGAGGGCTTGGTAGAAGCGCCGGATCCCCAGCGCGGCTTCATCGTCGCTGCTGGGATTCACTACTGAGCCACCTCGAATCACATTGTCGGCCACGATCAGGCTGCCGACCCGCGAGAGTCGATGGGCCCAGGCGAGGTAGTCGGCGTAGCCCACCTTGTCGGCGTCGATGAACACCAGGTCGAAGGGACCACTGCCCTCGGCCAGCAACTTGGGCAGCGTCTCCAGGGCCGGTCCCAATCTAATCTCGACTCGGTCCGACACCCCAGCACCCGCCAGATTGGCACCGGCGACGTCCGCGTGAGCCGGGTCAGCTTCAAGAGTTACTAGACGACCGCCCGGTGGCAGGGCGCGTGCCAGCCATAGGGAGCTGTAGCCGCCTAGGGTGCCAAGTTCCAAGATCGCCCGGGCGCCCACCGCTCGCGCCAGAAGGTTGAGGAGTTTTCCTTGGGGAGGTGAGACTTGGATCGAGGGCAGACCGGCCTCACTGCTGCCCTCGAGAACTGCCCGTAACTCTCGATCCGAGGGCAGCAACTGTTCCTCGATGAAGGTGTCTACGGCGCGCCACTGCTCCTCACTCATCAGATCTCCTGTAGTGGCAGGTTGTATTCGCCCAGCAATCCCGCCACCTGCTGGGGCTCACAGTTGCCGCCCGAGATCACGCAGACGACGTCTGCGGGGGCGGCGCTTCCCGAGCGTTCACCCCAGAGCTCCACGCCGCTTGAGCCGCTAAGCACCGCCGCCAGAGCTAGCGCTCCGGTGGGCTCCACGACCACCTTGCAGCGGCTCCAGAGCCACCAGAGCGCCTCCGCCAACTCGGCCTCGGTCGCTGTGACGATCGCGTCCGCTTGGTGGCGGATGATCTCCCAGCACATCTGGCCAAGATGAATCGTCCTTGCCCCGTCCGCCGCGGTGACCGGCGGTGCCGCCAGCGAGATCCGCCGTCCGGCACGCATGGATTGGACGCCGTCGTCGCCGGCGACCGGTTCCACACCCACGACTCGGCAGCCTGGCAACCGGCGCCGAACTGAGGTTGCGATTCCAGCCAGCAGACCGCCGCCGCCGACGGGTACCACAACCAACTGTGGGGTGAAGTCTTGCTCGCGTGCCTGGTCGGCCACTTCCTCAGCTACTGTCGCCTGTCCGGCCATGACCAGCAGGTCGTCGTGTGGGTGGAGCAGGCGCAGGTCCCGCTTGGCTGCCAAGTTGGCCGCCACCTGCTCACGATTCATAACGGTCACACCGTCCATAACCACCTCGGCCCCGTAACCCCGCACGGCGGCAACCTTGACCGGGGAGGAGCCTTCAGCCATCACCACGACGGCCTGGAGACCGAGGTCCCTCGCTGCCAGAGCCACTGCCTGGCCGTGGTTGCCCGAGGAAAGCGCCACCAAGCCGCGTCGGTCTCCCGCTTCGAGTCCGGCGAGCGCGGCGTTGAAGGCACCCCGAGCCTTGAATGAACCGGAGCGCTGAAATGACTCAGCCTTGAACCACACCCGACATCCGGCACGTTCGTCGATGAGTCTGGAGCGCAAGAGCGGAGTTCGGTGGACCAGTCCCTCAAGACGTCGGAGGGCGTCGTCGATCTCCAGGGCACGCGTCAGCGAGGGGGCAGGATCCATGACCTCAGAATAGGGTGAGGCGGTGAGTTGAGGGGACGAGCCCCTGGCAGCAGTCGCGCCATCATCTGGTTGGCCGACCCTATGATCGATGCCCGTGCGGTCGCGTCCCAGCCAGCCTAGCCAATCCCTGGACCTTGCCGAGAGGGTTGGGGCGGTCCTGGCCTCGCTGGGGCCAGGGGACGTGCTTACCTACGGTGAGCTGGCTCGACTAGCGGGGCACCCGGGAGCAGCGCGGGCCGTTGGTCGAGTTATGTCGCGGAGTTCCGGTCTGCCCTGGTGGCGCGTGGTCACCAGCCAAGGCAGGCTCGTTCCCGGTTACGAGCGGCGTCAGGCCGAGCTTCTGGCCGCGGAGGGCGTGACAACTCGGAACGGCAAGTGTCCGCTCGGACAGGTCCGCGGGGACCGCAGGCCTACTGAGAGCCACGCTGGGGCTCCCGAGGGTCGCGGCTAGCGAGGAGAAGCTACTCGGACCTCGGGCTCGCCGGTCCGCACCGCCTCCAGAATCGCTTCCGCCACAGCTTCGGCCGGCAGTGCGGCTCGGCGCCCCGCCCATCCTGAAATGTGACCGGCGCGCAGCGAACTGTGGAATTCGGTCTCGACGATCCCGGGCAAGACCAGGGAAACGACCACGCCCACCGGAGCGAATTCCTCGCGTGCCACCCTCGAGAGCATGTTGAGCGCCGACTTGGTCGCGGCATACGCACCCAGCCCTGGGATGGTCATCTGGGATGTCATCGAGCTGACGTTGACAATGGCACCGGCCCCCTGGCGGGTCATCGCCGGCAGTACGGCCTGCATCAGCGCCAGCGGAGCCAGCACGTTGAGCTCCCAGACCGCCAGGAAGTCTGCGGCTCGGACCTCGCTCAAGGGCACGTGCAGCCCCTGGCCGGCATTGTTGACCAGCACGTCGATGGACCCAAAGGCCTCCAGCGCGCTCTCGCACAGTTGGGCCACGTCAGTTGTGTGGGTGACGTCGGTAGGCACCGCCAGAGAGCCAGATAGCTCCTCGGTGAGACTCGCTAGACGTTCAGCCCGTCGGGCCGCCAGGACCAGCCGAGCTCCCTGGGCATGGGCCATGCGGGCTGTGGCGGCGCCAATCCCGGACGACGCCCCGGTCACGACCATGACCCGCCCGCTCAGTTCCATATCGAAGGAGCTTACGGGGCGGTCGTGGACACCGCTAAGTCGAGGGTGGGGAGGGCGCAGTTCTCAGGATAGGCGTTAGTTATCGATAAGGTCTGTTCTCGTCAACTGGAAGCTAGCAAGTCGTTGGGTGGACACTCCAGTTTTTGAGGGTTGATGAGAAGGTCGCTGGTTAGAAGCTCGATCCAGGACGTCAACTAGATTTGTCTGTCGATTCTTTCTTCTTTTGACCGAGCTGGTCTTTGGTGGCGTTGTCCCTCGTCGTTGTCGGGTTCAGGTGAAATGGATTTACACACAGGCGATTCTTACATGCGTGATCGAGTACGTATTCGCCGGGGGGTAACTCGCCAAACGCAATCATGTATGAAAGTCGATGTGCAGACCAGACCTTGTAGGTAAGTCCTTGTGGTGCAAAGTGGTCACCTATCTGACCGTATCCAGCCGTGTTGACGCTACCAGCCCAATTCCAGCACTTGGTTACATCAAAGTCTTCCGGTGCATCAACGTACTTCCAGAATCGTTCCACCAAGGTACTTTGGCCAGATCGGTTCTTG
>JBAUWA010000154.1:0-1735 GCA_049583555.1 Candidatus Dormiibacterota bacterium | reverse complement strand
CTCGGCCCAGGCTGCATCCTGCTCAAGGGTGCGGTAGCCGGGGCAGGGACAGTCCACCTGCGCCGAGAAGGGGAGGCGCTTTACACAGCCGCCTGACGGGTCGTGCAGGGAGGCTTCGTGCCCGCAGCCGGGACGGGCGCAGATGCTCATGGCTTGGCGACTTGCGACAGGATCATCAGGTCCACGCCCATCGCGGCGATCAAGGTGGCGATTGCCGTCTCCAGCCCCGACCTGATTGGCCAGGCGGCGGGCTCGCGCCCGGCGCTGGTGGACCACGGCCCTGTGAGCAGGGGAGCAGTAGACCTTGCCGGTGCGTTTAGGATCGTCGATCTTTATCCCGCACACTGGGCAAGACCGCTGCTCGGGCATGACAGCTCTACGAGGCGCTGAGGCGAGTCGTCGGGCCATGTCCGCGAGCGCCTCGCTGGCTGGATCCGACAGCACTGGCTCTAGCCTTCCCGTACGGGGCTCGACAGTGACCCCAAAGCGGCCGGGGGACACGGCGGTGACCAGCTTTTGGACTGTCCGGAACACCGCCCACGCCCTCCACTAGTCTTCTTTCTTCGTCTTGGTCGTTGTAACACTGGGCAGGCTGACTTTTCTGTTACGGGCTCCTTACCGAGAGCGAGTTCCTGTCCAGGAGCGCTAGTCCCTAGGAGTTGGCGGGACGGAAGAGGGTGTCGAGGACCGTAGTCAGCGGCGCTACGAGACGGCCCCACTCATGACGCATGGTTTGCACCCCGGTGGCAGTCAGAATGGCAGTCAATGCTTGACGGTGGACGAGACAAAGTTCTAGACAGCGCTCAGTCCTGAGATCAAAAGGTGGGTGCCAGCAGAGGGAGTCGAACCCTCACGAGCTTGCGCTCAACGGTTTTTGAGACCGCCGCGTCTGCCATTCCGCCATGCTGGCCCGGCGGCTGATCAGGCGTCAGGTGTGTCGAGGTCGGGGAGGTTCATGTCGTTGACCATTTGCTGGAACACCGCCAGTCGACTGTCTTCATCGGTCTGACTGTCGGGCAGCACTCCGGCCTGATCCAACACCTCCTTGACCACGTAGATGGGGGACTCGACTCTAACCGCCAAGGCGATGGCATCGCTGGAGCGGGAATCGAAGATCAGCTCCTTGTTACCCTGCATCGCCACGATCTGGGCATGGAAGGTGTCGTCGCGCAGCTCTGACACCACCACCCGGGTCACGCTCACCTGGAGGTCACTGAGGATGTTCACCAAAAGGTCGTGGGTGACCGGCCGATCAGGCCGGATGCCGGAGATCTTCAAGGCAATGGCGTTGGCCTCCGCCATGCCGACCCAGATCGGCAGGAAGCGCTCCGCGTCCTTCTGCTTTAGCACCACGACGTGCTGGCCGCTGGGCATGTGGACCCGAATGCTGTCGACCGACATCTCGATCTGGTCCATAGGTCCTCACACTTGGCGATTCCCGGTGGCCCGGAGAGCGCCCGCTGACCGCGCCGCCGGGAGTTCGCGATGTCACCCTCATCATAGCCATGACCAAGAGCGCCTAATTCCCTCCGCGGAGCGCTTTGCCCCCTGCGGCCACAATGAGCTTTCAACCGATCTGAGGGAGACGTGAACTGGCCACTCGGCGTCGGGAGCAGCGAATGGTGTTCGGGGAGGTCGCCGATCTCTACGATCGCTATCGGCCCACTTATCCCGACCTAGTCTTTGACCGGATCGTGGAGTTTGGCCAACTCCGTTCCGGGGATCGGGCTCTGGA
>JBAUWA010000153.1:0-20999 GCA_049583555.1 Candidatus Dormiibacterota bacterium | reverse complement strand
CCGCCGGCCGGATCGCGCACCACCACCGCCCAGGCCACCAGCACCGCGATCACGAAGACGATGCCGCCGGCGGTGGGGGTGCCGGTCTTGCTCATGTGGGAGGCGGGCACATCGGACCGTTCGACCTGCCGCAACCCGACCCGGCCCAGCCCCGAGATGGCCAGCGGGTAGACGAGCAGCGCTCCTGCGAACGTGCCCGCAGCCGCCAGCCAAGTCATCCGAGGCATCTTATGGTTGGAGCTTGAACCGGTCGATAAGCTCCTCGGTGACCTTCTTCACCGTGGGCACGGCATCGTAGAAGGAGAACCGCAGCGCCGGAGTCACCTGGGGCTCGCGGAGGATGCAGATCATCGAGTACTGGGGATCGCTGGCCGGCAGGAACTCCGCGAACGAGTCAATCGTGTTGTTGGTGTAGACCCCGTTCTCAGCCACCTGAGCCGTACCGGTCTTTCCGGCCAACTCCCCTTTCCAGGTGGGCCAGATCCGCGCCAGTGAGGCGTCGGCACGCGGCGCGTCGATCACCTGCACCATCATCTGGGCTAGGGTGGACGCGGTCTGGGCCGAGATCACGCGGTGGGTCTCAGGCACGATGTTGGTGGTGGGCTGACCACCCCCGCTGATCGAGGTGACCACGTGGGGCTGGACCCAGACTCCACCGTTGGCGACGGTGTTGATCGCGGCCAGGATCTCGATCGGGGTGACCACCACGCCCTGTCCGAAGGCGGTGGTGGCCAGCTGCAGGGGAGTGAGCTGGGAGAGCGGCGCCACGGGCTCGTTCTCCTCTCCGGCCAGGTCGATGCCGGTCGGCTTGCCGATACCAAAGGCTTCCAGATTGTTGTAGAAGATCTGGGGCCCTTCCAGCTCTTCCACGTGCACGGCGCCCACGTTGAGGGAGTTGTCGAGCACGTACTGGTAGGAGATGACCCCGTGGTAAATGCCGTCCCAGTCGTGGATCTCAACCCCCTGGACCATTCCCGCGGCCGGGGTCTCGTCGAAGGTGGCGTCGGGGGTGATGATGTTGTTCTGTAGGGCTCCGGCGAAGGTCACCACCTTCATCACCGATCCGGGCTCGTAGAGGTTGGCGATGCCGGCGTCCTGGAACAGGCTGTCGTTCTCGGAGGCGTAGTCGTTGGCGTTGTAGCTGGGGTAGTCGGCCCAGGCCACGATAGCCCCGGTGTGGACGTTCATCACGATCATGGTCCCGGAGGCGGCCAGATCCTTCTGGACCTCGGCAGCCAGGTCCTCCTCCACCGTGGTCTGGATCACCGGGTCGATGTCGGTGTTGAGGTTGCGCCCGTCGACGGCCGGAGTCTGGGGCTGGTCGCTGAGGGCCACGGCGTTGCCCTGGAGGTCGTGAACCACTGATTCGTGGCCGGGTTTGCCCGAGAGAACGCTGTTGTAGTAGCCCTCAAGCCCGTACTGGCCGACCCCATCGGAGTCAACGAATCCGATCAGGTTGGCAGCCAGACTGGTGCCCGGGACGGCACCGGGACCGTAAGTGCGAACCTGCTCCGGCAGGCTGCCAATGCCGGCCAGGCTCAAGTGCTCGAGCTTGGCCTCTATCGCCGGGGTTTGATCCTTGGCCAGATAGACGAACTGGAGAGGCTGGGAGAAGAGCGTGACCAGGCTTCCGGCCGCAATGCCGAGCACCGGCGCCAGTTGCTCCGCCTCGCGCAGCCGCGACGAAGCGGCGATCTCCTGGGGGTCGGCAAAGATGTCGTACGCAAGGGCGTTCCCGGCCAGGACCTGGCCCTCGTCGTCGAGAATTAGCCCCCGGGCCGCGGGGATGGTGACCGACTGCATCTGCTGGGCGACCGCCGCAGCAGCGAGCTGCGGGCCCTGGCTCACCTCCAAGTCCACCAGCCGGCCGGCCATGGCCAGCAAGGCGACGATCAGGAAGGCGGCCAGCACCACCACCCGGGGACCGACGGAGGGAGTCCGAGACTGGCTTCGCTCCGAAGTCAGGTCGGCTGGTCGGGGATGGGCTGCGATCCGGGGGCGGTAGGACGATCCGGACGCCACCGGATCAGCCGCCCCGGAGGGCGATGATCACCGGGGTAAGTGGGTCGGGGGTGGTTGGGGAGGGTGGGGTGATCACCGCCCAAGTCGGGGGAGGAGCTAAGCCGAGGTGGCCAGCGGATTGCGCCAGCTGTCCGGCGCTCTCCAGCTGCTGGAGCCGTTGAAGCTGCGACTGCTCGGTGTTGAGCAGCTGCGCTTTGGCGGACCGCAAGGCCGCGATCTGGTAGGTCAGGGCGGTCGCCTGCGCGGTCTGGGCCGCGTACATGATCCCAACCGCGACCAGCGCCGCCATAGCGGGGAGCAGCAGCCAGGCCACCAGCGAGCGGGGCAAGGCCCGGCGCCGGGGGCGCGCCGCCACCCAATCCTCCTCGTCAAAGGGAAGGAAGCGGCCCTGAAGCCGGAGGTCGGCGGCGATGGTTGTCATCTGATTGGTTCTGGAGTAGGAAGTGGGATGGGGTGTTGCGGGAACGAACAGGAAGCGAGGGCGCCCGGGGTAGTTGGTCTAGGGGCCGGCCGTAGGCAGCCTGACCGCGATCCGCAGCTGGGCGGACCGTGCTCGAGGGTTGCGCTCGACCTCTTCGGGGGAGGGCTTGATGGAGCGTCGCGTCAGCAGAGAGAGAGTGGCCCGATGGGCGCAGGTGCAGACCAATTGTTGGGACGCACAAACACAGTCAGTTGCTAGGACGTTGAGGGAGTGTTTGGTGAGTCTGTGCTCGGACGGTTGGAAGGAGAGCGTCCCAATTCGCCCATCGGGCCGAAGAATTTGAGTGGCAGCGGCGAGGCCGCGTTCGAGCTCTTGGAGCTCGTCGTTGACGGCAACCCGCAGGGCCAGGAAGACCCTGGTCGCGGGGTGGATTCGCTTGGGCCAGAGCCGTCGCGGCAGGGCCTGCGCGCAGATCTGAGCCAAGTCGGTGGTGGTGCGGATTGGCGTCTGTCGACGCCGCGCCACGATGGCGCGGGCGATCGCACGGGAATGACGCTCCTCGCCCAGCTCAAAGAAGAGGTCGGCGAGATCGCTCTCGCTGAAGCTGGCAAGAATGTCCGCAGCCGTCTGGGTCTGCTCCGAGGGCGCCAGGCGCATGTCCAGGGGACCCTCGGCTTGGAAGCTGAAGCCGCGGGCGGGATCATCCAGCTGGGTTGAGGAGATACCCAGGTCCATCACCACGATGTCGGCCTGGAGCCGGTGCTCGGCGGCGATCCGTTCCAACTCCGAGAATCGCCCCACCACTGCGGTGAAGGCGTCGCCATAGGTGGCGAAGCGCTGCCGGGCCGCGGAGACGGCGGACGGATCTCGATCCAATGCCAAGACCCGCCCGCCTGGGAGGACGCGAGTTAGGAAAGCGGCAGAGACGCCGCCGGCGCCCAGGGTGGCGTCAACCACCACCTGACCGGGCCTGGGGGCGAGACCCTCCAGCAGTTCGGTGAGCATCACCGGTTGGTGGGTGCCGGAGACGTGGCGCGAAGTCGCGGCAGCGCGGATAGGGGCGCGGCGAGCGGCTCCAGGCATAGTGCCCAGCATGACGCTCACGCTCCCGGTGCCTCGCCACCAGCCCGGTGGTCATGCGAGTGCTTTTGGCCCACGACGGTCTGGCGCATGAGCTCCCAACGATCCGCGTCCAGGGGCGCCAGCTCGGCGCCAAAGCTCTGCTCGGAGTGGACTTCGACCGCGTTGTTGACGCCCACGAAGACGACGTTGTCGCGCAGGGCAGCGTGCTCCCGGACTCTGGGGAGGAGCAGGATCCGCCCTTGGCTGTCCCAGGTGATCTCCTGAGAGACGGCGTAGAGGCGACGCAGGAAGTTGCTGTAGTCCGCTTCGGCGGTGAGGTCATAGCGGAAGTCGGCCGTCATCGCCTCCCATTCGGACTGGGGGTACATCAGGAGGTAGTGGGCGGGGTGGCCGGTGACCCAGCCTCCCCGCAACTCTTCTCGGAAGCGCGCCGGGATGGCGACCCGGCCTCGCTCGTCGAGCGAGTGATCAAAGCGCCCGAAGAACGCCATCTGGCCTCCCTGTCCCACCGCTCATCGTGGATGGCTGTTTCCTCTTTCACCACATTTCCCCCGGACGGGAGCATCCGGGACTGTATCACGGACAACTGGAGAGGTCAATCACCTTGGCCAACTTGGTTACAGGATCGTATCCACCAGGTCATCCAATTGGGGGAATCATCCCTAACACACGGCAGCGATGTCACATGGAGAGATCAGAGCGGGGGCGGCGCAGGGGGACAACCCCCCTGCGGGGAGATGGGAAGGCGGGCGGTAAGCCGAGTTCTGTGGTTCCCCGGGCCTCCCGCGCGGCGGGCTCCCCCCGGGGGCCGATGACCATCCATCTACGGCGGCGGTTACCCGACGCCTCCAGCGACCCACCCGGGTGCTGCTGAGCGAGCCGCCCAGGGGTGTTGCCACCCGCACCCTGCCGGGTCTTGCTCCGGGCGGGGTTTACCTGGCCAGCCGGTCACCCGGCTGCCGGTGGGCTCTTACCCCACCATTTCACCGTTGCCAGCGTTGCCGCTGGCTGTGTCTTTTCTGTGGCACTCTCCCTGAGGTTTCCCTCGCCGGGCGTTACCCGGCGCCCTGCTCTGCGGAGCTCGGACTTTCCTCGACCGGGTCCGACCCGGCCGCGGTCATCTGCCCGCCATCCCTGGGCATTGTAGCCTCGCCGTACGGAAAACCCTTATAGATGTGGGCCCGAAGCTCGGTCACTTGGACTAGCCTCGGGCAACGCGCCAGCAGGAGGCCAGTTTCTCGTCGGTGTTGTGCTAGTGCACCGAGGCGCGCCAAGTATCTTGGGCCGCGTCGGCAGGCCGAGTTGAGCGGGGAAGAACGTCACGGAATCGCTGACAATGGCGGTATCAACACGGGCCTGACCGGCTCACAGTGGTGCCATCCACTGTGCAGATGACGATTCCGCAAGGTGAATGGTATTCAAGGCGATTCTATGCCCGCCTCGCTCCTTACGAACCAAGTGAAGACGGTAATCTATCCGCTAGCTGTCCGAATGCCCGAATGGCGAGCTGACGCAGCTCGTGCAGTAATTCGCACGCTGCGCTTTATGAGAACTTCTCAAAGATCTGTTCGAGCCTGCTGAAAGTACTGGCCGTTATATAAAGCGGCCCCCATCTTTCAAGAAGGCGGCTTCCTCGTGAGATGCGGCGAGTCTGTCGCTTAAGTATCTACAAATCGCCCCATAAGCGTGCATTGCTAATGCAGTGCTCTCTCTCATTTCCGTCAAATGATAGGAATGGTGAACACTTCAAAATGATTTCGTCAGCACTGCGGCAACCAGAACGTTCCGCTCGACCCTCAATCGCCGACCCTGTCAGTCGCGCTGGCTGCCCGGTTCGACCCTCCGGCACGCCGCCACCGCCAGCTCATCCACCCGATTGTTGCCGGGATTGTCCTGGTGCCCGTGCACCCATACCCAGACCAGCCTGGCGCCGAGCTCTCCGGTCAAGCGATCCAGCTCCGGAAACAGATCTATATTGGCCTTGCGCTTCCAGTGTTCGCTGAGCCAACCGATGACATTGCGGGAGTCGGTGTGGATTCGCAGCCCTTGCCCGGGGACACTTTTGCGCAGGAACGCGGCCATCGCCTCACGCGCGGCAATCAACTCCATGCGGTTGTTGGTGGTCTGCCGATCACCACCCGAGCCCTCCTCAATGCCGCCAGGCCATTCAATCAGATAGGCCCAACCGCCAGGACCCGGATTGCCACTACAGGCACCGTCGCTGTAAGCGTTTATCCAGTGCAACCCAGCCGTCTCTGCCGGACTCAAATCAGCAGGATCCGTTCACAGTTCTCGCAGGTAACCAAGTGATCCTGTCGGGCCTCCTGGAGCAGCCGCGGAGCCAGCGGCAGCCGACATCCGGTGCAGGTTCCGGCAACCACCTTCGCGATCGCCGGCCTACGTCGGGCAGCGGTACGCTCGTAGATGCGCAGCACCGATGGGGCCAGACCATCGGCCAGCTGCCCTCTCTCCTCATCCACCGCAGCCAGTTCCTCTGCCAGGGTGGAAGCGTTGTCGCGGTCGGCCGCCCTTTGCTGCTCAACGACGTGCTCACGTTCGGCAAGTTCGGAGATGGCCTCGGTGAGCTCGCGCGCCGTCTGCTCCTGAGCTTCCATTTGCACGAGCTCGGCCTCTTCGAACTCACCGATTTTGCCAGCGAGCGTCTGCAACTCGTGTTGCCGCCGCTGCAGATCGGCTGGGTGGCGGACGCTCCCGTCATAGATGGCCTTCTCGTGGGTCTTGACTCGGTCTCGCAGTTCAGCGACCTCAAGCTCCAACTGCCTCAGCGCCGATGCCTGTTTTTGACTGAGCCCGTCGAGCTCGGCTCGGCGCTGCCTCAGCTGGCGAACGGTGGGATCGGTTTTGGCGCGCACTGCCGCCTGCTCCTGCTGGCTGAGCAGCTCCGCGTGGCGCAGATCGAGGCTCTCGATGGCAGCCAAGGTCTCTACCAGTTTCACTGGGGAGTCACCAGGACCAACTGATATAGATGGCCTTTCTCGGCGACTCGGCGGCGCTCCAGCCAGGTCCAGCCCGCCGCCTCCACCCATTCCCACAAGCGCTCGCAGCGCTGGGCCGGCTGCAGACATAGCCAGCTCAGGCGCTGGGCCACCTCGAGGTCTCGCTCCAGCATCCGCGCGATCGTGGAGCCGCCGAGTCCGGCGATGACCACGCCGCGGCAGGGATTCTCGGCCAGAGGCGCCAGCCCCTCCCCTTCCAGGATCTCGACCCCGATGGCGGGGTCCAGCAAGCGTCGCAGCTCGGCTGACGGGCCGGGCTTGACCTCGGTGGCATAGACCTGGCGCTGGGGCCAACGGCGCTTGATCTCGGCGGCCAGACGCCCGTGGCCACTACCAACATCTGCCACCGCACCCTCGGCGGGGCAGAGCTCGAGTATCGCTCTCAGCCTGGGACCCAGTCGAGCCCGGCCTGCGGCCGCTGCCCTGGGGGGCCAGGCCGGAGCCTCGGCCCTCCGGATCAGCGCCGTGGTCATTGAGAGGAGTCTACGGAGTGGAACTGGCCGGCAAGGACGAGTTCGCTAACCTCGGGAAGTGATGGCGCGCTTTGACCTCTAGACAACCGGACCCGCTTCCCGCCGATGTGATCGCCCCTTTCTGGTTGGGTGAGGGGGACCGGGGAGTGCTGCTTCTGCATGGCTTCGCCGGTACCCCGCCGGAGATGCGACCCTTGGCTGAGGAGATGGTTGGGCGAGGCTTCACCGTCTACGCACCCCTCCTGGCCGGGCACGGGACCTCGCCCGAGGAGCTGGAGCTGACCGACTACCAGGACTGGCTTCGCTCCGCCGACCAGGCTCTCGACCAGCTCCGGGAGCGCTGCCGCTGGGTGGGAGTGGCGGGCCAGTCGATGGGCGCCACCATCGCCCTGCACCTGGCGGCCTCCCGGCCCGAGATTCGGGCCCTAGTAACTCAGGCTGGCTTCATCAGGCTGCGGGACTGGCGCGTGCGGCTACTTCCGGTGGTCAAGCACGTGGTGCGCTGGGAGAGCCCCTCGAGCGAGGTCGATCTCTACAACCCCGAGGCAGTGCACGACCTCTACAGCTATGGCCGCCGACCCACGCGCGCCATCGCGGAGCTGGCGCGCCTCGGCAGCATGGTCGGGACCGAGCTGGGGGCCGTCTTCCGGCCGATTCTGGTTCTCCAGGGCGGCCGGGACAGCGTCGTTGACCCGTCCAACGCCGACCGCATCATCGCCGGGGTCAGCTCTGAGATTCGAGCCTACCGGCTCTTCATCCGAAGTGGGCATGGACTCAGCGTGGACGTCGACCGCCTGGAGGTGGCCAAGCTCGGGGCCGACTGGTTGGAGCGCTACGTCGGCTAGGGCCGGGGCTCAGCTATCTATCACGGTCGGAAAGAAGCGCTCGAAGTTTGGCGGCCACCTCCTCGTCTAGCACCGGGTTGTCCGGAGGACCGCCCGCTGGCAGGGGCTTGCGGCTTCGCGGCTGAGGTTTTTGCTCGGATCCCTCGGGCGCCCCTCCGCGATAGACGCGGCCACAGCCCACACAGACGTAGAGCGGGGCACTGCGGCCCCTTCCCAAGTACTGGAGGTGGCTCCATCGGGTAGGCTGGCCGCAGGTGCACAGTCGCAAGGGAGTGACCTGTGGCAGCGCCTGGAACTCGCCTGGCCCCACCGTCAGGGACCACCTTCAAGAAGGTCCATCGCGATCAGAGCATAGGGCCGGGATCATGGTCAGGTGCCTTTGAAGGCGGAACGTAAGATGGAGGAGCCGTGCGGGTCGATGAGCTGACCGGGGCCGCCATCGGACGCTACCGAGTCGGTGGGCGGCTGCAGGTACTGCCGTACGCCAGCATCCACCGGGGCTCGGTGTTGGCGGATGGTCGGCCGGTGCTGGTCTGGACTTTCCGGGAGCCGTACGCCACCGCGGCGGGCTTCCTCGAGGCGTTGCAGAAGTTGGCCGGAGACCGCCGCGCCATCCGGGTGCCGGGCCTGCTCCAGGTCCTGGAGATCGGGGTTCAGGAGCTGCGATCCCCGCTGGTGTACCTGGTCACCGAGGACGCCGCTGAGGGCTTCTTGGTCAGCCGGCTACAGGCGGGACAGGCGCCCGGGGTGTTCGCGATCACCGGACCCCTGGCCAAGACCGTGGATCAGCTGCACGCGGTGGGGATGCTGCACGGCGACATCCAGCCGGCAACGGTCGCGCTCGCTGCCAAGGGACCGGTCCTGGGTGGGCACGCCATCAGGACGGTGGTCAGCCGGGTCACCCCAGCCGCGGCCTGGTTGGACATCACCCGTTCCTTCCGCCCACCCGAGGCCCCTAACAGCGCAGAACCGATCCGGGCCGGCGACCTCTGGGGCCTGGCGGCGCTCGTTTATTACCTCCTGGTCGGCCGTCCCCCGGCCCCCGATGGCCGGGCCGAGGCCCCCAGCCATTTGCGGCCGCAGATCCCGAGCCGGGTGGATAGGGCTCTGATGCGAGCTCTGGCCCAAGACCCTCGAGAACGGTTCACCAGCGCGTCCGAGTTCTTCGCCGCCCTGCGGGGAGTGGCTCCCCCACCCGGTTCTCAGGAAGCCGCCCGACCCAACCCGCCCCGCCCCGTCGAGCCAGGAAGCATCGCCTGGCAGAGTCGGTCGATTCCCTACCAACCCGTGGCCCCCACCGCAGAAACCCGAGAGTCGGCCGCTCCGCAGCGTGCGCCCACGCCGGTACCCTCCGGACCCCAACCGTCGTCGCGCTGGCCGTCCGACCTGCCCTTGACACCAGCCTCGATCCGGGCGCAGTCACTCCCCTATCGCGACGGCGAATCCGAGCCCGACCAGACCAGCGACTCGACCCAGCTGATAGCCATGGAGCCCTACCGGTTCCAGCCCAAGTACCGGCGGCGGGGTGGCTATGTGTTGCTCTGGTTCCTGGCGCTGGTGGTGGTGGCGCTGGCGGTCTTGATCGTCACCCACCGGATCGGTTTCTGACCCGGCCGGCATTGAGCCAGGGCGGCCATCAGGCCGCAGAGCTGGGCCGGTTGCTGCAGAGCCTGCAGTCCTTGGAGGACGATCCGGTAGAGGTGATCGAGGGCAGCGCCCTACGGCCCGCTGCGGTCCTGGCTCTCATCGACCCCAGTCAAAAGGAGCTGCCCCTGCTGCTGCTGCTGCGCAGCTCGGAGCTGCGCAAGCACCCCGGCCAGGTGGGCCTCCCCGGCGGCAGCCCCGTCCCCGAGGACGGAACCCTCTGGCGCACCGCGCTGCGCGAAGCCCAGGAAGAGCTGGGGGTACCCCCCGAGGCGGTCGAACTCTGGGGACGGGCGACCCTGGTGCCGACTTGGAACTCCGGCTTTGTGATCGCACCCTTCGTTGGACTGCTCCGTCGCCCGATCAAGCCGGTCGCAGCCGCCGGGGAGGTGGCCGAATTCTTCTGGCTCCCGTTGCTGCCGGATGGAGTCCTCGCCGCGCGGGTCAGCCGCCAGGTGACGGTCGCCGAGGGCAAGTTTCAGGTGCCCGGCTACCTCCACCAGGCGCATTTCGTCTGGGGGGCCACCGGAGCCGTGGTGGAGGATCTGCTGTCGCGGATGGCTCCACCGACAGGCTGAAGCTCCCGGACTCAGTTGGCGGCGGCGACCCCGGTGTTGAGAGGCGGAGGCGGGGTGAGCCCGAAGCCGACCTGGCGACGCTCGCGGCGAGCCTCGATGGGCGGCATTAGAGCCCGGTCGAGGACGTCGTCCACCGACCGCACGAAGACTACCTCCATCCCTTCCAAGAGCGAGGAGTCGATCTCGTAGAGGTCGCGACGGTTGCGTTCGGGGAGCAGGAAGATCTTGATCCCTGCCCGATGCGCGGCCAGGAGCTTGTCCTTGACCCCGCCGATCGGCAGTATCCGCCCGCGCAGCGTCACCTCCCCAGTCATGGCCAGGTCGTGACGGACGGGACGGTCGCTGGCGACCGATACCAGGGCTGTGGTCAGGGTGATGCCCGCCGACGGACCGTCCTTGGGGATGGCGCCCGCGGGCACGTGGATGTGGACCCCGTGGTCATCGAAGAAGTTCTCCTTGACCCCGTACTCGGACCCATGGACCCGGACCCAGGAGAGCGCGGCCCGGGCTGACTCCTGCATGACGTCGCCGATCTGGCCGGTCAGCTGCAGCTCGGTTCGCCCGGCGATGGCGAGCGCCTCGACTGTGACCAAGTCACCGCCGACGTCGGAGACGACTACTCCGGTGGCGACTCCCACCCGGTCCTCGGCCTCGGCGGCGTCGTGGTCGAAGCGAGCCGGACCGAGGTATTCGATCAAATCGTCGGGACCAACCTTGACCCCCTTGAGCTCTGGGTTCTCCACCAAGCGCCGGGGAACCTTGCGCATGATCTGAGCCAACTGGCGCTCCAGGCCTCTCACCCCAGCCTCGCGGGTGTAGTCGCGGATGACGCTGCGCAGAGCCTCGGTGGTGATCTCCAGCTCGGTGGAGTCGAGCGCGTGCTGCTCCATCTGCCGGGGCACCAGGTGCTGCTGGGCGATCCCCAACTTCTCCTCCTCGGTATAGCCCGTGATATAGATGATCTCCATCCGGTCCCGAAGTGGCGCCGAGATGGTGTCCATCACGTTGGCAGTGGTGATGAAGAGCACCTGGGAGAGGTCGTAGGCGACCTCCAGGTAGTGATCCGAGAACTCGCGATTCTGCTCGGGGTCGAGGACCTCGAGGAGAGCTGCCGAGGGGTCGCCCCGGAAGTCCAGCCCGACCTTGTCGATCTCGTCGAGCATCATCACCGGATTCTTGGTCCCGGCCTGCTTCATGGCCTGGATCACGCGGCCCGGCAGAGCGCCGATGTAGGTGCGGCGGTGACCCCGGATCTCGGCCTCATCGCGAATCCCGCCCAGCGAAACTCTGACCAGCTTGCGGCCCAGAGCGCGAGCGATGCTGCGACCCAGCGAGGTCTTTCCCACCCCGGGGGGACCGACGAAGCAGAGGATCGGAGTCTGCAGGGGGTGGGGCTGCGGTCCCACCTCATCGACGGCCGAGGTGGCCGCGCTCCCGTTGGCGGCTGCAGCCGGCTCTTCCGGCTCCCGCTGCGCTTCGGCCTTGGCGGCGGCCGCCGCCCGACGCTCCAGGGCCCGCTTGCGGACCGCCATCCACTCGAGGATGCGCTCCTTGACCTTGGGCAGGCCGTAGTGGTCCTCGTCGAGGATGCGGGCGGCCTCCTTGATGTCAACGCGCTCCTGGCCGGCGTCCTTCCAGGGCAGGTCGACCAGCCACTCGACGTAGGTGCGCACGATCCCCACCTCGGGGGAGGCGCTGGGGAGGGACTCGAGCCGCTCGAGCTCCTTCACGGCGCGGGAATGCACTGTCTCCGGCATCCCCGCGGCGTCGATGCGTTCGCGGAGGTCGTCCTCGGCGGTGTTCTCACCACCGACCTCCGCCAGCTCCTTGCGGATCGCCTTGAGCTGCTCGCGAAGGATGGCCTCGCGCTGGCCCTGGTTGATGGTCTGGGCCACGTCCTGCTGAATCTTGTTGCGGAGCTGAGCCACCTCCAGTTGTCTGGCCAAGAGTGGTACCAGCCCCCGTAGCCGGCGCTCGACATCGGGCTCCTGAAGCAGCGCTATCCGGTCCTGGGCCTCCAGGTCGGGGGCGGTGCCAGCGAGATCAGCTACCTTGCCCGGCTCCTTGGCCCGGGCGACCGCGACCGCCAACTCGGGGGCAACCGCGGCCCCGGCGGCGACGTAGTCGGCGAAGAGCTGGCGAACAGAGCCCGCTAAGGCGTCGATCTCGTTCCCCACCGGCTCGGTGTCAGGTAGCTCCACGAACTTGGCAGTCCAGGTCTCTCCCGCCTCCAGCTCGATCAGGCGGACCCGACGCACGCCCTCGACCAGGACCTGGGCTCCGGCGTTGCCCCGCCGGAACGCGCCGATCTGAGCCACGGTGGCGACCGGGTAGAGGTCGATCAGCTGGACTTCGTCCAGATCGCTCTCGCGCTGGACCGCCAGCACCACCTTGCCGTCGGCGGCGACGGCAGCCTCCAGGCTGCTGACCGAGCGATCCCGGCCGGCTCCCAGGGGGGCCAGCTGGTGGGGCAGCACGACGTTGTCACGGAGCGGCACCAGCGGCAACGACTCGATTTCAGGAGTACGCGGACCGCGGCGGCGGGGGGTCGCGCTTTCGTCGTTGGTCGTCTCTTTGCTGTTGTCTTCGCTCAAGGTGTCACTCCAGGGTCATGGTCAGGAAGTCAGCCACCTGCGAGTCTGCCCGTCCGCCGAAGTGACCAAACCTGGTCCTAGGCGGCTACTTTGACCCTCGCCTCGGCCGCGCGCTTGAGAGCGGTGACCTCAGCCACCACGCTGCGGGTGGCCCAGCCCTGGAGGGCGCGGTCCAAAAGGGGCGAAATCAGCGGGTAGCCGAAGTCGTACTCCTCGCGATGGGTGAGGACGACTCCGTTGGCCTGGGGCTCGAAGAGGAAGACCGCATGGAAGTTGCGAAGCCTGCCCTCGATCATGGTCAGGTCGACCTGGTTCACACCCACGGAGTAGCGGGCCCTGATCGAGGACCTGAAGGGTCCCAGGTGACCGCTGATCCGGGCCACCAGCTCGTTCTCGCTGCGCGATTCCACCACCATGTCCTGGACCTTGGTGGCCCCGTCTCCGTAGGCGGAGGGGTCGAGAACGGCCTCCTGGACCAGCTCCAGCGGAGCCTCGACCAGCACACTCGCCTTGGCGATCATCATCGGCTCTGCCCCTCCCCCACTTCCAGGCTGACCTTGATGGCGGCGCCGGGCCAGGGCCTGGCCGCCAGTGAGAACGCCTCCCGGTAACGCTCCAAAGGAAAGGTATGGGTGCACCAGCGGCGGAGCTCGGCACCGCGATCAGCCAATATCCCCAGGGCCTGGTCGAGGAGGTGGGGCTTCGCCTCTCCTCCGGCGCTGCGGCCGTAGCCATTGCAACCGATGATGTCTGCCTCCTTGTAGTAGGCCAAGGTGTTCTCGGTGCGCTCCGGTTTGGCCACCCCGACCACCACGATACGGCCCCTCGGAGCCAGGCAGCGCAAGGCCAGCTCGGCGGTGTCGCGGCTGCCGATGGAGTCCAGCACCAAGGTGGCGCCCGCGCCCATCAGCCAGGGACCTCCGCGCCAGGGCCAGACCAGCCGGGCGCCGGTCCGGCGAGCCAACTCGGGCACCACCTCCGCAGCCCGGGTCGAGAGCGGCCCCGCGCCCAGACCTGAGATCAATGGCAGCTGATGAGGCCAGGCGGCGGTGGTCCAAACCGGGACTGCCGGCCAGTGGGTCCTGGCTACCAGGGTCAGGGCCAGTCCTATCGTTCCCGCGCCCAGCACCAGAATCGGGCCCGATGGTTGCTCCGCGACTCGCTCAATCGCGTGCAGGGCGACCGCCAGCGGATCCGCCAGCACCCCAATGTCGGCGTCGAATCCCTCGGGCAGGGGATGGCACTGGATGGGGTGGGCATGGATGGTCTCGGCGAAGCCCCCCGGCAGTCCACGGATGTTGCCCAGGTGGAGACCGCCGCCGCTGCCCCACGGTCCCCCGTCCGGCTGGTGGCGGCAGTGGGGTGGAAACCCGCTGGCGCAGGCCGGACAGAGCTCCGACCGACCTCGTGCCTGGCATCCCACCCACGGGTCGAGGGCCACCAACTGCCCGGACCGCAACCCCGACTCTGAGCCCGGGTCCACCACCTGGGCCACCACCTCGTGACCGGGGATGTGGGGAAAGGAGACCACCCCGCTGAGGGGGTTGTCGGCGGCGGCCTGGAGCAGGACCTCCTTTACGTCGCTGCCGCAGATGCCGGTGCGCAGGGTTCGCAGGCGCACCCAGTTCCTCCCCGGCGGGCGTGGCTCCTCCACCTCGCGCAGCGAGAGCAGCGACCAGCTGCCCAGGGCCCGCCTGGGGCCCAACCGGGTGGTTAGTGCCGCCAGTGGCAGCCGGTGGAGAGCCGGATCGAAAACCAGGGCCTGCACTTGACTAACGTTAGCGGGGCCCCGGGGCAGCGAACCGGAGTACGAAACGCTAAGTGACCGCCCGGCTAACGTAACG
Source organism: Candidatus Dormiibacterota bacterium (assembly GCA_049583555.1). Classification (GTDB taxonomy): domain Bacteria; phylum Chloroflexota; class Dormibacteria; order Aeolococcales; family Bog-877; genus Bog-877. The sequence continues at coordinate 6,478 of JBAUWA010000153.1, read as the reverse complement.
GGCAGGTAATATTGGGCCGAGGGCAGATCACAGCGGCTGAGATCGGTGTCGAGTACGGTCGAGACGAAGGGATGGTTTAGGTCCGTTAACGGACCGCTGCTCGGGATGAGGGCTGCAAGTGGAGACTGTACGGCCCCGGCACACCGGCTATTGCTTTGGCGTCCGCGATGCCCTGCAGCTGACGGCCGACGCCATGGAACTGGGCGAGGAGACCGTTGCCCTGGGTCAGGTAGTCCACAACTCCAGGGCCTTAGAGGGGCTGGAGCGCCAGGGTTTGGGCCGAGTCGAAGCGCTTCCCGAGGCTGGCGGGCCCCAGGTGGTGGTCACCGCCCACGGCGCCACTCCTCAACTCTTCGCTGAGGCCAGGCAGCGGGGGCTGAAGGTGGTGGACACCACCTGCCCTTTGGTGCGACGGGTGCAGGTCCACGCGGTCCAGCTGGCCGACGAGGGTTGGCCGGTGGTGGTGGTGGGGTCGGCGCACCACGCCGAGGTCAAGGCGCTGGTGGGCTGGATCGGGGAGCGCCAGAACTCAGAGGTGGAGGTGATAGCCAGCGAGGCGGAGGCGGACCAACTGCCCTGGCGGGCGCGCCGAGGAGTGGTCTGCCAGAGCACCTTCCCCAAGCCCCGTTTCGACCAGATCGTGGACCGGCTGCGACTGCGCACCGACGAACTCCAAGTCCGCGACACCACCTGCCCGGTGGTCAATCAGCGCCAGCGCGAAGCGGTCACCGGGCTGCTCGACCAGGCCGACGTGGTGGTGGTGGTCGGAGGCAGGGAGTCCGCCAACACCAAAGCTCTGGCCGACACCTGCGCCGAGCGCCGCCCGACCTTCCAGGTCGAGAGCGCCTCCGAGATCGATGCCAGCTGGTTCCAGGCGGGACAGCGAGTGGGGATAACCTCAGGCACCTCCACCCCTAGTTGGGTCGTGGACGAAGTCGAGGCGGTGTGCCGTGGTCTCTGAGCAAGCCGAGCTGCGCCAGAGCCCCCGCGCCAGCGAAGTCGCCACCGGCGCGCTAGCGATCCTCGGGCTTTACCAGGAGCGGATCCAGAGCGGGCTGTCTGCGGTCATGGCCACCCTGCCCCGAGAGGTACTCGACCCGGCCCAGTACCACCTCGGTTTGCTCCCCGGGGCTCGGCCGGGCAAGGCGCTGCGCCCGACCCTGACCATGCTGATCGGAGAGGCCCTCGGGGCGGATGAGGAGGCTGCACTGCCTCTGGCCGTGGCAGTGCAACTGGTGCACGACTTCTCCCTTCTCCACGACGACATCGTCGACGGCGACCGCTCTCGCCGGGGCCAACCGGCTTTGTGGGTGAGGGACGGCATGCCCTCGGCTCTGAACACTGGCGATGCCCTTCTGACCGCGGCCTTCTGCGTGATCTCGGCGGCTGAGCTCTCCCCCCACACCAGTACCCGGGCTGTCGCCCAGCTGGGTGGGGCCACACTGGAGATGGTCGGCGGCCAGCAGGCCGACATCACAGCCACCGGGGCCGTGCCCGCCAGCCTTCCTCAATACCTGGAGATGGTCGAACGCAAGACCGGGGCCCTGATGGGCGCGGCGGCGGCGCTGGGCGCGGTCGCCGCCGGAGCCGCCGACCCCACAGTGGCAGCCTGCGAGCACTTCGGTCGCACTCTGGGGGTGGCTTTCCAGCTTCGTGACGACGTGCTCGGAGTCTTCGGCGACAGCGCCGAGACGGGCAAGCCGGTCGGCAACGACCTGCTCCGGGGCAAGCAGGGGCTGCCGATGGTGCTGGCGTTGACCGGAAACGGCTCCCTGGGCCAGGCCGCCCACTCATGGCTGGAGCCACCGGGAATGCGCCGCCGCGACCTCAATGCTGCGGTGGAGCTGCTGCGCGCCGGAGGGGTGGCCGAGCGCTGCCAGGGCCTCACCACCACCTGGACCGAACGGGCGCTGGTCGCCGCAGCCAAGCTGCCTCTGTCTGAGACCGGCGCCATGGATCTGGAGATCCTCGGTCGCTGGCTGGGGGAGCGCTGGAATTGACCCTGGAGCTGGAGCCGGAGAGAGCCCAGGGGCTCGCCACCAGCTCGGCTCAGCGGGCATCGGTTCAGCTGGCACTGGACCGGGCGGTTGCCGAGTTGCTGCGGCGCCAGAACCCTGACGGATCCTGGGCCGGGGAGCTGGAGAGTAATGCCTCCATCACCGCCGAATACCTGCTCCTCCAGCGCTACCTGGGGCGGGCCGATCCCGCTCGAGAGGCCGCGGTCATCCGCTACCTGCGGGCGGAGCAGCGAGCGGACGGCAGCTACGGGATCGCCCCCGAGGTAGAGGGGGATGTCAGCGTCACCGCCGAGGTCTGGGTGGCGATGCGGGCGGCGGGAGTGCCCGCCGACGATCCCCAGGTGCGGCTGGCACGAGACTTCGTGGAAACCCAGGGAGGGATGCGGGCGACCCGACTCTTCACCAGGATGTGGCTGGCCCTGGGCGGGCTCTGGTCCTGGCAGGACATTCCCGCCATCCCGCCGGAGTGGATCCTGATCCCGCCCCAGCAACCCGGGAGCATCTACGACTTGGCCTCCTGGGCGCGGGCGACCACGGTGCCCCTGACCATCCTGCGCACCCTGAAGACCGTCTTCCCCCTGGACTCCCCCACTCGGGATGAGCTGCCCCTCGGTCCCCATCGCAAGACGGCCGGAACTCCGACCTGGAGGGTGGTCGACCGAGCCCTGCGCACCTACGGCCGGTTGCCATCGGCGGGAGTGCGCGAGCGAGCGCTGGCCCGAGCCGAGCGCTGGATCCTCGACCACCAGGAGCGGGATGGCTCCTGGGCGGGCATCCAGCCGCCCTGGGTGTATGGCCTGATGGCCCTCAGCGCCCGTGGCTACCCCATCGACAACCCGGTGATGAGACGCGGTTTGGAGGCGCTCGAGACCTTCGGGATCGAGGACGAACGCGGTTTCCGGCTCCAGGCGTGCATCTCCCCGGTCTGGGACACGGCCCTAGCGATCTGGGCCCTGCTGGACGCTGGGCTGCCACCGTCCGATGAGGCCCTAGTCAAGGGGATCGATTGGCTGGTGGGTCGGGAGGTTTCGAAGGTGGGCGACTGGATTGTGCGCCGACCGGGTGCGCCGCCCGGGGGCTGGCCCTTCGAGCTCTACAACGACCAGTACCCGGACACCGACGACACGGCGGTGGTGCTCTCCATGCTCAGCGTGGCCGGGCACGATCGCCACGAGCAAACCAAAGTTGGGGACGCGATCCGCCGCGCTCTGGCCTGGCTGGTGGTGATGCAGGGCGAGGACGGCGGCTACGGCGCGTTTGACGCCGACAACCACCGGGGCTGGGTCGAGCATCTGCCCATTTCCGACTTCGGCGAGATGCTGGACCGCGCCAGCCCCGACGTCACCGCCCACGTCGTCGAGGCCTTCGCCCGCCTGGGCGGGGACGATCTGGAGCCAGCCAAGCAGCGGGCGCTGGCCTGGCTGCGCCGGTCGGAGGAGGGCGAGGGTGCCTACTACGGTCGCTGGGGCGTGAACTACGTCTACGGTGATGCTGCCGTGGCCACCGCCCTCAGCGCCGCCGACGAGCCCCAGGATCGGGACGGCCTCCGGCGCATCGGCGCCTGGGTCCGGCTCAACCAGCACGGCTCCGGTGGGTTCGGAGAGTCGGTTCTCTCCTACCACGATCGCGCCCGCATCGGCCGCGGCGAACCCACCCCCTCCCAGACCGCTTGGGCGCTGCTGTCGCTGCTGGCGGTGGGCGAGTCGGCATCGGACCTGGATCCCGAGGGCCATCTCTCGACAGCGGCGGAGTCGGCAGTGGACTGGCTGCTGCGGCACCAGGAGGAGGCGGGCGGCTGGAGCGATCAGCAGTTCACCGGGACCGGATTCCCAAGGGCCTTCTACCTGCGCTACAACCTTTACGGCACTGTCTTCCCCACCATGGCGTTGGGCCGAGCTCTCCATCCCGGGCGCGCCCGGGTCCACCCGCACCGGTGAGCGCAGCGCCGACCCCCGTCCGGGTTGAGCCGGCCTTGGCCCGAGACGCGGCTCTGCCCGAGTACTCGAGGCGGCGTCAGGACGAGGCGCGCGGGGTCGAGAACTTCCCGATCGCCGCCTGGATGTTGCGTCCCGGGCGAAGGGAGGCCAGGGGCGCCATTTACGGCTTCTGCAGGCTTGTCGACGATCTCGGCGACGAGCAGCTCGGGGACCCCCGGACGCTGCTGCAGCTGGCGCGCGAGGAGCTGGAAGCCTGCTATGCCGGCCATCCTCGACATCCGGTCTTCCAAAGGCTGCTGCCGGTGATCGAGCGCTTTCAGCTCCAACCCGGTCCCTTCCAGCGGCTGATCCAGGCCAACCTCCAGGATCAGGAGGTGAGCCGCTACCAGACCTGGGCGGAGCTCGACCACTACTGCACGCTCTCGGCAACCCCAGTTGGCGAGCTGGTCCTGGCCCTGGAGGGGATCAGTGATGCCGAGCGAGTGGGCTACTCGGACTCCATCTGCACGGGCCTGCAGCTGGCCAACATGTGGCAGGACGTGGCCTCCGACCGGGCTAGGGGACGCCGCTATCTGCCCCTGGAGGTGCTCCTCCAACACGGTGCCACTGAACAGGAGTGGTGGAGCGGCACCGTCACCCCGGGGATGATGGCTGCCGAGGCCCACGCCATCGCCCGGGCCCGAAGGTTGCTGATCGACGGGTGGCCCCTGGTGAGTCAGGTGCCGGGGCTGATGCGGATGGAGATGGCGACCTTCATCCTCTGCGGCCTGGCCGCCACCAGGTCCGCACTCGAGGCTGGGACCCGGGTCTTCTCCGAGAAGGCAAGCCTCAGCGCCTCCCGGAGGCGGGCCGCGGTCTGGCGCGCGTCGTGGGCCTGGCGGTTGGCGGCACCGCCGCTCGCAACTTGAGCGCCGCCGCCCCGGTCGACACCCTAGCCTCCTCCCCCTCTGCCGAGGACCTCAAGGCTGCCCACCGCGTCAGCGCTCAAGAGGTCCGGGCAGCGGCGGGCAACTTCTACTACGCGTTCAGGCTGCTGCCGGTGCGCAAACGCGAGGCCCTCAACGCGGTCTATCGCTTCTGTCGGGCCGCTGATGACATCGCCGACGGCGAGGGCAGCGCCAGCCAACGACGACTGCGGCTAGAGGAGTTTCGCGCCACCCTCTCGGTCACCCTCGAGGGCGCGCCTCCCGACCAGACCTGGCTGGTGCTCTGGGACGCCGCCAGAAGCTTCCAGTTGGATGCCAAGAACCTGAACGAAGTGATCGACGGTTGTGAAGCCGATTGCGCCCCCCTTGAGATCGTCAGGGCGGCCGATCTGGAGCGCTACTGCTACGGCGTGGCCGGAGTCGTGGGGCTGCTGAGCGCCAAGATCTTCGGCTACACCGACCCGCGGGTGCCCGAGCTGGCGGTACGCCTGGGTCAGGCCATGCAGCTGACCAACATCCTCCGCGACCTAAGGGAGGACGCCGAGCGCGACCGCTGCTACCTGCCCGCCGATGACCTGCAGCGGTTCGGCTGCCAGCCCCAGGACCTGCTCGCCGGAGTCCGGGGAGCCCGGGCCAGCAGCTACCGCGAGTTGATGGCATATGAGGTGGCGCGGGCCCGCGAGCACTTCGTCATCGGCCGAAGGCTGATACCGCTGGTGGAGCGCGATGCCCGTGGCTGCCCAGCTGCTTTGTCGGCCCTGTACCTGGCGCTGCTGCGCGAGATCGAGCGACGCGGCTTCGATGTCCAAGCGGAGCGCATCTCCTTGGGCACAGCGCACAAGGTCCGCCTGGCGCTGGGGGCCTGGGTCGGGGCCAGCCTCGGCTCCTAAGGCCGAAGGCGCCAGCAGTGGACGCTCTGGTCGTCGGCGGCGGTCTGGCGGGCATCACCGCTGCCCTGGACCTGGCTGACCAAGGCGCACAGGTGACCCTGGTGGAGCGAGCTCCGGTTTTGGGCGGACTGTGCCGCTCCGTGCCCGATCCGGTGGCGGGCCGGGTGGACACCGGGCAGCACGTCTACCTCGGTTGCTGCACTGCGCTGGAGGAGTTCCTCGGCCGGATCGGGGTGGAGCCAGCCTGGCGGCAGCAGCGGCTGGAGCTGGTCGTGGCCAATTCTCGGACCGGGGTCACTCGCCGGTTGAGGGCGGCTCATTTGCCCGCGCCAGTTCACCTGCTGCCGGTGCTCTTTCGCTGGCCCGGGCTCAGCACCCGGGAGCTGGTCGGCACCGGCGCGGTTGCCACCGCTCTCAGCTCTTTCGGCCCAGCCGACCAGGAGATGCTGGACACGGTGCCGGCCCGCTCCTGGCTTTACAGCCTCGGCCAGGACGACCGCGCTATCACCCAGGTCTGGGAGCCGTTTTTGGTGTCTGCTTGTAACGTAAGTCTGGACCATTGCAGCGCCGGCCTGGCCGCCTACGTCATCCGCGAGGGCCTCCTCGGTGGCGGCGACGCCGGGGCGCTGCGGATTCCGGCCACAGATCTCACCGAGTGGCTGGATCAGCCCAGCCGGAGGCGGCTGGGCGCGGGCGCGGTCGAGGTG
>JBAUWA010000152.1:0-21476 GCA_049583555.1 Candidatus Dormiibacterota bacterium | reverse complement strand
ATCCGCTGGCGTCTGCCGCGGGCGCCTTGGGCGGCCGGCGGATTGGCCGTGCTCGGTGTCGCCGCCGCGGCTCTCGTCTGGCTCAGTGACGGCTCCGCCACTCCTGTCACCGTCTCCCTGCATGGCCCCCAGGGCGCTCGGGCCACCGCGGTCCTCAGCGCCGAGCATTACGGCACCCAGATCTCGCTGTCGGTGTCAGGCCAGACTCCGGGAGCGGTCTATCACGTCTCGATGGAGTCGAGGTCCGGTACCTGGTGGCAAGCGGGGACCTATCGCGGTACCAGGGGGACGGAACATGTGGCGCTGGCCTGCGGGGTCGCCCCCCAGAAGGTTGATCAGATCTGGATTGAAAACTCCAGCGGCGAGGTGGTGCTGCAAGCAACCGTCAGCTGAGGCGGCGGCTGCGGACCCCGGGACGACAGGGAGGCGACGTACCTAGCCGACGGCGGCGTGGGGCTGCTGGACGGCCCGAAGAGCGCGATGTACTCGGTTGCGGCCGCCGCGCTTGGCCTGATACATAGCGGCATCGGCAGCGGCAAGCAGCGAGGCTCCGTCGGTGCCGCTTCCAGCGGTTCCCGCGACTCCAATCGAGATGGTGACCGACCAAGCGGCGGCCGCCGACGCTACCCGAAGCCGCAACTCCCTGGCTACCGCCACGGCGGCGTCCATGTCAGTTTCCGGTAGCAGGACCACGAACTCGTCGCCGCCGAAGCGAGCGGCGAGGTCACCCCGCCGGAGCCGCTGGCGAATGATGGCAGCCACGTGCTGAAGGATGCGATCCCCGGTTGCGTGGTCCCATTCGTCGTTCACCGCCTTGAAGTGGTCGATGTCGCAAAAAAGCAGGGCGCAGGGCCGTCCGCTGCGGTGGGCGCGCAGGACTTCGCGGGACAGGGTGTCTTCGAGCACATGCCGGTTGTGCAGGCCGGTCAGCGAGTCGGTCATCGCCAACTGCTCCAGTTGCTGGTGCAGTTGGACCCGGGAGATGGCGACCGCACACTGGTCGGCGAACAGCTCCAAGGCCTGGACGGTGGGTAGGTCGGGGTATTGGCGATCTAACGGTTCGTCGAGGGACAGCAGTCCCAGGCGGCTGGGACCGTCGTCGAGGGGGATGGTCAGCGAGTCCAAGGGGTGCCACATCCCGGGGCGCCAGTCGGGGGGCAGCTCGGGAACGCTGAGGGCAGTCTCGAGGATGGAGTTGGCGGGCATTTGGTGGCGACGATGGTCGAAAAGGTAGGAGCGACTGACCAACATCTCAGGTCGCATCAGGGGTAGGTAATCGCCCATCGGGAAGGGATTGGCCCGCATCCGCGCCATGTCTTCGGCGCTAACCCCGACGATCGCCCGGGGGTACAAGAGCCCGGTGCTGGGGTCGTGCATGTAGACGGCGACCGCGGCAAAGCCGCCGGCCGTGGCCACGATGGTGGCAATCTTTCCCAGGACCTCATCCAGAGCCAGCGCCTCGTGCATGCTGGCGCTGGCTTCAAGAAGTCCGCGAAGGAGCCGCCGCTCACGCTCCAGAGCTAGGCGCTCCGCCTCCGCCGCAGGCGACGAGTCCGATTCAGTCGTAGGTCCCGCGGACGCCTGGGTGGTCGCCACGACTCAGTCCTCCGGTGGCTGGGCGCAACCCCGACGTCGGAGCATCCGCCTGGTCGTCCTCGCCCCGGTCTCGCAGCCCGTTCCCCGGACGCGCCGACTCGCCCCCATGCGTGCGGGCAGCGCAAGTCGCCCACGACCCTCGATGAGGGCGCGGATGTGCCACTTGGTCACGAAGCGACCATATGGCCTGGGCTGTGGGCGAAACGGGCAGCAACCACCCTGGTGCGGACGAGTTACCAGCACGTCACCGAATTCGGGGCTTGGGGGCCGCGCAGCACCATGCTCGCTGGTACCATCCCCGCCAACTCCAAGGCACCTCAGTTGGCGGAGGCTACGTGGCCTTCGGTGTAGAGGTGGGAATCAAGGAGACGAGGATGCCGACTGAGCCCGGCGGCGCCAACGCCACGCCCAAATCTCCGCGACCTCGCGGTACTCCCCGCAGCCCGGCGCCTCCCGCCGTTGCCGACGCTGGGCCGCTCTCCTGGCAGGGCTTTCTGGAGGCAAAGCCACTACGTCACGCGGTCGACGCCGTCCAGTACGGGGTCGCCTTGGTCCTGCTGGTGATCGCGGTGGTGGTGCTGATACGAACGGCCAGCGACTTTCTTACCGCTCAGGCCAACTATCCCCAGAATCTCATCAGCGCCATCGACGGGGTCCTGGTCGTGATCATCGTGGTCGACGTCCTGCGCACAGTGCTGACGCATTTCGAGGGCTCCGGATTCCCCCTCCAGCCGTTCCTCATCATCGGAATCATCTCCGCGGTCCGGGACATCCTCTCGGTCTCGGCGAGGCTGGCGCTCCAGGGACCGGTGTCGGGAGCGAGCTTCGAGAGATTGGCGATCGAGCTGGGGGTGAGCAGTGGTGTCGCCCTGGCTTTGGCCGGAGCTCTGGTACTCACCCAGAGAAACGGAAGCCCTGCCTAGCTGAGCGTCCCCCCGCAGGCTCTTGCCAAGGTTCCCGGCTTGCCCCTAGCCGCTTGCTAAGGTGACAAGCATGGGCAACGGTCCGATCAGGCTGGGGAAGGTGTTCGGGCTCGAGATCAGCTTCAACTGGAGCCTGATTCTGATCTTCCTGCTGATCGCGTGGACCATGGCTACAGAAGTGCTCCCTTCGGCGGTGCCGAACCAGACGGTCTGGTCGTACTGGGTGAGTGGTTTGGCCGGCGCGGTGGTCTTTTACGGCTGCTTGCTGGCCCACGAGGTCTCGCACGCTCTAGTGGCCCGCAGCAAGGGGATCAAAGTCGCCGGGATAACCCTGTGGCTGTTCGGAGGCGTGACCCAGTTGGCGGGGGAGCCGAGGGGCGCGGGAGACGAGGCCCTGATCACGGTGGTCGGGCCCCTCACCAGCTTCGTCATCGCCGGAATCGGCTTCGCGCTGACCGCGGGGCTGACCACCATCGGCGCTCCGGCTCTGATCTCGAACCTCGTCGCCTGGCTGGCGATTCTCAATCTGCTCTTGGGGGTGTTCAACCTGGTGCCGGCGATCCCGCTTGACGGTGGACGCCTTCTTTCCTCACTCCTCTGGTGGCGCACCGGCTCCCGGGTACGTGGGGTCCACCTCGCCGTTCGAGTGGGACGGGTGTTCGCCGCCCTGGTCATCGGGGCGGGACTGCTGGAGATCTTCCTTGGTGGCAGCGGCGGCTTCATCAGCGGCGTCTGGCTGGGATTCATCGGCCTCTTCCTCTTCTCTGCCGGCAGCGCCGAGGACCGCCAAAGTCAGATCCGGTCATCGCTGAGGAGCGTGCCGGTCTCCGCAGCCATGATGTCGCCGGTCGTTAGCGTGCCCGACTGGCTGACGGTGGAGCAGCTGCTGGGGGCAGGAACCGGGCAGAGCCACCCGGCCCTCTACGCACTTCACGAAGCTGGAGGTGGCTTGTCGGGGTTCGTGTCCAGGGAAGACCTCTTGGGGTTGACCTCGGTAGCGCAGCGCGCCCAGAGGCTGCGCGATGTCGCTCAACCCCAACAGTCGTTTGCCAGCGCCAGCCCGCGCGAGGACCTGGAGGCGATGCTCTCCCGAGTTGGGCCCGCCCTTGCGCGAGGCGTGCTGGTCACCGACGGTGGCCAGTTGGTGGGCACTGTCTCCAGCGCCGATGTGGCACGAGTTTCCGCCCTGCGACAGGCTCTAGGACCTAATCCCGGACTTGCAGCCTGAACGCCGGACTCCTCGGCTTTGATCCGCATTGATGACCGAGAACTGCGGCGCTCAGTTGGTTCTAGCCATCGCTGCGGCTGATCCTGGGGGCGATCTCACGCTCATACATAGGTTCTCCGGCAGCGCGAGCTCGCCTCCCGTCGACGCAACTCAGACGACCGAGCCGGCGATATCAGAGTTCGTGGCGGATGTAGCGATCTCCGACTCCGCGCTGATCGACGCGCTGGGGGTGAAAACCCACGTCAGAAGAGAGCCGCAGCGGATAGTGCATCGTGAGTGGTTCGACACCTTCGACTGGCGCCTGCACCGAGCCGGGATGACTCTGGAGCGGGCAACCATCATGGGCGGTGTCGACGCCGAACTGCAGCTGCGTCGCACTTCTGGCGAAGTGCTGCAGGTCATCCCCGTACATCCCGCTGGAAGGAACCGCAGCGCCACTGGCAAGACGGTGGTGCTGGAGAGCGATGCCGCGCTGGCGCCAGCGCGACGTCGGTTGGAGCATGTGGTTCAGATGAGAGCGCTGCTGGCCCTGGTCAGTGTCAAGACAAGTGTCCGTACCTTCTGCGTGCTTGACCCCAACGCCAAAACCGTGGCGCGAATCGTGGTTGAAGAGGCGACCAAAGAGACTGCGGCTGTCGTCCCAGCCCCCAGGTTGCGCATGCGCGTCGAACCGGTTCGCGGCTACCAGAGAGAGGCCACCCAGCTGGCCCGCAGACTTGGTGCAATTCCCGGGCTAAGACCCAGCGGGGATGGTTGGTTGGGCGCTGCGCTGGCCGCGGTAGGCCGAAGAGCTGGCGACTACAGTGGCCAGCTCGATCTGAGCCTCTCCCCGGAGCTGCCAGCCGTGACTGCGGTGCAGGCCATCTTGGCCCGTCTCCTCGACATCGCCGAGCACAACATGCCCGGGATTGCGGCGGACCTGGACACCGAGTTTCTGCATGACCTGCGGGTCTCAGTACGTCGCGCCAGAACCGCACTGAAGCTACTGGGTGACACCTTGCCGTCTGACCAGGTCGAGAGCCTCCTCTTGGACCTGAAGTGGATGAGCGATCTCACCACGCCGACCCGCGACCTCGATGCACACCGCCTGGTGGCGGGCAATGCGGACGCTCCGCCCGGCCAGGCAGAGGACTTGCGACCCTTCTCTGCATTCTTGCTGGTCCGACGCCAGGCTGCCCACCGGAAGCTGGTTCGGGGTGTGCGATCAGCGCGCTGGTCGCGGGCGCGGCAGCTCTGGAGAAGCCTTTGCGCCTGGCAGCCAGCGGCGGAGGCAGGGTTCCCTACCCTGGTCGGTCCAGCAACGATCGAGGAATTTGCCCGACCCCGGATCGCGCGGGCATACCGTAGAGCCAGGAGGCTGGGGGAGGCGATCACCGCCACCTCCCCGGCCGGTGACCTCCATGCGCTGCGCAAACGCTGCAAGGAGTTGCGCTACCTGATGGAGTTTTTCGCATCTCTGCTCGAAGCCAGGTCCTACGGCAGGGTCCTCAACCAGCTGAAGTCCCTGCAGGACTGCTTGGGGGAGTTCCAGGACACCTATGTCCAAATACGCGCGGTAGCTACCTTCGCTGATGACATGCTGACCGAGGGTGCTGGGTCAGCGGTGACTCTGATGGCGCTGGGCCGAACCGTCGACGGCCTCGAACTGCGCCAGACACAAGCCCGCAAAGACTTTGGCCAGAGATTCAAGCGGTTTGCTAACAAATCAACGCGCGCGCATCTGGCAGCCCTGACCGATGAACGTCACCAGTTATCCCCAGACGGGATGCGAGGTTGGCGGTGAGAGTGCTAGCGACCTACAACATCAAGGGCGGAGTCGGCAAGACCTCAGCAGCGGTGAACCTCGCCTATCTTTCTGCTCGGCAGGGTAATCGCACCCTGCTCTGGGATCTCGACCCCCAAGGCGCGGCCACATTCCTATTTCGTATCGGTCCTCGCGTCCGTGGCGGTGTCAGGTCGTTGGTCAAGGGCCGGACTCCGCTGGACGCGCTGATCAAGGGAACGGACTTCGACAACCTCGATCTATTGCCGGCCGACTTGTCTTACCGCCGCATGGATCGCGCCCTCGACCAATCCAAGCATCCCAACCGCCGCATCGCCCAGCTGGTGAAACCCCTGGGCTCCGGCTACGATGTCCTAATCCTCGACTGCCCCCCGGGAATGTCGTTGGTGTCCGAGGGAGTGCTGCGGGCAGCCGACACCTTGCTGATACCGCTGGTGCCAGCGACGCTTTCCATGCGCACGTTTGAACAGCTGACTGACTTTGTCGGCAAAGCCAAGCAACCGCGACCGCGCATTCTTGCGTTTTTCTCGATGGTAGATGCACGCAAGCGTCTGCACCGGGAGACGGTCGCCGAGGTTAGCGCCCAACGCTCGGAAATCGCCCAGGCGATCATTCCCGCGGCATCGATCGTCGAACAAATGGGTCCGCGGCGCTTGCCGGTCGTGGTCCTTTCCCCCACGAGTCCCGCGACCGCGGCGTATGAGCAGCTGTGGCGGGAAGCGGTCGACCTCGGCGAACGGTGAGTCGGGTCCAGCTGGAAACTCGGCAGATTACTGGGCTCGGGCGAGGGGCGGGCGGTAGTGGCTTGGTGAGGTACTGGTTGGCCAGTCAGAGTTGCTGTCGGCCGGAGAACGCCCTGGCCACGGTCCTCTCGTCCGCATAGGCCAGCTCTCCCCCCACCGGCAGCCCGTGGGCCAGCCGGGTCACTTTGACGCCGCTCGCTTCCAGACGGCGGTGCAGGTAACTGGCGGTCGCCTCCCCTTCGATGTCGGAGTCTGTCGCCAGGATCACTTCCCTGACAGTGCCCTCTCCCACCCGGGCCAGCAGCTCATCGGCATGAATCTCCCCCGGCCCTACCCCATCCAGGGGTGAGAGGGCAGCGCCCAGCACGTGGTAAAGCCCGCGGTACTCACCGCTCCGCTCGATCGCCAGCACATCGGTTGGATCTTCCACGATGCACAGCAAGGTCTGATCTCGGGCCGGCTGACCACAGATGGCGCAGAGCTCACCCCGCAGAGAGAGGAAAAAACAGCGCGGACAAGTACCCACTTGCTGGGCCACCTCGGCCACCGCCGCGGAGAGCGCAAGACCGTGAGCGGGGGCGATCCGGACTGCGTAGAAGGCCAACCGCTGCGCGGTCTTGGAACCGATCCCAGGAAACCGGGCAAATTCCTCCGCCAGGCGCTCAACCGGTGGTGGCAGCAACCCCAATTGCGATTTTCTCGGTCGCCGTCGGGTTCAGCGCAACCCGGGTGGCAGTAGACCCGGGGGGAGCAGCGACTCCATCGAGCGAGCGGCCAGCTCCCGAGATCGCTCCAGAGCATCGTTGACGGCAGCCAGGACCAGGTCACTCACCAGGTCCGCCCCCTCCTGCAGCACCTCGGGCTCGATGTTGATGCTGGTGACGCGTTGCTGGCCATCGGCGCGCACGGTCACGGCCCCGCCGCCAGCACTGCCCTCTACCTCCTGGCTGGCGAGGTTGCCCTGAGTCTCCTGCAACTGCCGCAACATGTTTTCCTGGAGTTGGCGCAGTTGCTTGGGATTGGGTTGCGGCACCGATGGGCTCCTTATGAACGGGTCGGGCTCATTCTAGGGCTGGCCCACAGGCTTCCTAGCGCTTCTCGCCCGTCCCCAGCCGAGTCAGGCGGCTGCCAGGGAACACGTTCATAGCCTGACTCAAGGCCGAGGAGCGCAGCCCGCCGTCGCCAGTCGATTGATCAGCAGCGCTGGCGGGTGACGACTTCACCACCTTGACCTCGACCTCCTGACCGAGCACCTCCAGGCAGGCCCGCTCCAGGATCGCCCGGTTGGCGGAGGACTCCATCTGGCGCACGTGGAAGTCGAACTTCTCGTCGAACTCGAGGGTGAGAACGCCTTCCTGATGGCTGGCTGGCCTCCCCGACTTCAGCAGCGCTTGCACCGGGATGTTGTCGCGGCCCAACCAGGCCAGGATCTCGGGCCACCGTTCTACGCCGTCACCTCTTGGGGACGCCTCCACCGCATCAATTTGCGCATGGTCCGAGCCCATTGGCTCGGGAGCGCCATTCCCGCTTCCGTCAAGCTCACCAACCGGCGCTGCGAGGGGCGAGGGCAACTCCTCGGCCGTCTCTGCCACCACTTCCAGGGCCGGATCAGGCGCTGGATCGCTGGCATGTACTGGGGGATTGGGGGACGTCTTACTCTCGGGCGAACTCTCAGGGGGAGAAGAGGAGGACGACGGCGAGGATAGGCCGAGCCGGAGCAGGCCGGCTTCCAGGGACATCCAGGGATCGTCAGCCCGGCGCAGTTCGCTGCCGGCGGCAGCCGCGGCAGCCATCAGGTCGAGCCAGAAACCCGGCGGGGCAGCGATCGCCTCGACCGGGGGACCAGATGTTCCAGCGCCTGGGCTCAGCTCCTGCCAGAGCTGGTCCTTGGCCAGATTCCCCAGCGAACGGATCAGCTGGCGAGGTTCCACCCCGCCTGCCTGGAGCTGGTGCAATTCGCCCCAGGCCGCGGCCATGTCAGCTCGCGCCAGAGCGGCAGCGAGCCTGACCAGGGCACGGGGGTCGGCCATCCCCAGACCGGCCTCCACTACTTCGCGGCTTAGCTCTCCATCGGCCAGGTCCAACAGGCGATCTAAAAGCGAGAGCGCGTCGCGCAGCGAGCCAGCTCCCGCCTCTGCCACCAAGGCGAGCGCGTCAGGGGTGGCAGTGACACCTTCTTTGGCGCAGATCGTCCCCAGGTGAGCCGCCATCGCTTCCACCGGGATCCGGCGGAAGTCGAATCGCTGGCAGCGGGAGAGAACGGTGTCGGCCAGGCGCTGGGGCTCAGTGGTGGCGAGGATGAAGCAGGCGTGCTCGGGAGGCTCCTCCAGGGTCTTGAGGAAGGCGTTGCCGGCCTCCGGTGTGAGCATGTGGGCCTCGTCGATGATGTAGACCTTGGTCCGGAACTGGCTGGGAAGGAACTGGGCCCGCTCCCTGAGGTCGCGGATCTCGTCGATGCCCCGATTGGTGGCGGCGTCGATCTCGATGACGTCCAGGCTGCGATTCTGTGAGATCGCCACGCAGGGAGCGCACACCCCGCAGGGCTCGCCCTCCTCCAGGGCCTCGCAGTTGATGGCGCGGGCCAGAATCCGGGCGGCGCTGGTCTTGCCGGTGCCCCTGATCCCGGTGAAGAGGAAGGCGTGACTGAGACGCCCCTCGCGGACGGCATTGCGCATGGTCGTCGCCACCACCTCTTGGCCCACCAGCTCGGCGAACCGCTGGGGACGGTATTTGAGGTAGAGCGTCTGTCGGACCGAGTTCTCGCTGCTCAAGATGATCGCGCACCCCTCTTCGATGAGGCATCCCCGGCGCTGGCCGACCACGGGACTCGAGCCGGGGAGCCCGGCGGCACTCCAGATGTTCCGCGTACCGCTGCTTCCTTCCGGACCTGACGGGGTTGGCGGTCGCTGGCTGCGCCGGACCCGGCCGTCAACGCCCGGGTGGTCGGGGCTGACCCGATGACACCTCCCCTCGGAGGGGAGTTCGACCCCGCTGTAGCGGATTGCGGGTACAGGGCACCGCTAACTCCCCGTCTAGCGCGATCACGCCGATTCTAACTCCCCGACCCGCTCAGCAGACCACCCTTGGCGGCGTTGATCTGGTCGCCCAGCCGAAGCTCCTCGCCGCGGCGCAACCTGGCGATGTTGCCTCTGAGCCTGAACGCCAGGAACCCCAGCGCGAAGAGGGAGAAGATCGGCGCCTCGAGGGGCCGGTTACGCGAGCGAAGCAGGGTCGCGGCTGCGGCCACGCTTACGCCGGTGAGAGCGCCCACCGAGACGTACCTCGTCGCTGCGACTGTGCCGGCCCCAGCGACCGCGGCGGCAGCGGCAGCGGTGCGGTCCATGGCGATCAGCGAGCCCCAGCAGGTGAGTACCGAGCGGCCTCCCTTGAACTCGGCCCAGACCGGCCAACTGTGACCCAGAGCAGCCGCCACCGCTGCTACCACTCCACCCTCCCCACCCGCGATGCGTTCCCCAACCCGGGCAGCCATGTAGCCCTTGGCACTATCCAGGCCGAAGGTTGCGGCTGCTGCTGCAGGCCCTGCTGCGCGCAGCACGTTGGTGGCACCGCTGACCCGGCTGCCGTACTTGCGAACGTCCACCCCTGCGACCAGGCGGCCCACTATCACCCCGATGGGGATAGAGCCAAGTAGATAGCCTGCGCCCGCTGCGAAGGTGGTCCGGCCCCATTTCATACTCACGTCCGCCGAGTGTAAGAATCGGGAGCCCGGCTGAGGGAGAGAGCGGGTGTCGCTGGGGGCCGGTGGCCGTTCGCAGGCGCTCTAGAAGCCGACGCCGACGCGTCGGCATCACGTGGGAGTTGAATCGGGCTCAGAGCTCGATGCGCAGGAGCCTGGCGTACCCGAGCCGGAGGGACACCGCGCCGGCGATTCCTGCGCAGAGGGCGCACGCGGCGATCGCGGCCAGATCTGAGCCCAGTGTCCCCAACTGGGTGATCACCAAGGGGACGGTCAGCGCCACCATACAAGTCGCGATGTAGCAGGACCCAAGCACCAGAAAGACGACCGAGAGCCAGATCCCTGTAGCCCGCCGGGGATCGGACCAGTCGAGCCGGGGCCAGATGGCGCCTATCCCGGTCGCCAGCGCGGTCAGCCCGGCGACGCAGAGAACCAGAAGGATCGTGGAGAAGCCCATCTGCGCCAGAGGGAGATGAAGTCGCAGTTCCCCAGCCCACATAAGGACAAGGCCAGCTCCAACCGCCAGCAGGGTGGGGAGCGCCAGCTTGCCGAGAACGAGATCCCGAGCCCCGAGCGGGGCTGAGCGCAGGCACCAGAACTGGCGACCCTCGGTTCCCACCGCGCGCAAGCCGATGCCGCTGGCCACGAAGAGGGAGGCGAAGCTTGAGGTCGTGAGCGGGCCGTACCAGAGCGGGAAGTTCTGAAACAGACTTCTCGAGTCAGCGCCGGACTGAGGTGCCAGCAGGTAGACCGCGAAGAGGGCCAGGGGCAGGATCAACTGGCTGAGCTGGACCGGGTCGCGGCGTAAGTTGCGGCTGTCCTTGCGGAACAGTGCCACCACCGGGGGGAGGCGTTGCCAGCTGGCGTTGTGACGCCTCCTAAGCGGCGAAGCCAGTTGCGCTCGCGCCCAGCCCTCGCGATGCAATGGACCGGTGATCCAGAGCACCGCAGCGGCGGTAAAGAGTGCCAGCAGCAGCAGCGGCACCAGCCACATGAGAGCGCCAATCGCGTCGCCGCGCCACGTCATGGTGACCACCCGGGCTGCCCAGGCTGGCGGAAACCAGACTGAATTCAGCCAACCGGAGCCGAGTGAGTTGACCGCACCCGCCCAGCGCAACCCATGGGCTTGGGCGTGACCGGCGATGTCCAGCGCGGCCAGCCCGAAACCGACCAGGCAGACCAGGGCCGCAGCGCCATCCCTGACCCGGCTCGCGGGTACGATCCGCACCGCCACCACCACCAGCAGCAGGCCCACTGCGACCGGAGCCGCCAGCAAGGCAACCAGCCCGATGACAGCGATCGGCAGCAGCGGCAGGGTGCCGGTAACGGCAGCGGCCGCCACCAGCACCGGGCCTAGCAGAGCAGCCCCAACCCCAACCCCGAGCACCAATTGCGACGCCAGCCGGTGGGCCAGCGTCCCCCGCGATGAGATTGGCACCGTCAACAGCCACTCGATGTCTTTGGCGAAGTAGGCGGAGGCCACCGCGAAGCTCACCGAGGTCACCAGGGTGAACCCGCTGAGCAGCACCAAGCCCCCGGTCACGGTGGTAAGCAGGCGGTGCGGCGAGGCCTGCAGAGATCCCCTCAGAAAGACGGCGACGATTGGGACCGCGGCAACCCAGAGGAGAGCCCCTAGGGCCGCCCCGAAGGTAACGGCCACCCGCCGGGTACGACCGCGATGCCAAGCGCCATTCCAGAGCGCCCGGCCATTGGAGATGAGCAGAGCGCCGACCTGACGAGGAGACGAGGGAAGGACCGAGGCAGCCGCAGGCTTGCCCAGGGTTCGGATCAACTTCGCAGCGCCGCCAGGAGATTGGAGGCCTCGTGATCGCCGGAGCCGGTGACGGCCATGAAGGCGTCCTCCAGGCCGGGGTCGATCTGGCCACTGCGCCGACCCTCCGCCTCCAGCTCGGCGACGGTGCCACAGGCGGCAAGGCTTCCCTCGCTGAAGATCCCGATGCGGTCGCAGAGGGCAGCCGCGATCTCGAGAGCATGGGTGCTGAGGAACACGGAGTGGCCGCTGTCGCAGAGGCTTCGGAGCATGATCTTGAGCTGACGCGCACCTCTCGGGTCGAGCCCCACAGTAGGCTCGTCCAGGAAGAGGACCTCGGGGTCATGCACCAAGGCTGAGCAAAGCGCTAGCTTCTGGCGCATCCCCCGGGAGTAGCTCATGATCAACTGCCCCTCCACCCCGGTCAGATCGAACCCTTCCAGCAGGGCGGGAATCCGCCGCCGCCGCCGCTCTGCGGAGACGCCGTGGAGATCGGCAGCCAGCTGAAGCATCTCGGAACCGGTGAGACGGTCGTAGAGCGCGGCAGTGTCCGGGACGTAGCCTAGGTGGCGCCGAGACTCCCGGCCATCGCTCTGGACGTCGTACCCACAGATCCGGATTCGACCCGTCGAGGGTCGCAGGAGTCCAACCGCCATCTTGATGGTGGTTGTCTTGCCGGCGCCGTTGGGGCCGATCAGGCCGAAAAGCTCACCGGGACCCACCCAGAGATCGAGGTCTCGGACTGCCACCTGCCCACCGAAGCTCTTAGAGACGCCTTCAAAGCTGAGCTGGCCAGTGCGATCGGCAAAGTGGGCCATCGGCTGAATTATCCCCAGCAGCTGGGCATCAACCAAGCGCCGATGCGACGTTGTAACCTCGGAGCATGAGCATCAGCGCGCCGACCGCCACGGCAACTCCCCGCCGGGCCCACCTCGACGATCTCGACCTGCCTCAAGGCAAGCGTGCTCGCCTACACACCTTGCTGTACGAGCACGGCCCTGCCAACGGAACCCTGCTGATGCTCCCCCTGGACCAGGGCCTTGAACACGGCCCGGTCGACTTCTTCGTCAATCCACCCGCGGCGGACCCGGACTTCCAGGTGCGTCTGGCCCTGGATGGGAATTATTCAGGTATCGCCCTTCAGATCGGGCTGGCCAAGCGCTACCTCCACCGCTGGGCAGGACGGCTCCCGCTTGTGCTTAAGGTGAACGGACGCACCAACCCTCCTGGGTTCGATGAGGCGTTTTCACCCCTGACTTCCTCAGTTGAGGACGCGGTGCGCCTGGGGGCGGTCGCGGTGGGCTACACCTGCTATGTCGCCTCCCCCGCTCAGGACCGCGACCTGCGGCAGTTGAACGAGGTCCGCCAGCAGTGCGATCGCTACGGCATGCCGCTCATCTGCTGGGCCTACCCAAGGGGTACGGCGATCGCCAAGAGGGGTGGCCAGGACAGCCTCTATGCGATCGACTACGCCGCCCGTGTGGCAGCCGAGATGGGTGCCGACGTGATCAAGCTCAACATTCCTAGGGAGCATTCCGAGGCCGATGCAGCTTCGCCCGCTCCCTACGACACCCTGGTCGAGGACCGCCGCCAGATGCTGGCCCGGATCATCCGCTCGGCCGGACGGTCGCTGGTGATCTTCGCTGGCGGCAGCAAGCTGGCCGACGACGAGCTGATCGGGAGGATCGACGACTGCATGGCAGCTGGGGCGACCGGGTTCATCTTCGGGCGCAACATGTGGCAGCGACCTATGGATCAGGCGATGACCATGACCGGTCGGGTCCACGAGGTGCTCCAGCGCTACGGTCACCGGGCCTAGACCGCTCCTTCGGATCGACCGTTCCGTCAGGCTCCGTCGGAGAGCGCTTGGGTCCAGGTGAAGTCGTAAGTAACGCTGGTCGTGGGAATGAGTACATATTCCAGGTCACAGTTGGATAGGAAGGTTGTGGTGGTGTCGCCGCTACAGGCATCTCCAGCAACCCAGCTGTAACCGCTGGGAGGTGCGAATTCTCCAGACACCGTGTTCGCCAAGATCGTGTCCCGATGAACCCAGCAAGCCGTGGATGTACTGCCTGATGGGCAGTCGAGATTGAAGGAGCCCGGTCCGTCGTTGTACATCCAGTCGAAGTCGGAGCCCAAGGCACCGTAGTCCTCGGCCCAATTGCCGAAGGCCGCGACTTCGCCCGCCACAAGTTGGATCGGCGGATCCTCTCCGGCCTGGGCGCCAGTCAGGGCGTTCTGATCGGCCGCAGTGTCCATGCCGGCAATGGGTGTCAGTCCCCGCAAGACCCGCTCCTCGTTGGTGACTACGAACTCCTGCTCTGAGCTGGGAAGGCTGTACAGAGCGGCGGGCCAGACCAGGGGACCAACTCCCTCGCTGGAGAGGGCCGTGTCAATGTCAGCGACCTCCGCCTCCTGGCAGTCCAACGACTGATATCCATCCGCGAAGCAGGTCGAATCGAAGGTGGGGGTCAGATTGGCCGCGGGGTTGGCCAGCGGGTTGGCGGTGAGGACAACTGCCGCCGCGGACTGAACCTGGGGGACGGTGTAGGGTCCATCGCTCGCCCAGGCCAAGACGTAATAGGTCCCCGGAGCCTCGCCACCCGTGTTCCAAGTCCAGCTAGGCCCGATCCAAGCAGCCTGCAGGACCCAAGGTCCGCTGCTGTTGAGCCCCACGAAGTAGGAGTAGAGCGGCGCTGATCCTGTAGGACAGCTCGACGATGCCTCGACGCTCACTGGGCTGCCCGCCAGGGCAGAACCGGTGGGCACGATGGCCACTGACACCGACGTGCACGGGCCTGGTGCGGCAGCCCGCAGGGGCACGATGGTCTGCGCCTGGGGTAGCGAGTAGGGCCCGTCACTCACCCAGACAACGGCATACTCAGGCTCAGCTGCGCCCGTAGAGGGAATCCATGTCCACGAGGGCCCGATCCACGCCGCCGTGAGCATCCAGGGCCCGGAGCTGCTGGCACCGATGAAGTAGGAATACAGCGGAGCCGAGCCGGCAGGACAGGCACCGGAAGCCGTGACAGTGAGAGCTCCTTCGACGCCGCCTGACGCGGCCCCCACCTCGGCTGACACTGCGGTGCAAGCCGGCTGCAGGGCCACTATGGCTTGCGCCTGAGGCACCGTGTAGGGTCCGTCGCTCACCCACACGACCGCATATTCAGATTCTCCCGCGGAGCGGCTCCACGTCCAGGAAGGACCGACCCAAGCCGCGGCCAGCGTCCACGGGCCGGAGCTGTTGGGTCCTACGAAGTACGAGTAGAGGGGAGCGGACCCTGATGGACAAGACCCAGAGGCTGTGACCGTGAGAGAACCGGTTGAGCCGCCACTTGATGCGTCGACCGTAGCGGACACCGCCGAACAGGGTGGCTCGAGCAGCAAAATCGTCTGCGCCTGGGGCACGGTGTAGGGGCCGTCGCTCACCCAGACGACTGCGTATTCGGTCTGGCCTGATCCATCCGATGGCGTCCACGTCCAGGAAGGCCCCACCCACGCCGCCGCCAGCGTCCACGGGCCCGAGCTGTTGGCACCTACGAAGTAGGAGTAGAGCGGCGCGGAGCCTGTTGGACAGACCCCCGACGCCGTCACAGTGACCGATCCAGTGGGGTCACCAGACTCTGCCTCGGCGGATACGGCCGAGCACGGTGCAGCCGGCGACGAGGTCTCCAGGGAGACTATCGTCTGCGCCTGGGGCACGGTGTAGGGGCCGTCGCTCACCCAGACGACGGCGTACTGGGGCTGGTCTGCGCCGGCCGGAGGGGTCCATGTCCACGCGGGACCGATCCACGCCGCCGCCAGCGTCCACGGGCCCGAGCTGTTGGCACCTACGAAGTAGGAGTAGAGCGGCGCGGAGCCCGAAGGGCAGGAGCCGGACGCTGTCACGGTGAGAGAGTCCCTAGAGCCACCAGATGCGGGGACTACCTCAGCTGAGACACCCGTACAAGTCGAGGTATCCGCGCTCGCCGCCAAGACGGACGCAACGGCTCCCCCGGCAAGCAAGACGCCCGAGAACGCCAGACTTATCGTCAGCAGCCCCCCCATTGCGAGCCGAAGAGGCAACCTGGAGCGAGCCGCGGAGATGGTCACGCGTACCGACCCTAGGTCCCGACATCAGTGGTTTCCATGAAGCTTCGCGAACGGTGCTCTGACTATCCGGCAACGTTCGCGACACCGGCCGCCGAGGTCGACCGCGCGCTCTAAGGGCCGATAAGCGGAGAGAGACCAGCGCGGCTGGCGATGCCGAAGAGAGGCCCTAGCAGGACTCCAAAACTGAGAACCGCGCCGCCACAGAGACAAATTCCGATCACGGCGCTGCGTCCGGGAAGAACGAGCTCAGGTCCGTCGACTCGAGCATCGAAGATGGTGAGCAGCCAGCGGAACACCACCAGGGCGCCGATCACCGCTGACAGCAGCTCCAGCCAAGCCAGCCAACCCATTCCAGCGTGGACGGCAGAGTCCACGGCCAAGAGCCGGGCGAAGAACCCGGCCAGCGGTGGTATTCCCGCCAGACCTCCCAGCAGCACGGCCAGAGCTCCCGCCAAGAATGGTGATCGGGCCCAGAGTCCGCGGAGGTCGGTGGTCGCGTCTCCCTCGCCTTGGGCGGCGATCGACCCGATTAGACCTAACAGCGCGGCTGCCAGGGGGATGACGCAGAGGAGCAAGTAGAGGATCGCTGCGGTTCCCCGCCTCGAGATCTCGGGGAGGGTGGCCAAGACCAGCGCTAGCTGGGCGATGACGAGGTAGACCACGGTGTAGCCGAGCCGACGCTGGCGCCAGGCGAGGCAGGGCGCTACCACCAGGGTGATCGCGGCCAGGACCGCGACCGTCATGGTCCAGGTCTCCGGGTCGGATCCTAAGCCGCCAACTAGCAGCCGGAGCAACACTGCGGTGCCAGCCAGGAACCCCAACACCGTACCCGCCACAAACGGCAGCATCGGCAGTTTCGTCCCGGCGCCGGCGCGCCACCAGAGGAAGGGGAAGACCCCTAGCTGAGCGGCTGCCCCGAGGACGACCAAGGTCGCGGCCACCACCAGCAGCGGATCGAGTTGCGGCAGCCCGGCAGGAATGGAGCGCAGAGTGGTTGTGCCCGCGAGGCCGGCCAGGATGGCGGTGCCAGCAAGAAAGGCGACCAGCGAAAAGCCAACCACCGAGAGCGACCGGATGGCAGTCCTTACCGAGTCGGCGTCGGTCTTGCGCAGTCCTTGAGCCAACGCCATGGGCAAGGCGGTCAGCGCCAAGCCAGCGCTCATGGACACGAGGTCTGTCGCCGACGCTGTGAGCAGGACCCCAGCGCAGCTCATCAGCAGCAGCAGATAGAAGACCCCGCGGTGGGGATCCAGTTCACTTTCGCCGTCGGACCCGCACAGCACCACCGCCGCGGCAGCAATCAGCGTGGCTGCGTAAAAGAAGAGGGCGAAGCGGTCGATGACCAGGCCGCCGTGCTCAATATCGGGGGGAGTTGGACCGAACGAAGATTTCCAGAACCCGATGCTGGCGGCGAACGCCAGCAGCAGCGCCAGCAAGGCGACCCAGCGGATGCGTCTCAGAGTTCGACCATGGCTGTCCGCCCCCTGGAGATCGAGCGCCGCGCAGACGGCGGCGCCCAGGATGAGGATCCCGACTGGCGCGAAATCCTCGAGGAAAGCCAGGTTCATCACTTGGCCTTGGCGGGGGCAGCTGGTGCGACCGCGGAGATTCTTGCCGAGACCAGGGCCGTGCCCTGGACGGTATAAGGGATGAAGTAGCCTGCGAATAGACCAAACAAGACGACCCCAGCAGCCAGTACCCAGGCCGAATAGAACTCTGAACCTCGGGCATCGGTCACCGCTACTACCTCGGCGGTGTCGGGGTTGGTGCTGAAAACGCGGTGTCCCAGGCGCCACCAAGCGGTTGTCAGCAGCAGCAGGCCGAGCAGTGCGAAGGCGGTAACAAAGCGGTGGGCTACCAGCCCGGCAATGACGATCTCGAAGATGCCGGGAAAACCCACCAGCAATGGGATTCCGATGATGGCGGCCGCGGCCAGGGCAAAGCAAAGCCGCAGTCGCGGAGCGCCGGCAGCGGCGCCGGCGAGTGGTACCAGTTTCGCAAGCAGGGAGCGGTCGCAGATAGCGCCCACCACCAGGAGCAACAGGGGTGCTGCGAATAGATAGGCAAAGCAGATGTAGATCGCACCGCTGAGGGATGTCTCGGAGAAGGTGGCTGCCCCGAAAATCACCAATCCGCCGACCGCCACCAGAGAATTGGCGGCGATCCGCCGCAGGTCCTGACCAGCTCTGGCGCTGAGGGCCCCCCAGAAGAGGGTGAGCAGGGCGAGAGCCAAGAGGGGCGCCACCAACTGCAGCGCACCGTTGGGCTCCATCGCGAGGGCAATCCGCACCAAGGCATAACCCCCGACCGGCAGTGAGCTAACTGCCAGCAGCATGCCCACCGGGGTGCTGGCCACGCTGACGCCATCGACGAACCAGCGGTGCAGTGGGAAAGCTCCCATCCGAGCCACCACGGCCGCCAGGAAGAGGGTCTCGATGATCAGTCCGGCTGTGCCGCTGAGCGCCTTGACCGTCGACAAGGTGGTGAAGTTGAGAGTGGTGTCGCCTGTGCGCAGCAGCAGCAACAGAGTTCCTGCGATCAGAGCTGCTGACGCGAGCGACTGCACCACTACCAACCTTCGGGCCGCAGCGCGCGATCCTTGTGTGTCACCGAGGGCCAGCAGCAACCCCAGCGGCAGCACAGGCCAGCAGAAAAAGATGATGAACATTCCCAAGTCCTGGGTAGCGAAAGCGCCAGTTATGCCAACCTCCGTCACCAGCAGAAGTGCGAAGTAGGTGCGATAGCGCTCGCGATGCCGCCAGCTGGCGAGCACAACTGCAGTGAACACCGCGGTCGTTGCCACCAGCAGCAGCATGTTCACCCCGTCGGTGCCCAGGTGGTAGTCCAGTTGAAAGAAAGAGCTCCGAAGCCAGGGCGCGTCGATCACGGGTTGGGGGATGGCTCCGGCTCCTGGGCTGACGACTGCACTCAGTAGGTCGTAAAGAGCAACCAAGAGAGGCAGCGCGGTGGCAAAAAGCGCCGTAGTCCGGACTCGGAAGCGATGCAGATCGTTCTGGATCGGCATCGAGAGCACGATCAGCGCCCCGATCAGCGGCCCGAAGACGATGAAGGTGAGGGTCAGATCGGTGGGCATCTAGCGGGCCCCTACTCCAGCCCCGTTGCTGGCAACGACCCAGATCACCAAGGCGACGGTCAGTGCCAGCCCGGCCAATGCAACCAAGGCGGCACTCATCCCCCATGTCATGCGCGCCCCAGCAACCGGTTCCAACTTCATCAGGTCGGACAAACCAGAGGCTGCAGCATCTCCCAGAGGATCTAGGGCACGAGCCTGCGCCAGCATCACGCCCCGGGCCGGCAAGCCCGAACCGAAGGCATCTGCCGAGATTGCCAGCCGAGTCCCGTCTGCCCAGGCGAGCCAGTTGGGATCCTCTGATGCCGAGCTGGTCAGATTGCCTCTTCGGGCGGCCACGACAGCCCCGGCCACCAGGGGCACCACCAGCGCAGTCAGAAGAGCTGCCCAATCAAGCGGAAGCACCGTGGCACCGGTCTTGACGGCCAGAAGTCCGCCCAACCCGTACGAGATCCCGGGAAGACTGACCAAGCCACTTGCCAAGGCCAGTCCTGTCAGCGCCAGGCTCGGCCAGAGCGAGCCCAAGCCACGGCCTTGGGCTAACTGCCGGCGCACCAGGCGAGCCTCGCGCGCGTCCCGCGACTCCTCGCCGCGGATCGCGATCAGCGCCACCCTGGCGCTGGCCGCGGTGAGCAGCAAGATGGTCAGGATTGCACCACCAGCCGCCAAATCGCGAAATAGGCGCGGCGCCGTCGAGGAACCGTGGGCAACCGTCCCTAATGCTGCGGCGAGCACGGCGGCGTGACCGAAGAACGTGCCGACTCCGAGCACTCCGGTTATCGCGGCCAGCGCGGTCAGTAGTAGCAGCACCGTGGGTCGGGCCAGCTGCCAGGCCGCACCAAGCTGGTCGATGGAGTCCACCCTCTGGTCGCGGCCCAGAGAGCTGACCACGCCCAGCAGGGCACCGGTCGCCAATGCCGACGAGATGAGAAGCGCCAGCGCCGCTGCCGGTGCGCCGAGCCCGATAGCCGCCAGTACCAGCCCGGTCTGGCTAGCTGCGAGCCACACCGCCAGTCGCCGGAGCCGGTGCTCCCGTACTGCCAGGAGCGAAGCCAACAGGCTGGAGACGGTCCCCCAAACCACCAGCGCAGGCAGCACACCCGAGGCTAGGCGCAGCAGCGGGAAGGCCTGCAGCAACAGCGCCGTCCCCAGTACTGCTCCGGCGATCGCCAGGACCACTCCCGCCGCTGCACCTGGAGCGTTGCCGAGGCTCCGCCAGAGGGCGTGAGCCGGCAGCAGGCCGCAGGCGAAACCCGCGGCCACCACGATCAGGACCGCGGCCAAGGTCAGCGATCTGCCTCCGACCCCGGGGACAAGGCCTTTGGTGGCGGCCACCCAGATGTGGGAGAGCGCGGCCAGGTTGAGGCCGTCTGGGGTGGGTATCACGATCTTGTGCTTGGCCGCCGCAGCGGCATCGGCGGCCGCCGCTGTGGCAATGGGACCCGAGAACTTGACGTAGATGAAGGCAACTCCGAGCAAGAGAGAGAGACCTCCAACCCGCCAAAGCAGGTATCCGCTGCGGGCGGCGCTGCCGGCGTTCTGGCCGACCGCCGAACCCACCAGGAGGGCGGCCACAAATCCGGCAACCTCGAAACCGATAAGGGTCTGGAAGAGCTCGGGCGCCAAGACCACCAAGAGCGCTCCGAACCCCAGCAGATTGACCAGGCGAGTCATCTGTCCCAGACGCGGGTCGCGCCGGAATTGGATCATCATCTGCAGTTCGCAGAGGAGGGTCAGCAGCGTCACCAGCACCGCCAGGACGGCCGTGGTTGGGCTGGCGGCGTAGCCGAGCCCTACCTCGAATGTCTGGGCCAGGGTGGTGGCATTGACAGAGTTGAAGGGGTGTTGGACCACTGGGAAGGACCAGAAGGTGAAGGTGTCCTGGTGAACGACTCGGCCTCCTGAAACCACTGCAACCAGGAGGACGAGGGCCGCGATCAGCGCCAGCCATGAGGTTGCCACTACCGCGCTGGCGATGCCGCGCCTGGTCTCGGCCAGAAAACTCACCAGAACGCCCACCAGTGGCAGCAGCAGGACGGCGAGGCAGACCGTAAAAATCCCCACCTCAGACCTCGTCGTCCGGGTCGGACGCGGTATCGGTGCCCGGGACCTCGGCGGCTTCCTCCTGCGCCGGTTCGGCTGGAGGAGGCTGAGTTTCGTCTCCGCCAGGTTCGGCGCCCGCCTCCAGTTGTGGTCCCAAGGTCAGCAACTCCAAGAGGTCCTGACCACCCGTGCGCCTGCGCAGCAGGGCCGCCATCGATACCCCAGCAGCGGCGCAGAGCGCTCCTGTTACCTCAACCACCAGCGCGAACGACTGGAGTTGAGCGGCCTCGGCGGATCGGTAGGCGATCCCCGAGAAGCCGACCAAGGCGCTGGCGACGGCGTTGAATCCGAGCAAAAGAGCCAGAACCGCGCCCACCGCGTCTCGACGGTGGATCAGCGCGAACAGACCAACCGCGAAGAGGCAGGCAGCGGCTGTTAGAAGCGTCGCCGAGGTTTCGTTCACCCGCCGCTCCGGCGCCGGGCGGCTCGGGCCGCGGCTCGCGCCGCTT
>JBAUWA010000151.1:0-5419 GCA_049583555.1 Candidatus Dormiibacterota bacterium | reverse complement strand
CGCATGACCTGCCCGCAAGTACACCGTACCGATTCCAGGGCGTCTATGGCTCGATCACCCGATCCGATGGCGCTCATCGCCTCGGGCAGGGCTGAGAAGTCGCCTACCCGGTTACCGCGACGGCGATCTGCGTCTGCAATTGAGGCACTGTATAGGGTCCGTCGCTGGCCCAAACCAGAATCTCGTAGGTGCCCAAACCCACTCCTACAGTGTTCCAGATCCAACTGGGACCGATCCATGCGGCCTGCAGCGTCCACCCGCTGGAGCCTGGAGTCATGAGGAAATATGAGTATTCGACTTGCGCCCCAGCAGGACAGGTCGAGGTAGCCGTGACGTCGACTGGTTGTCCGCTCACAACGGTCGCTGGTGCAGTCGCGGACACCGCCGTACAAGGCGCGTCAGCCTCTACGGAAACGGATTGAGCAGCCTGTAACTGGGGCACTGTGTAGGGGCCATCGCTGACCCAGACCAGGATCTGATAATCACCTGCAGTTAGTCCGCCGGTGGAGAAAGTCCAACTGGGTCCGATCCACGCCGCGTCCAGAGTCCAAACTCCCGGAGACGCTGGCGAGCTGGTGAAGTAGGAATACAGAGGCGAAGCTCCGGTCGGGCACGAGCTGCTCGCTGTGACTACTACCGCCTGACCCGCGCTCACCGTTGCCGGGACCGCCGAGGCGCTGAGAGCACTACACGCGGCTGGGGTGTTGATGGTAATGCTTGCAACGGTGGACGCCTCAGGACCAATGTATTCGGCCCCGCTTGCCCAGACCGTTACGTAATACGTCCCGTTGGACAGCCCTGAGGTATTCCAGGTCCAGTCAGGTCCGATCCACGCCGCCTGGAGCGACCACGGTCCGGTAGGACTTGCGCCCGTGAAGTAGCTATAGAGCGGCTGCGTGTCCACTGGGCAGGTCCCCACCGCAGAGACGATGGCCGGCTGACCGGCCGCCGCACTAGCAGGCGACACCTGTGCCGTGACGCTGGTGCATGGCCTTTGAGTGAATACGCTGATTGTGGCGCTTCCCTGGGCCTGCGGGATCGTGTAGGGACCGTCGGTCACCCAGACAAGAACCTCGTATATTCCGTCTGCCAACCCAACTGTGGGCCAAGACCAGGTGCTTCCTATCCAAGCAGCTTCCAATGTCCAACCCCCACCGCCCGGGCCCATAACGAAATAAGAGTAGAGAGGAGTTGCCCCAGCTGGGCATGTGCTTGTAGCGCTGATCGCGACTGCCAGTCCTTCGGTCGCGACAGCCGGAGCGCCGACACTAACTCCGCTGCACGCGACGTGCGGCTCAATAATTACCGTCGCCGCATTCTGTGCCTGGGGCACACTGTAAGGTCCGTCACTTACCCACACCAGTACCTGATAGGTACCTGGGGATAGCCCTACCGTCGACCAGGTCCAATTAGGTCCGATCCACGCCGCCTGCAGAACCCAGTTACCGCCGTCTGGACCGCTCACGAAGTATGAGTAAAGGGGCGTTGAGCCACTCGGACATGTCGAGGTAGCGGCGACTGGGACCGGCGCTCCTTCGAGCACCTCAGGTGATGCAGTGGCCGAATCTGCACTACAAGGAGTTAGGCTCTCGATCACGACGGAGACGGCGCCTTGCGCCTGAGGAACCGTGTATGGCCCATCGCTCACCCAAACCAGCACGTCGTAGGTTCCGGGGGCCAGACCGGACGTCGGCCATGACCAGGTAGGACCGATCCACGCAGCCCGCAATGTCCACGCTTCCGCGCTAGCAGGACGAGTGAAGTACGTGTAGAGGGGCAAGGACCCAACCGGACAAGCGCCCGAAGCCGTGAGTTGTACCGAATCGCCAGAGAGCACGGGGTTGGGGGCAGCGGTTGCGGTATCCGAAGTGCAAGGTGGCTGAGGCGCGACCGTTAGCTCCGTGAGAGCCTGTGCTTGAGGGACGCTGTACGGGCCGTCGCTAACCCACACGAGCACCTGGTACGAGCCTACCGGCAACCCAGTAGTGGACCATTCCCACGTCGGTCCGATCCACGCGGCGTCGAGTGTCCAGCTGGCTGCCCCCGCATATCTCGTGAAGTAGCTGTATTCGGGGCTGGCGCCTTCAGGACACGTGGCTGATGCGGAGGCTTGGTCCTGGAACCCAGAGGCCACGGACGCAGCTTCTAGCGAAACGGCGTCGGCGGTGCACGGCGGCGCATCGAATTGGTACTCATCGAAGCTTCCCACTGAGCTAGCGCCAAGCCCGGATTCGACTACCACGTTGACCTGTCCAGGGCTCTCTGACGGGGCCTGGATCGTGATCTGAGTACCGAGGCCATTGACCTCGCCGGTGCTCACGACCACACCCTGCGAGCCGAAGTACACGGTCTGTGTGCCGAGGAAGCCCGACCCGGAGATCACCACTTGGTTGCCGCCAGCCTCCGGCCCGTTGTTCGGGACCAAGGCAGTCACGGAAGGCCCTGGAGCTTGGAGAGCGGTCGCGATCTGAGTGATGGCTGGTACCTGAGGCTGTTGACCGGTATCGATCTGTAGCGTCGACCAGGCACAGGAAGCGGATAGTAGCGTGTATCCGTTGGGGGCCGGGCACGTGGAGGTGCCGCCGGGCTCTACCATCACCGCGGTGAACTGCATCGGCGGATATCCCTGGTTTTGAGCCCACTGACTTAAATCGAGCCATTCCGAAGCGTTGGCGTTGTAATAGATCTCCGGCAGCGCGCACGTGCCTGTGATGCCCTGAGCTACGTCGTAGATCTGGTTCACGGTCCAGCCGTCGCCACTCCCCGAGCCCCCGAGCACGTCGTCACCAAAGTCGGCAAGCGAACCGCGCATGCCGAGAGAACAACTAGTGGGTGGAGCGGACGGAAACGCAGCCGCAGAGTACCCTTCCACCCATTCAAGGGTGTCGCTTCCGTCATACCACTCGTCGTCGCTGGATTGCTCCATGTCGCTGGCCGCCCAAAGGGTGACAACACCAGCTCCCAAATTGTAGGGCGCCCCAACTACCAGCTGGAACCACTCGCTGCCCGAGGTGGCCAGGTTCGCTGGCTCCCCAGAAGCATCGTCTGCGGTATAGCTGTTGCTCGTGCCTACAGCCAAAGTTATTTCTTGGCCAGCTCCACTGTGGTCCGAGGCGTAGCCGCTGATCCACTCTTGCACCAGTTGGTGGATGGTGCTGTCGGGAACACACCCACCTCCATAGAACATCTCGGTGCCATAGGTGGATCCGGAAGAGCACGGAGACCCGAAGTCGAGCACCACGATGCCAGAAGGGGTTGGAGTGACAGTCGATTGGCCCTGGAGATAAATGGGGCATCCCACCGTGGAGCCAACATCGCATTCGTCTACGTAAGTGGTCTCCTCGTAGTACGAAGGCGAAACTGGAGGAGGAATCAACGTGGCGGCTGCGGGCGTGGCTGCGGCTATCGCATTACTGACCGATCGCGCCGGGGTACTCGCGGTAACCGAACTGCCTTGGACCTGCTCCGCTCCAGCACACTGGGACGCGCTAGCTGACCCGACCGCACCGCTGGTGAGACCGACCTGGAAGTAAGTTCCTCGCGCGCCCCGAACACACCCTGCATTGCCGCCTGCCCCTACCACCGATAGCGCACCAGACCCGGGAACCACGCTCACCTGGCGCTGCTGGCCCTGGAGCACTGCGATAGCCCCAGCCCCTGCAAGGCTGGGGAAGGTACCGGCTATCAGCATCGAGGTGGGCCCAGTCCGCCAGCAGCTCTCGGGGCTGATCAGCTGACTGCTCAGCGGAAGGTCAAGACATGACGTCTGCTCGGATGTCGCGTTCTGCGGTTTGTTGAACGCCAGAGGTTTGGTGGCACTTGCGGCGCCTCGCGCCCCCGTACCGGGTTCAGAATGCTCGCCGAGAACCGACGAAAGCGCGCCGCTGATCAGCCCAATGCCGACGATGACCACAAGCAGTCGCTTCTTCGTGATAGGTACCATCGCGATTGCAGTGCTGGAGCTCTGGGTGCGGCGGGCCGGTCCTAGACGACTCGGCCACGCACCCATCCGAGGAGCTACACTAGCCGAAGTCGATGCCACTCCGGGGCAAGCGACGTCACGATCTCGTCACGATCGAAGATCAGAACGAAGCTGCACGGTCGGCCGCGGTCCCCAGCCGGGTCCTGAGCCCCGCCGACGGAGGTTCTCCACTCAGCATCTAACCGTCCAGGACGTCTGCGAAATGACCGACTTCGCTGGTTAGCCACGCTCGGACCGAAGGCGCGTGACTCTGATATTGTGCCGCAATGGCCCGCGTACTGGTGACGGCTAATGATGTCATCTCCAGTCGATTGGCTGGTCCAGGAATTCGGTGCGTGGAGTTGGGGCACCAGCTTGCGCTTGCCGGCCACGATGTGACTATCGTGGGCATCGAGTCCTCGCAAACTAGCTTTGAAGGTTTGCAAATCGTGGGTCCTGTCTCTACTTCGGGCATTGACGCCCTAACGAAAGAGCATGATGCAATATTGATCGAGGGGCTATCTCTGGTGCGCTACCCATCACTTCAGAGAGCTCACATTCCATTGATAGTGGATCTGTATGACCCTTTTCCGCTGGCCGTGTTAGAGCAAGAGTCCCACGGGAGCGATGCCTCACGCGAACTGTCCAGCTTACAGATCACCGAGGCTCTCGCTGACCTACTTCACTCTGGTGATTTCTTCATATGCGCCAGCGAACGGCAAAGAGACCTTTGGCTCGGTGCCCTTCTACGCTCTGGTCGGGTGAATCCCCGGACTTGGGACGCGGATAGGTCCTTACGAAAACTGATCGACGTGGTGCCCTTCGGCGTGTCCGATTCTCCCCCACCGACTCGCCACCCCGGCGATCGGGCGGCAATAAGTCCGGAATTGGACGACCGCGCGACCATCCTGCTCTGGGCCGGTGGGATTTACAACTGGTTCGATCCCCTCACCCTGATCCGAGCCGTCGCCCGGCTCGCTCCACAGCACCGCAACCTCCGCCTATTGTTCATGTCGACCACGCATCCCAATCCGGGAGTCCCTGGGCGAATGTGGATGCCACAGCGTGCACGCGACCTAGCTGCTCACCTCGGCGTTTCGGGGACCGCTGTCTTATTTCACGATGGTTGGGTACCGTACGAGAGTCGCGGCCAATGGCTTGCCGCGGCTGACTGTGGCGTCTCTATCCACTTCGACCATGCCGAGACCCGCTACGCGTTCAGGACGAGGATGCTCGACTACTTATGGGCACGGTTGCCAATCATCTGCTCTGATGGCGACTACTTTGCTGACCTCGTTAGAGAGCGCGGGCTAGGCTGGGTGATTCCGGCAGAGGACGAAGACGCGCTAACAGAGGCAGTGCGGTCGTTCGCCCAACGGGGCGACGATTACGAGGCGATGTGCGCACGCGTGGGCGCCACGGCGGCCGCGATGACCTGGAGTTTGGTCACACGGCCTC
>JBAUWA010000150.1:0-7817 GCA_049583555.1 Candidatus Dormiibacterota bacterium | reverse complement strand
CCGTGCCGTCTGGATCGTGGCCGTACCCCAACGGAGACCTGGCCAATACCCGGGACGCGACCGGTGCGGTGATCTCGTCTGCCAACGTGTCCGACCTGAAGGAAGCCTGGACCTTCAACCTCACCGGCAAGGGAGCCACCAGCGTCTTGGATGCGGGTTCGCTGACTTCGGTGCCGATTGTGGTGAACGGCGTGGTCTACATCCAAGATCAAGAGTCAAACGTCTACGCGCTCGACTTGAGCACCGGGAAGCTGAGGTGGGAGTACCGGTTGAACCAAGCGTTGTTGAGTGGGCCGGGCCCGAACGGAGTCGCCGTCGTCAACGGCATCGTTTTCGGAGCTGCGCCGACCACCGTTTTCGCCCTCAATGCCGACACGGGCCGCCCCGTCTGGATTGACCGCCATCTCCTCAAGAAGGGCCAGGGCACGCTTGGCATTCAGCCCCAGGTGGCGGATGGACGTGTCTACCTAGCCAGCCAATACGGTTCCGGGCCGGGTGGCGGGGTGCTCTTGGGACTGAACGCTTCGACCGGCAAGCTGCTCTGGACGTTCAACACCGTGGTAGGTCCAGAAAAGGGCGTCAAGGCGCTCGGATTGGGCTCAGGAGGGGCCTGGGAGACTCCGCTGGTCGGGACCGACGGCTCGGTCACCTTCGGTATCGGCAATCCTTACCAGAGCGGTGCCGACGCGATTAAGTACCCTTCGCAAGACCTCTACACCGACAGCGACGTGAACGTTTCGGCGGCGACGGGGAAGTTGCGCTGGTATTACCAGGGCCTGCCCGACGATTTCTATGACCACGATATGCAGGCTTCCCCGATCTCCGCGGATGTGGACGGTGTGCCGACGGTAATCGGTGGGGGCAAACTGGGTTACGTCTATGCGATGAACGCCGCAACCGGGGCGCTCATCTGGAAGACGCCGGTAGGCGCGCACGACGGCCACGACGACGACTCTCTCCGGGCCCTGGAGCACGAAAGCAAGCTGAAGGCGCCGTACACCTACCTTCCCGGGGCGCTTGGGGGCATCCTCAGCAATATGGCGCTGGCCGGGAACACCGTTTACGTGGTGACGATCGACCTTCCGTTCCGGATCAAATCGATGAGCACGGTGCTGGGTGTCCCGGTCCTTCCGGAAGCCGGAGAGATAGAAGCCCTGAGTCTCTCTACCGGCAAGGTCGAGTGGGACACCAAGGTATCAGACCTACCCCTGGGGGCAGCGACGGTCTCGGGCAATCTGGTCTTCACCACCTTGATCAACGGCACGCTCCTCGCGCTCAACAGCACGACCGGTGCCATCGTGTACCGGCATCAGCTCCCGGCCTCAACCAACGCCCCGATCGCTATCGCCGGCAACACCGTGCTGGTGCCACTCGGGGCATTGAAGATTTCGAAGACAAAGCCGCGGGGGAAGCCTCAGTTGGTGGCCTACTCGGTGCCGTAGCCGCTGTGGCTCTAATGATCAGATGCCGCCCTCAGATCGTGGGAGCCCAGGGCGGGGATTGAACCCGCGACCTCTTCCTTACGAAGTAGTTGACTCTGTGCACTGTGCTACCGAGATCAGCGGCGTCATCATAACCTGCTCACTTATGTGGCAATAACATCCTTGGCTCACGGCGGGATGCAGGGCCCCTAGGCCACCGAGGCTGAGCCAAGGAACGAAGGTGGTCTTAGGCCGGAGGAGCCCCGGACCGCTCTAGTAGCTAGTTACATGCCAGCGGCGCATGAGGCCGATCAGTCTGACCGCCCTGGGCGCAAGCCAGCGCCTACCCCCCTAGTAGAAAGCACCGAAGTAACTTTAGACAGTTCAACTTCGGCTAAAACTGCCCGCCACCCTGCGATCGCCAATAGGCCTCTCGCGCAATATCGCGAGCCGTCTGAAGCGCCTCGTGACGTTGGCGGTCACGCTCAGATCCTTCTTCGTGGTGGTGCAGCTCACCGTCCCCCTGGCGCCGGCGGTGGCGCTGGATGCCCCCCGCCACCAAACCAATTGCCCCGCCTGCGAGGATCACAAGCAGGTCTGGGAGCCCAAATGTCATAGCCACACCATCCTAAGCCGGTGCCGTTGGACGCGACTCGCGCTGCTCTCGGCGCTGGCGCTTCTCGCGCTCGTAGGTCGCCTTCTGCTCCTCGATCTCCTCAACCGCCACCGCCAAAGACCCTTCGTCAAGCGCATCATGGCCTCCGGCGGCGGCGGCGGCGCTGGTCGAGCAGAATTGAGCTGTGACACCGCCGTCGGGCCGGTACACGACTAAGCTGCTCGCCCCCGATACCTGGGCTGATTTCGCGGCACTGGTGGAGGCGAACAACGGTGTATGGGGTGGTTGCTGGTGCATCGGGTTCCACCGCGAGGGCATTGGCAAGGACAGCACCGCGGCCGGGAACCGCGAGGCCAAACTTGCACACGTCAAGAACGGATCCGTCCATCAGGTCCTCGTCTACCGCCGCGACGCGTGCGTGGGCTGGTGTCAGTACGGCCCGCCGGCCGAGGTTGCCACGATCAAGAACGCCAAGACCTATCAGAAGGACCTCATCGACCTACCTGACTGGCGGATCGGCTGCGTGTTCACCGGCAGCGGAAGCCGGCGACAAGGTGTGGCACGGGCCGGACTCGCGGGGGCACTGAGCGCGATCAGGCAGGCGGGAGGAGGCGTAGTAGAGGCCTATCCCGAGCAGCTGGACGGGCGTGACCCGCAGCAAGGCGCCTATCTGCACACCGGCCCGGAGAGCCTGTTCGAGGAGTTCGGCTTCATCCGTGACCGCCGCATCGCTAAGTGGCGCTGGGTCATGCGTTTGACCATCGCCAACCGGAAGGAGCGCTAGCGCCGTCCAAAAGGGCGCCGACAGAGAGATTGGGCGCAACTAGCGCCGCAGAGTTGGGAGGCGTTTCTGAAGTCAGCCCCGGACCCGCTGGTGCCCTCCATCGGCGCCCAGATGGGCCAGGCCCTGAGCGCCGATAAACTGGGCTGTTCGAGGCCTACCTTAGACCATTGGTGGAGCCCGCAAGCACACCGTCGTGCCAAGATCGGTGGAGCCCAGGGCGGGGATTGAACCCGCGACCTCTCCCTTACCAGGAATCTGAAGGTATGCGCTGTGCTGCTGACGTCCGGGTTCCGAGCAACACCTGGTCAGTTAACTGGTGATCGGGCCCGACCCTCACGCGTCCTCGGAGCGCACCTTGAACACGCGCGGAAGTCGGTCCCGTTGCGAGACCCAATCCGCTAACGAGTCACCAGTGCGTCGGTCCCCCGGGTCGCTTCAGATTGCTAGTCGATACAGCCCGGGATGCTTCCGAGGGGCTCGCAGTTGTCGGGGGTGTTACCGCTGACGGAGGACGACCCCAGCGTCACGGGACCAAAAATGTTGTAGATGCCGCCCCCCTCGGCCGCGACGTTGGCGTCCACAAAGGTGTGATCCAGAACAAGCGTGGCTGGCTCTTGGCCTGGGAAGTCGTTGAGGATTCCGCCGCCAGCCCCATCAGCCGCGCTGTTGCCATCCACCTGGCTGCTGTTGATCCGGAGCATGCCGCTGTTAGGCGCGATCGGGGGCATCGGGGGATCGCTGTTGACGTTGTAGTTGACGATGCCGCCGCCGTCGCCGCCATCGGGCGCGCTGTTGTCATTCACCTGACTCCGGTTGATAGTCATGGTGCCGTGGTTGAGGATGCCGCTCCCGAGACCATCAGGAGCAAGGTTGTCGTTCACTTCAGAGCTGTTGATGACAGCTGTGCCGCCGTTGGCGATGCCGCCTGCGGCGGGGTCATCGCCGCCAACCGAAGCCGAGTTGTCGTTCACCTCGGTGCGGTTGAGGATCAGCATGCTGGAGCCGGCGGTGCCCCCATTGCCAGTACCGCTGGCGATACCGCCACCGTTCAGGGAGCTATTGCCGTTGACCTGGCTGTCGTTGAGGATGAGCGTGCCGGCGTGGTTCAGCACACCTCCCCCACCCCCACCGGGAGCGCTGTTGCTGGTCACCTGACTTTTGTTGAGGGTGAACGTTCCGATGGGGCCGATGTCGGTGGGGTGATCTGGCCCGATGCCGCTGGCGATGCCGCCACCTCCCATGGCGCCAGTGTTGCCCGCCACTTCGCAGTTATTAAGGGTGACCATGCCCTCGTCGTTGAAGATTCCTCCTCCGAAGGGACCAACCCCGCCAGTGACGGAAAGGTTTGTGAGAGTGAGATTCCCGCCTGGACCATCCACCTCAAAGATCCGGAAAGGCGTCGGGCTTTCAGGGTTTCGGGTGATCGTGGCAGCGTTGCCGTTCACTACGATCTGGCTCGTCACCGCTGGCAAGCCGTTCGCTCCGGTCATTGGGCCTGAGTTGTTGGGAACGGTGAGGACGTAGGTGCATCCCGGGGCGAGGTTGATCTTCCCGCCTCCGCTCCCGTTGCTGGCGTTGATGGCCGCGATGAGTCCAGCGGCTCCACCTCCGGGACCAGCGCATGGGACGTTGACGGACGTGGCGGCATAGGCCATCGTGGCCGGCGCGACCATTAGCGCCAGAAGTAGTGCGCCGATCCCCACGACTGCCTTGACGAACTTTGTCGTCTTCATCTATCCCCCTTTCCAAGCGCCTGCGGGCTATCACCTACGGCTCACTCGTGTCAGCTTGATCCCCTTCGAGCGCCCGGTCAAGGAGGTGAAGATTTCGTGACACTGGCCCGCACGGAGTCGACTTCAAGGACGTCGGGCCAGGGCCGCTGAGATCCCTGGAGCCCAGGGCGGGGATTGAACCCGCGACCTCGTCCTTACCAAGTATTTGAGGCTAAGCGGTGTATGGCTGAGAGTGGGACGGCCACCGTGAGACGTCCACTTATGTGGTCTTGCAAAGGCTCGATCCTAGACCGGGAGATTCCTTCCGCCCTACGCCGCTCCTCGATGAGCGGGAGACCTATCCTGGAGTCTGAAGGTCCCTCGTGGTATCGAGACCCATCTTCTTGCAGCGGGGCACCTGGTAGCGAGCCAACCGACGAAAGTAGCCGCCGGGAAAAGGAGTGCTCCCCACCAGTGACCGAAGGCGCAAAAGGTGGCCCCCAGGCACACCAACCAGACCGCGACGAGGCCGCGTACGATCGCGACACCCTTTACATGACGCGCCCCGAACTGCGTGAACGTTCCTCTGACCCGTGGAACTGGTTGGCCCGGGGGCTGCGTCCTGTCGCGCGCTCTCGCGCCAGTCGGAGACCCTTCTCTGGGCTCGTGCAT
Organism: Candidatus Dormiibacterota bacterium; assembly: GCA_049583555.1. Classification (GTDB taxonomy): domain Bacteria; phylum Chloroflexota; class Dormibacteria; order Aeolococcales; family Bog-877; genus Bog-877. Next base: position 2,612 of record JBAUWA010000150.1, on the reverse strand, counting down.
CGGAATGCCTCCCGCCTGTGAGAGAGATCTCTCATTGATCTCGTGAATGTCCCCCTTTGGCCAGGGCGCCGGCCTTCAGGGAACCACAGGGAGTTTGAAGCCACTCCGGCATTGGACGACTAGTTGGGCACTCGTTGAGACACCCAGCACACGAACCGTCGCGTGGTCGCTGCGGCTCTGGCACTTCACCTGGAGCGGATTGACTCCCACCAGCAGGATGGCAACCAGCACAGCTCCCGCCGCGATCGCCAGCAGCAACAGAAGTCGTCGCACGCTCCGGAGTCTGGCTAGCACTAGTGCAAGGTACTCCCTTCGTCAGCGATCGCCCCGCTTACAGCGGGAGATGCCCGAGCGAGTCGAACCCTGACCAGCTCCCGAGGAGCGGCTTCGGTTGAGGCTGGTCGCGAGAGCTAATTAGGTGTACCTTCGGTGAGGTCACTACGGTGAGGTCAAGTCCACGGGCACGGATCTAGGACAAACGCAGTCTGCGCGGGAGTCGGACCGAGACATGTGCCGAGCGCTATATCACGCTCTGATCAGCGCCGGGCACGCACCCTCCTGCGATGCGGCGTTGTCGATCGGCTACGACGAGAAGAGACACGTCTGGATCCCTCTCCACTGCGACTGTGGACGGGACTTGGCGCTATCCGAGTACCAGCGCTGGGCCAACTCCGAGACGGGATGACCTGGCGGCCAGCCTGATATCGGGTCGCCCGCCCCCACCAGCGAGCCCCGGGGCGGGATTGAACCCGCGATCTCTTCCTTACCAAGGATTTTGGTGTCTGCGCTGTGCAACTGAGAGTGGGAGGGCAAGCGTAAGGGGCCAAAGAAAGCGCTCTACCCAGGCCCTGTCCCTCCGAGCGACAGCGCGAAGGCTCCTGTCACGCCCCAGCGCCCGTCATCTAGTCTGGTTGAGCTTGCTCGAGGAACATGATCGTTCCGAGCACCTGGGACAACAGGGCCCGATCTGCCCCCGGTGAGGGGGTGACGCTCAACTGGGCATCGAGGCCGTTGATTTGAAAGTCCCAGAAGTCCGCCGCTCCCATTTGAGCGGTAGCCGGATCAGCACACATGCGGATGGTCCGACTCGCCAGGCGAGCCTCTTTCGTCGTACCCCCACACGGCTCGTTGTCATGGCGGTAGCTGCCGATATTGTCCCACCAGAAATTTACCCAAGGGCCGTCGGTCTCGCCAACCCACACGTAGTAAGTAGGAACCGGGCCGCCGGGTAGAGCGTACCCACCGAGGGTCTGACCCGCCTTCACCGTCCATCCAGGGGGATACTTGATGGACATGCTGAGAGTGGCATTCTCATATGCCGTCCAACCGGGATAGTGGCTGCGGCTTGGAGTTTGAGATGCGCGGGGCACGCCGGAGCTACACGCAGCAAGGAGGAGTGCGCCGCTGACGGCGAACAGGCACCACTCGCCGGTTGGTGACTCTCACTAGGCGGAAGCAACAATGGCTCCGAGAATTCGGAACTGGTGCGGCGCTCACTCTACGACGATCAGTGCTGGAGGTGACTCAAGCTCTGGTCTCGCTGGCCTGGCAGCGTTGTGCCCGCCGCCAACTACCCGAGTTTGGCTATTTATGGGGTGCTTCTGAGATCAAGGGAGCCCAGGGCGGGGATTGAACCCGCGACCTCTTCCTTACCAAGAATCTGAAGCTGAGCGCTGTGCTACCGAGATCCTGGGTCCGAGCAAAACCTGTCCAGTTAAGTGGTGGTCGCAGGGTGCATCAGGCCGGTCGAACGAGCTCCCGGCAGTCCGCGATTATTCCGTGGCTGGCCGGTAGGTGGTGATGATCACGCCGGTCGCCGTGGTCACGCTATCGGTCAGTCGCAGTCTTACATCCACCCCTGCCTGGAACAGCCGCCGTCCGCTGCCAAGCACCAGCGGGTGGATCATTAGCAGGTACTCGTCTATAAGTTCGGCAGCCATCAGCGACCCGATCAGCTCGCCGCTGCCCATGATCGCCAGAACGCCGTCGGCTTGCGCCTTCAGCGCTCCCACGGCGTCGGCGAGATTGCCTCGCAGAAGCGAGGAGTTGGGCCATCGGAGCGGCTCGGTGAGGGTGGTCGACGCGACGTACTTGGGTGAGTTGTTCAGCGCCTCCTTGAACGGGCCGCCGCGGGCGTTCCAGGAGGCCAGCAGCTGCTCATAGGTCCACCGCCCGAACAGCCATCCTGCCAGGCCGCCTCCTGCAGCCATCCTCTCGCCCATCGCCTTGCCCGTCGCGTCGTCAGGCACTACGGACCGGCCGCCCCAGCCGCCGTGCGTGAAGCCGTCTCGGGTGTCCTCGTCCGGTCGCCCTGGCCCCTGCATCACCCCATCCAGGGTCACATGGTTCATAACAACGATTCGACCCACTTCAGGCCCCCTTTGACTCGCGGCGGGGACGCCTTGCGACGTTCGAATCATCTCGCGATTGTGGCCGGCGGCCAAGGCCGCCACGCCCTGCCTTTCGATCCGCGCTCCGGGAACCGTCATCACTAGCCCCGAGGGATGTGCTCGGACGGTCAGCAATGGTCATGCAAAACCTGTCCAGTTAAGTGCTCTTCGCGTCGGGCTTGAACTCGACCCGGGAGCATTTGAGATCGGGTCGGATACTTC
>JBAUWA010000149.1:0-30018 GCA_049583555.1 Candidatus Dormiibacterota bacterium | reverse complement strand
CCAGAAGCCAGCAGATCGAATGTCCTGCGTCTCATTTCCCTCCCAATGTAGTTGCAAGATAGGAGGTTGTCATGCTGGTTTCACTCCTTTGACACCCCGTATTATCACTTAGCTATTCAAATCTCTTTCGGTAGCTCTGTAATCAGCAAGAGCCTGGTTTCTTGGCAAGGCTCCGAGCAACGTCAAGACCATCTGGCAGGCGCTGGTCAGGGTGGGAGCCTGGCGGGGTTAGGCTGTCAGTTAGGCTGTCAAATGCCTACGCCACTCCTCCGGAAGCGAGTTGAGTCCGTCTGGTCAGATGTCGTTTTGATCTCGAAAGGGGCGGAGGGACGGGGATTCGAACCCCGGGGAGCCTTGCGGCCCCAGCGGTTTTCAAGACCGCCGCAATCAACCGCTCTGCCATCCCTCCGCGGGAGATCATGAGCACACCCGTGTCTCACCCGATCTCCGAGACCTCCCCAAAGTATGGGCGCAGCCGCTCCGGGATACGAACCGTGCCACGTTCGGTCTGATATGTCTCCAAGAGGCAATCGAGCGTTCTGGGCAGCGCCAGAGCGCTGCCATTCAGCGTGTGCACAAACGCGGGCCTGCTCTGTCCATCCCTGAAACGAATCCCTGCCCGGCGGGCTTGGAAGTCACTGAACACTGAGCACGACGAGACCTCGAGAAACCGATTCATGCCAGGGGCCCAGGCATCGAGGTCGTATTTCTTCCATTGAGCGAAACCCATGTCGCCGGCGCACATGAGCCGCACACGGTAGTGAATCCCCAGCGCCTGCAGCACCGACTCGGCATCGGCAACCAGTGTCTCGAGTTCCTCGAGGGACGATTCGGGCACGACAAACTTGACCAACTCCACCTTGGAAAACTGGTGCAATCGGATGTATCCCTTGGTGTCCTTGCCCGGCGCTCCAGCCTCGCTCCGCCAGCAGGGAGTCCAGGCGACGTGGCGGATGGGGAGTTGGTCGGCGGACAGGATCTCGTCGCGATAAAGGTTGGTAACCGGTACCTCGGCAGTCGGGATTAGGAACCGATCTCCCTCAACCACATGGAAGGCATCCTGCTCAAATTTGGGCAGATTGCCGGTCCCCACCATGCAATTCCGATTGACCATGAGCGGCGGAGACACCTCGGTGTAGCCGTGGACCCGGGTGGCGATGTCCAGCATCATCAGGGCCAGCGCCCGCTCCAACCGCGCTCCGTCGCCGCGCAGCAGCGCGAAGCGGCTACCGGCGACCTTGACCGCTCTCTCAAAGTCGAATATTCCCAGTGCCTCGCCCAGTTCATAGTGTGGCTTGGGCTGGAAGTCGAACTTCGGTGGCTCGCCCCAGGTGCGCACGACCAGGTTGTCATCGTCAGACGTTCCGTCGGGCACCGACTCGTGGGGCAGGTTGGGCACCAGTAGAAGCAGTTGGTCGAGTTGCTCCTGCAGCTCCCGGCGTTGCTCGCCGAGGTGCTGGATCCTCGTCTTGAGCCCGCCCAGGTCAGCTCTGGCCGAATCCACCTGGTCACGGGTCAGGTTGGCAGAGCGAGTGTTCATCTCGGCACGCGCCGCTTCCTCCTCTCGCATCAGCTCCCGGTGCCGCCGATCCAGGTCCAGGATCTCCGCAACGGGAGCGGGCTCGCCCTTGCGCAGCGCCCCTTGGCTGACCAGCTCGGGGTTCTCCCGAATGAAGCTGAGCGCGAGCATCGGTAAAGGTTAGGGGGAAGGGGTACGGGAGCGATCCCTGGTGGCCTCTCCGCCGTCGGTCCGCTGAGGCCGCAGGGTGGGGAAGAGGAGGATGTCCCGGATGCTCTTGGCCCCTGTGAGCAGCATGACCAGGCGATCCACCCCGATGCCGATCCCGCCGGCCGGGGGCATACCCTGTTCGAGGGCCTCGATGAAGTCCTCATCGAAGGGCTGAGCCTCGGGGTCCCCCTCAGCCCGCAGTCGAGCCTGCTCTTCGAGGCGGCGGCGCTGCTCGATGGGGTCGTTGAGCTCGGAGAACGCATTTGCCAGCTCTCGACCCCCAACCACCAACTCGAAACGCTCGGCGAACCGGGGATCAGAGCTGAGCCGGGCCAGCGGCGAGACCTCGACCGGGTAGTCGGTGACAAAGATCGGTCCGTCCAAGCGGGGCTCCACCACGTGTTCGTACACCGCGAACAGGGCTTGGCCTGACGAGGGCTGGTCAGGAAGCTCGACCCCCAAGCGCACAGCCTCCTCTGCCAGCTGTTGAGGCTTATCCCAGTGCTTGTCGAAGTCGACTCCAGTCGCCTCCTGCACCAGGTCCAGCATCGTCCTCGACGGGAACGGGCGCTGCAGTGGGGTCTCCGCCCCCTCAGTGAGAACCGACTCGGCAGAAGCCACCAGCAGGGCCTGGCAGAGCTCCTTCATGGTCTCTAGGTTGCCGTAGGCCTGGTACGCCTCCAGGAGTGTGAACTCGGGATTGCGGCGGGGCGAGAGGCCTTCGTTGCGGAAGGTCCGGCCGATCTCATAAACCCGCTCGAAACCGCCAACCAGAAGCCGCTTCAGGTAGAGCTCGATGGCGATCCGGAGGAAAAGTTCAGCGTCTAGGGAGTTGTGATGGGTGCGGAACGGTCGGGCGTTGCCGCCACCCGGCACCGCCTGCAGCATGGGGGTCTCAACCTCGAGGAACCCACGGCCGTCCAGGACCTGTCTCAGAGCTCGGATGATCTGGCTGCGCTGGCGAAAGATCTCCCGCTGTCCGGGGTCGGAGAGGAGGTCCAGATAGCGGCGGCGGTAGCGCTGCTCGACGTCGGTCAATCCCTTGCCCTTGGCGGCCGGCGGGCGCAGCGACTTGGCCAGCATGGTGAGGCGTCCCAGGCTGAGCGAGGGCTCACCCCGGCGAGTCCGGGTGAGCCTGCCCTCCGCGCCCACGATGTCACCGAGGTCCAAGGCTTCCAGCTGGTCGACCAGGGTTCCGGCAGCCTGCTCACGGGTCGCCATCAACTGCAGGGTCCCGCTCTCATCGCTGCAGTCGGCGAAAACGATCCCGCCAGAAGACCGCGCCCCCAATATGCGGCCCGCCACGGTGGCAGTCTCCCCGAGCTGACCAGGCTCCGCCGGGACCCGTTGCGACGCCTCGGCACAGGAGAGGCTGGGCTCGAAATCGACCCCCCAGGGCGGGATCCCCGCCTGCCGCAGCTGCTCAGCCTTCCGCCGACGCTCGGCGATAATCTCCGCCAGCGCCTTACCGCCTGCTGGCGGTGGCTGGGTCACGCCACCTTGAGGATCTGGACCTGACGGGCGCCCCCCGGAGTCTCGACGTTGATCTTGTCCCCGGTGCGGCGGCCCAGCAGCGCCTTGCCCACCGGCGACTCCAGCGAGATACGACCCGAGCCGGCGTCGGCCTCGGCGGGACCCACGATGGTGTAGGTCATCTCCCCGAACTCGTCCTTGACCTTCACCGATGAGCCCAGCTGCACCGAGCCGTCGCTGTGGTCGTCGGTCTCGATCAGGCTGGCGTTGCGGATCATCTGCTCCAGGGTGAGGATCCGGCCCTCGACGAAGCCCTGCTCGTTCTTGGCGTCCTCGTACTCGGCGTTCTCGGTGAGGTCGCCGAATTCCTTGGCAGTCTTGATCCGCTGGGCGATCTCGGTGCGGCGCTCGTTGACCAGATGGTCGAGCTCCTGGCGCAACTTCTCGAGGCCCTTTTGGGTAAGGAGTACCGGCTTCTCCTGCATGGTTTTCACTTGCTCCTGCCGGCGGGCGCCGGCGTGACTTCCGAATCCCGCGCCTGAATCACACGGCAGCGGGCCGGGGATGCGAAGTCTACCGAACGTCTGCCTTCTCGGCAAGCGGGAAAGAGGAGTCGGCACGGTCCGAACTGCGGGGACAAGTCGCAACACTCCCGTATCGATTCGGTCACCATCTCGGAATTTGCCCGCTCTTAGGTTGGGTGCTAGGCTAGGTTCAGCTCACCGAGATGCGTTCTCCGGGCTATCAACGTCGCCCCCCCCTCTCGGGGCGTCCCTTTCGGGGGGCGCCCTTTTTTGTTGGTCAGATCACTCGTGACTGCGGTTGAGTGCCTCCAGGACCCTGAGGCCGTCGAGCACGACCAGGGGATCAATGACGTCGACCCCTCGGACCAGCGGCGCCACCAGGTGAGCCAGGCCACCGGTGGCCACCACCTTGGGGGTGCCCTCCATCTCCTCTCGGATCCGAGCGATCATGCCCTCGGCTTGGGCCGCGGCTCCATACATGATTCCCGCCTGCACTGACGTCACCGTGGTCCGGCCCAGGGTCTTCGCCGGGGCAACCAGGTCCACCCGTGGTAAGCGCGCCGCCCGCGCGAAGAGGGCGTCCACCGAGAGTTGCAGCCCCGGGGCGATCGCTCCGCCCAAGTAGGTGCCCTGGGCGTCGATGGCGTCGAAGACGGTGGCGGTCCCAAAGCTGACCATGATTGCCGGCCCGCCGTACTTGTGCTGGACCCCGACCGCGGTGACGACGCGGTCGGCTCCGACGTCGCGGGCGGGATCGTAATGGATCTCGATCCCAGTCCTGGTGCCGGGCCCGACCATCAATGGCTCCAGTCCGAAGTAGCTCTTGGCCATCTCGGCGAGTGGCTGGCTCAGACTGGGAACCACGGTGCTGATGGCTACCGCGTCGACCTTGGCCGGTAGCTGGCGCTGCCCCAGGAAGGTGAGCAGCTGGCCACCCAGCTCGTCCGGGGTGGCATCCCGCCTAGTGGTGAAGCGGCCGTGGGCCTGGAGCTCCTCCCCCATAAAGAGACCCACAGTCATGTTGGAGTTGCCTACGTCGATGGCCAGCAGCAAGCGGCTCCTCTTCAGCGCAAGTCGGTGGCACCCAGGTGGTGCCGACTATATCGACGCCGCAGCGTCGAGCTCTGCCTGCCCTCCCCCGCAGATGAGAACATCAGCCGGTGCCGCAGATCTACCGCTACCACTACGTCCCCCGAGGCCGGCCTCCGTTCCCATGGATTCCCGGCTTTTGTTGTGCGCTGCCGGCGGGCTGCTGCCTTATCTGGGCGCTGCTCGTAGCGCTCGCGGCGGTGCTGGCTCTGATCACACTCCTGCATCACCTCTAAACGAAGCGCGGTTCCGGCGGCTCCGGCTTCGGCGATCATGGGATCGGGAACACTAGCAGCGACGCCAGCCCGGAGGACCCCTTCAGCTTGACCGCGATCGCGACTTCACTGCCAGTCAGTCCGCCGCTGCATCGGCCAGCGGCACTTCGGATAGGCAGCCTGGAGCTGTCGACCCCAGTCTTCATCGCGCCGATGGTCGGTATCACCGACCGACCCTTCCGCGCCTTTGCCCGCGAGATGGGCGTGGGGCTCACCTGCACTGAGATGACCGCCGCCGCGGCGCTGGTCAGGGCACCGGAGGGAGTGGCCAGCCGGCTCCTCGACCTCGGCCCCGAGGAGCAACCGGTGGCTGCCCAGCTGGTCGGTAACGACCCCCAAATGATGGCCGACGCGGCCCAGATCTGCGTCGAACTAGGGGCCGATCTTGTCGACGTCAACCTCGGGTGCCCCGTGCCTAAGGTGGTCCGCCTGGGTTCGGGCGCGGCGCTGGCCCGAGACATCTCCCAGACCGCGGCAGTGCTAAGCGCGATGGTCCGGGCGGTGGCTGTGCCGGTAACGGCCAAGATGCGACTGGGTTGGGATGAGCAGACCCGCAACGCACCCCAGCTGGCCCAGGCCTTGGAGGAGGTAGGGGTCGCCGCGGTCACCGTCCACGGCCGTACCCGCTGCCAAAAGTACACCGGCTTCGCCGACTGGGATCAGATCGCCAGGGTCAAGGAGTCGGTCTCCCGAATCCCGGTCCTGGGCTCGGGAGACGTCAACGACGTGGCCCTGATCGAGGGCCGGATCCGCGCCGGCGCAGTCGATGGGGTGGTGGTCGCTCGCGGCATGCTGGGTGACTGGAACTTCCTGGAGCAGACGGTCAGCCAGCTGCGCTGGGGTGAGCCGGGCTCCAATCCAGACTTCGAGGACCGCCTCCGGTTGGCCAAGCGGCACTGGGACGCCATGGTCCGCCACCACGGCGAGGAGCGTGGGGTCCGCCTCAGTCGCAAGTTCGTGGTCTGGGCGATCAAGGGTTGCCAGGGCGCCGCCCGGCTGCGCGCCCGGGTGGCCGACCTCTTCACCCAGGCCGACCTGGACCAGCTCTTTGACGAGATCCTCACGGCCGGTGAGGGACCTGATGGCTGGCATCGACCCAACTTCACCTCCGGGGAGGGCTGAGAGCTGGCTGCCTCCGCTCGGCGCCACTTGGTGTGCCCGTCGGGCTGCCGCGGCGGGCGCTTCGAGGTCCTCGGGGCACCGGTCTACGTGGACGAGAGCGGTCGCTACCTAAGCCATCAGGACCGCGGAGCCACCTTCCGCTGCGCCGAGTGCCAGGCGGTGGCCATCGACCTGGCGGCGGCCGCGAAGGCGATGGCCAGGGAAACCGGATACGCGCCCCCACAAACGTTGCGTTGCCCCGCTTGCGGAGCTGAGCTGCTTCCCCCGGAAGACCACGACCCGGCAGCGGACCTGGAGTGTCCAGCCTGCAGCCACATCTTTTCTTGGGAGGAAGGCAGTCCTTCGTTGCTGGGCCAGTTCAGCGAGGGACCGCTGGCAAACGAGCCGGTGGACAGTGAGTAGCGGCTCGCCGAACCGTGCGCACCCGCCAGGTCCAGCAAGAGCACCCAACGGTGATGGCTTCCGCTTTGTTCAGCCAATGCGAGCGTATCGGATGGCCGATCGCCGATGGGATGAGCTAGTCATTCGGTGCTGTATGACGGCAAAAATTCTTTAGATGTCTGATTGCGTCATCGACGTGCAGATTCGTTCACTACTGAAGTCCTGCTGAAGAACACGAACCCACCCCAGTAACTTCTTGACCGGAGTTCGTCAGAACATTGACCGGATAACGTCCCACTGACCGTGGCATTAGACGAGCGCAGCGAAAACGCCTAGGTCGCACGCGAGGAGGTCCGCGACCTAGGCGCTGTCTCCATGCGGCACCGGGCACTTGGCTAGTTCCGGTGCTGACTCGGCAGGCACCGGCGCTGCCTCATCCGCCAGGATGTCGGCGGCCGGACCGGCGCTGTTGAAACCCGGCGTGGTCCCCTCCTCCCGGGGCCTGAGCCTCGCCACCGTGGGGGAAGCTTCGCGGGGGATGTACCTGCCTCCCACTCCGCCCGCGGCGTAGGTCAGTAGGGCTCGGTCGACGTCGTCAGATTCCGAGTTGGCTCCCTCGAATCCCAGATCTCGGCCCAGGGTCGCCCCCACGAGGTCGGTCTCGCCCTGGAGCGGAGTGCGATGGGGCTGGGCATTGGCGGAACGGCCCAACTCTGGCTCAATCAAGGTGGCCGCCACTTGCAGGGTCACCACCGAGAGCCGCCGGGTCCTGGCCACCTTCTCCACCTTGGCCTTGATCCGGCGCCGGAGGTAGCCGGCGGGCATCTCGTGGAGCAGGTTGCGGGCGTCGGCGGACCATCCGATCTTTTGATTGTCGAAGGTCAGCTCCTCGCTGACCTCCCCCTCCTGCGCAGCCGACTCCATCAGGCTGCGGTGATCCACTCTCGAGAACTGCTCCGAGGCTCCTCCGCAGACGGGACATGAAACCGGCTGGACCCCTCTGGCGGTGTAGCCGCATTCGCGGCAGATGTGGACCTCGAAGTCGGTTTCGGCACCAGATTTGACCGGCGGCGCGATGCCGATGGCCGCCGACGCCTCGGGGGGCAGGATGTCGCCCAGAGCGGCGCTGACGATGTCCTGGGAGATGATCGAGTGACCTCGCTCCATGGCCCAGCGCAGTACCGCCGTACGCGAGAGGCCCTGGGCCGAGCAGGGTATGCGCTCGATCACCGAGTTGGCCTCCGGGGTCCAGACCACCGAGGCAGCTCCCCGGACATCGATGGGGGGCACGTAGGTGCGGGAGGAGAGCAGCACGCTGCAGGGCGCCAGCCGGAGCAGGTTCTCGGTGTTCCCACCCAAGTCCATGTCCTGGTCGGAGTGAACTCCGATCCGGCCGCAGACCAGAACTGAGGCGTCCTTCTCCCTGACGTAGCGGAGGACCTGCTCGAAGGCTTTGCCATCGAGCAGCGTGATGGGCAGATCGACTCCCTCGGCTTGAGCCACGTCGCGGGCGACCTTGAGGTGGGAGGAGTAGATCATGGCCAGGCCGGTGTCGATGATCTCCTCGTGGAGCGCCTCCTGCTCCTTGAAGCGAAAGACCTTGCTCGCCTTCTCCGAGAGCACGCCGACGATGCCGTTGAAGAGCACGTAGTGCAGGTAGGGGTCGTAGACCGAGACCGCCTCGACGGGGAGCTCTAGCGCCCGCCCCAGCTCCAGCGCGGTCCGAAGCCCGGCGAATGACTGCGGCGAACCGTCGACGGCGACCACGATCGGGCCATCCAAGGGCTCCCGGCCCTCACGGTGACGGACCACCAAGGTATCGCGGTGAGCACGCCGGACCACCCTGTCGACACAGGTCCCGATCTGGGTCTCTTTGACTTGGCCCAGCCCGCAGGCCCCCATCAGCACCAAGTCGTAGTCGGACTCGTTGATGTCCTTGACCAAGACCTCCCAGTTCTTGCCGTCGAAAGTCTTGGGAGTGAATTGGATCCCCTCCTCGGCGCATCGCTTCTGGGTAGCGTCGAGGTAGGAGTCGGAGATCAGCTGAAGGCCGTTGGTGATGAGGCTGTCGTGGATCTTGCGCTGGCGCTCCAACTCGGCCTCGTCCTGGTACTCCTCGGGGAGGGTGTACTCCATCTGCTTGAAGCGGTAGTCATGGAGCCGAGCGGCGTAGACGTGCGAGCCGATGATCTCGGCTCCGCTCGACTTGGCCAGCCTGATCGCCACCTCCGAAGCGGCAACCGAGTGGTCGGAGTTATCGAGCGGCAGATAAAGCTTGCGGTACATCTCCCTACCGGCTGGTCGCCCGACGGCCGAGGCTGGCGACGATGCTAACAAGTAGGTGCGTTCTCAGGCGGGAAGTCGCCGGCGCAGCGAGCGGGCCCAGGCCCGATGGCTCACCACCGCTCGCGAACCCGCCGCCAGAGCTTCGGTCGTGCGCCTGGGACTGGGCGATCCGGGTTGGTCGCGAAGCTTGAGTGAGTGGGCCGGGTCGAAGAGGCGCTCCGTCTCCTCCGCCGAGTGGAACCCCAGCCGGTGCCACGACTCCCGAACCACCTGATCCAGGCCCAGCCCCCGCGATTCCGCCTCCCGCACCGCCCGCCCAGCCATGCCGTGGGCCAGGCGGAAGGGAACACCGCCGCGAACCAGCCCCTCGGCCAGGTCGGTGGCCAACAACTGGGGATCGGCCGCAGCTTCCGCCATCGCACTGCGATGGAACTCGATCGCGGTCATAAGTCCGGTGAGCACGTCGAGGCTCTCCTGGACCGAGTCCACCGCGACGAAGAGGTGGCCCCGCTCCTCCTGGAGGTCCCGGTCATAGGCGAGGGGGAGGCCCTTGAGGACGGTCAGGATCCCCATCAGCGCGGCTACCGAGCGACCACTCCGTCCCCTCACCAGTTCCAGGACATCGGGGTTTTTCTTCTGGGGCATGAGGCTGGATCCGGTCGCCCAGCGGTCGGGAAGGCTCACGAAGGAGAACTCCCGGCTGTTCCAGATCACGAGGTCTTCGGCCAGGCGGGAGAGGTGGACCGCCACCAGGGCACATATGAAGGTGAGCTCGGCGGCGAAGTCACGGTCGGCGACGGCGTCAAGGCTGTTGCCGCTGACCCGACTGAAACCCAGCTCACGGGCCGGCCGCCGGCGGTCGATACCAAGAGTGTTCCCCGCCAAGGCCCCAGAGCCCAAGGGGGAGCTGTCGGTTCGGCGGTCGGCGTCCCGCAACCGCTCCTGATCCCGATCAAGCATCTCGAAATAGGCGAGCAGGTAGTGGGCCAGCTGGACCGGCTGGGCTGGCTGGAGGTGGGTGTAGCCGGGGACCAAGGTGGCCCGGTTTTGACGGGCCCGGCGGATGAGGACCCCCTGCAATGAGGACAACCCATCGACCAGATCACAGATGGCGACACGGCACCAGAGCCTGAGGTCGAGCGCCACCTGGTCGTTGCGGCTGCGGCCGGTGTGGAGCCGCTGTCCCGGCTCTCCCGCCAGCTCGGTGAGACGCCGCTCGACCGCCATGTGGATGTCCTCGTCGCCGGACCGGAACGCGAAACTGCCCTGGGACAGCTCTCGACCCACCTTGGCCAGGCCCCGGTCGATGGCGCGGAGCGACTTGGAATCTAGGAGACCGGCCCGGGCCAGGGCACCGGCGTGGGCCCGTGACCCAGCCACGTCGTATCGGGCCAGGCGGAGATCGCCTGGAAGCGAGGTAGTGAACTGCTCCAGGAGAGGATCGGTACCGCCGGGTAGGCGCCCCCGCCAAGTGCTCTGAGCCAGTCCTCGCCGACGCGACGATGGCGCAGGGGCTGCCGGGGTTAGCGACGCCTCAGTCCGCTTCGACATCAGAGTTGACCCCAGCCGAATTCCCACCGCTCGCTATGGCTCGGGGCACGGAAGGGAGCAGCGGACTGGTCTCCTCCCAGAGGCTGCCCTGGACCGCGGCCTGGGTCCGCAGCGGCAATCCAAAAATCGTCAGGAATCCCTCGGCTGCCTGGTGGCGGAAGCTGTCGCCGGCCAGCTCGTAGGTGGCCAGGTCGCGACGGTACAGCGAAGTGGGACTGGATCGCCCCAATAACGAGACCGCCCCCTGGCGCAGCCGCAGCCGGACATCCCCGCTGACGAATCTCTGGGTGGAGGCCACGAAGGCGGCCAGGCTCTGGCGCAAAGCCGAGAACCAGAGTCCGTCGTAGGTAAGTTGAGCCCACTCGTCGGCCACCAGGCGCTTGAAGCGCAGGACGTCCCGGGAGAGGGTGAGGGACTCCAGCGCCCGGTGGGCGGTGCCGAGCACAAGCGCCGCGGGCGCCTCGTAGACCTCCCGGGACTTGATGCCGACCAGGCGGTCCTCGACGTGATCGATCCGGCCGACCCCCTGCGCGCCGGCGAGCAGGTTTAGGCGAGCCACCAAGAGGGCCGGGGCCAGCGCCTCGCCGTTTATGGAGCGAGGAATCCCCTGCTCGAAGCCGATGAGCAGCTCCAAGCCCTCGCTGGGTGCCAAGCTGGGCTCGGCGGTCCACGCGAAGGCATCTGCGGGCGGCTCCACCCAGGGGTCTTCGAGGACGCCCGTTTCGACGCTTCGGCCCCAGAGGTTGGCGTCAACGCTGTAGGGACTCTCGACGGTGGCGGTTACCTCCAGCCCGCATTTGTGGGCATAGGCGATCTCATCACTGCGACCCATCCGCCACTCGCGCAGTGGGGCGACCACCTCCAGTCCTGGTGCCAGCGCCCCGACCGCGACGTCGAACCTGACCTGATCGTTGCCCTTGGCGGTGCAGCCGTGAGCCACCGCCGAGGCTCCGACCTCGCGTGCCAGCTCCACCAACAACCTAGCGATCAAGGGCCGTCCCAGCGCGGTGGCCAAGGGATAGACCCCCTGGTACAGAGCTCCGGCTTGGAGGGTGGGCCAGACAAAGTTGCTGATGAAGAGCTCCTTGGCGTCGACCACGTGGGCGGCGACCGCGCCGGCAGAGAGCGCCCGGCGCTGCAGCGCCTCGGCGTCGGCCGTCTCCCCGAGATCCGCGGAGAGGGTCACCACCTCGAAACCCTTGGTGTGAGTGAGCCAGTGCACCGCCACGGTGGTGTCCAGCCCACCTGAGAAGGCGAGAACACAGCGCGGTCGGCTTGGCTCGGTCACAAGCTGACCCCGACGCCCGCGAGCGTGCTCAGCCCCACCGCGCTCCCTGGTCATGCGCCTCGCTGAGCCGCTGCGCGACGAGCTTGGCGCCACCACCAGTGCGTGCAAGGACAAAGATGGTGTCGTCACCGGCCACGCTCCCGGCCACATCCGACAGGTCCAGGGCGTCGACGGCGGCCGCCACCACCTGGGCGGCGCCGACGTGCGTGTGCAGCACGACCATCCGCCCCACCACTTCGAGTCTGGTCAACTGTCCCCCCAAAGCTGAAGCCAACCGGATTTCTGCGTTGGCGGCGTCGGATGGAGGCAGGTAGCGTGGCCCATCGGCGGCCGAGACGCGCGCCACCCTGAGCTGGCGCAGATCTCGACTGATGGTGGCCTGAGTGGCGTTGATGCGGCGTCGACGGAGCTCCTGCGCCAGCTGCGCCTGCGTCTGGACCGGACGACTGCGCAGTACCTCCAGTATCACCGACTGGCGGGATTCTCGCGCCGGGGCGGAGGTCATGCGGCTGCGCCCGTCGCCGAGGCCCTGCTGAGTGCGCGCTCAATACCGGCCAGGGCCAGTTGCTCCTCCTTCTCGCCGATGATCAGAGGTGGGGCAATACGGATGGTGTTGGCACCGATGGGATTGACGAGCATCCCTTCGTCGAGAGCGGCCCGCGCCGTCTCCTGCGCCAGCGGGCGATTCAGCCCGATTGCCAGGAGCAGGCCCCGGCCGCGTACCTCAGCGACGGGTAATCCGTCCCGCCCCAGGGCTAGCAACTGAGAGCGCAGCCGGGCCCCGCTGGCACTGGCCCGGGCCGGTAGCCCCTCGCGCTCTAGGACCTGGAAGACCGCCAGCGCCGCCGCGCAGGCGACCGGGTTGCCGCCGAACGTGCTGCCGTGGTCACCGGGAGTGAGGACGTCTGCCCGCTGACCGACCAAAACCGCTCCCAGCGGCAGCCCACCGGCGATGCCCTTGGCCACGGTCATGATGTCGGGGGTGATGCCCGCCTGCTGGTGGGCCCACATCGTCCCCGAGCGGCCCATCCCGCTCTGGATCTCGTCGACGATCAGCAGCGCGTCATAGCGGTCGCAGAGCGCCCGCAACTGCCGGAGGTAATCGTCCTCCAGGACAAAGACGCCACTCTCGCCCTGAATCGGCTCGACCAAGACCGCAACGGCTGGATGCTGGCGATCGGCAAGCGCCATCTCCACCGCTTCCAAGTCACCCTTGGGAAGCTGCCGAAATCCGTCAGGGAGGGGACGGAAGGGATCGCTGTGATGGGCGTTGCCGGTCGCGGCCAGGGTCGCCAGAGTTCGGCCGTGGAAGGCTCCCTCGAGCGTGAGGATGTGGTAGGCGCCCTGGCGGTGCAACTGTCCCCACTTGCGGGCGACCTTGATCGCCGCCTCGTTGGCCTCGGCGCCGCTATTACCGAAGAACACGCGGGAGGGGAACGCGCTCTGGATCAGGACGGCCGCTAAGTTGACCTGGGGCTCGGTGAAATAGAGGTTGCTGGTGTGGATCAGGCGCTCCAGCTGGGTGGTCGCAGCCGCCACCACCTCTGGGTGGCAGTGGCCCAGCACGTTGACCGCGATCCCGCCCACCAGATCCAGCAGCCAGCGACCGTCATCAGTCTCCACATAGCAGCCCCAACCCCGCACCAGGGTCACGGGCACCCTCGTATAGGTGGACAGCAGGACCTCGTCGGCCTCCGCCGCGACCGCAGGTCGGACCAGCTCAGGCATCGGTCGTCACCGCATCGATCATGGTGCCCACCCCGGCCTCGGTCAGAAGCTCGAGCAGGATGGAGTGCGGCTGGCGCCCATCCACGATGTGGACGGTGACCCCAGCACGGGCCGCGGCGCAGGCAGCCTTGAGCTTGGGGATCATCCCGTCCGATGCCGCACCGTCCCGACAGAGTTCCTCCGCCTGGTCAACCGTGAGGCGGCTCTGCAAGTCGCCCCGTTGATTCCTTACGCCGGAGACGTCGGTGAGCAGCAGCAGCTTTCCGGCGTGCAGCTCCTGAGCCAGTGCCGCGGCCACGGCGTCGGCGTTGACGTTGTAGGAGAGCCCGTCGTAGCCCAGGCCCACCGAGGCGACAACCGGAATCATGCCCCGATCGGCAAGGGCGAGCACGGGCTCGGGGTTGACCTCTTGGACCTCACCGACGCGGCCCAGGTCCTCGCCATTAGGCCCCATCTGGCGCCGGACCAAGATGCTGGGACCATCCTCGCCAGAGAGTCCCATCGCCCGCCCTCCGAGCCGGTGAATGGCCCCCACCAGGTCGGGGTTGATCTTGCCGGTCAACACCATCTTGGCCACCTCCATGGTTTTCTCGTCGGTGACCCGAAGACCGTCGATGAACTGGGTTTCCAGTCCCAGGGCGCCGGCCAGGGCGGTGATCTCCCTGCCCCCGCCGTGGACCAGCACCGGGCGCATACCCACGAAGCGGAGCAGGACCAGGTCCTGGAGGACGGTGTCGCGAGCGGCCCCCTCCTCCATGGCGGCACCGCCCAGCTTGACCACCAGCAGCTGGTCCTGGAAGCGGCGGATGTAGGGAAGCGCCTCAACCAGGATCTCGGCACGCTTCAGAGCACTGGTCTGGTCGAACTGTTGAGTGTCAGCTTGAGTAGTCAGCGTTGATCCTCACGTATTCCGAGCTGAGATCGCAGCCCAGGGCGGTGGCCTCGGCTTCGCCAACCCCCAGGTCCATTTCGATGGCGATGCGCGGCTGTCGCAGGGCTTGAGCCACCTCATCAGCTGGCGTGGTGCTGGCGCGCCCCATTGCGAACAGCTCCATTCCAGCCAGGGTCAGACGACAGCGGTCGAGCGCTAGATCGGCACCGCTGCGGCCGACCGCGGCCAGGATCCGGCCCCAGTTCGGGTCCGCTCCGTGGATCGCCGTCTTGACCAGAGGTGAGCTGGTCACCGTCCTGGCCGCCAAGCGGGCCTGGTTCTCGTCTAGAGCCCCGCTGATGTGAACCGAAAAGGTCTTGGTGACACCTTCGCCGTCAGCGACGATCTGCTCCGCCAGGTCCATCAGCACGGCGTCGAGGGCCGAGGCCAGCAGACCCGCCTCCGGGGTGTCACGTACCACTTCGGGAGCGTCGGCGCAGCCGTTAGCCAGAACCAGGCAGCAGTCGTTGGTGCTGGTGTCGCCGTCGATGCTGATGGAGTTGAAACTGGTGTGGACCGAATCCCCGAGCAGCTCGGAGAGCAAGTCAGGTGCGACCTTGGCGTCGGTGGTGACAAAGGCCAGGAGGGTCGCCATGTCGGGATGGATCATGCCCGCCCCCTTGGCCATGCCGCCGACGGTGTGGGAGACACCGAAGGCCATGAACTGGGAGACCGCCTCCTTGGGTCGGGTATCGGTCGTCATGATCGCCTCAGCGGCGCGGTGGCCGTTACCAGGGTCGAGCTGGTTCCCGGCCTCGACGATCGCTGCCTGGATCCGATCCATCGGCATGATCCTGCCGATCAGCCCAGTCGACGCCACCAGGACCTCGCTCGGATCACAGTCGACGGCGTCGGCCGTGATCTGAACCATGCGCAGGGCATCCCCCAGACCCTGGGAACCGGTGCAGGCATTGGCATTCCCGCTATTGACCACCACCGCCCGCGCCCGGCCCCGCTTGAGGTGGAGCTGACTCACGACAACCGGCGCGGCCTTGACCCGATTGCGGGTGAATACCCCGGCCGCGGCGGCCGGGGTATCACTGCAAACGATCGCCACGTCGGGCTTGCTGCCGCCGTCCCCACGCACGTCGGCGGAGGTTGCCGCAGCCCGGAAGCCGCGGGCAGCGGTGACCCCTGTGGTCAGCGGTCGGGCATCTTTGGGAGCCATCACGGCCACTGCCCCGGACCCCCAAGCCCGGCCCTCGGATCCAGTCCAAAGCGCAGATTCATCACCTGGATCGCCTGTGACGAGGCTCCGCGACCAAGATTGTCCAGGACGGCTGACACGACCAGGTAGCGGCCTTGCTGCTCCAGACTGATCCAGCACATGTTGGTGTAGGAGGTCTGCTTGCTAGGGATTGGCGCGTCCGACACACGAACGAACGGTTGACCCCCGTATTGGTCGCGGTACAGGCGCCGGACCTGTTCCAGGCTGGTGTCCTTTCGAGGTTTGAGGTAGCAGGTCACCTGGATGCCCCTGGTCATCGGCACCAGGTGGGGCACGAAGGTTACCGAGAACAAGCTACCGCCCAGCTCGCTCAACACCTGCTCCATCTCGGGCTGGTGGCGGTGACCGGCCACTGCGTAGGGCTTGACGGACTCGTTGAGCTCGGTGAAGAGGTAATCCGACGAGGCACTCCGGCCTGCACCGCTGACCCCGGTCTTGCCGTCGACCACCACCTCGGGCTCCACCAGATGCTGCCCCGCCAGCGGACCGCACGCGAGGATCGCAGCGGTGGAAAAACATCCAGGAAGTGCCAGGACGCGGGCCGCCGGGATGTCGCCTGGCCGCAGTTCCGGCAATGCCAAGACAGCTTGAGACAGCAACTCCGGGCAGGGATGGGGGCTCCCATACCAATCGGCGAAGGCGGTGGCAGAGTTGAGACGAAAGTCGGCTGACACATCAACCACCACCGCACCGTGGTTTAGCCAATCAGACGCATGTCGGGCGGCATCGCCGGGAGCACAAGCGCTGATCACTACATCACATTTCGAAGCATCGATCGCGTCAACTAACTGCAATTCGCAGCTTGACCCGGGACAGACGGCCGAATGGGCACGGCCGCTCTGCGATGAGGAAGCCACCGCTACCAGATCAACGGAGGGATGCTCGAGCAGCAGATTCACACAGCCGGCACCGGCGTATCCGGTTGCACCGGCGACCGCGACCCTCAAGGACTCTCCACGCCCAGCCATCGGGGCATGATTGCATATTTATGCTTGGGCGTGAGTAGTCTCAGTCCTGTCCGGTCTCACGGTCACCGGCGGCGCGGCCTCACGGCCGTCGGCTTGATGCTTGGAAACGGCCGTCGGAGGCCCGTACGCGGTAGATTGCGCCAGCAGACCACATGAGCACACATCCCATCGACCGCGCCGCCGGGGTGCCGCCGCCGCCATCTACAGAACGGCCGCCGCCGCTATCCGAGCATCGGCGGCGTGATGAAGAGTCCCCCGAAGACCCGGTCATGTCTGGCCCTCCGACCCCACCCTCGATGTCCGACCTCGGCCTTCCCTTCTCCTTCATCTGCGACCTGCTCCTCAAGATCCTTTACTTCAACGGCAATGTCTTGGGGCGCGAGCTGACCGAGCTGGCCTGCCTCCCCTGGCCCGTCGTCAGCAGCGGCATCACCTTTCTGACCAAGGAGAACTTCTGCGGTACTACCGGGGCTCGAGCAGCCACCAAAGCCCACGAGGAGTTCGCTGAGGGGCTGGAGTACGTGCTCACCACGTCGGGACGGGAACGGGCTCGGGAGACACTCGAGCTGAGCCAATACGCGGGCCCGGCGCCGGTACCTCTAGACGACTACCTCAAGAGCGCGACGGATCTAGTGGCCGAGAGCAACACCGTCAGTTCGCGAGTGATGAAGCGGGCGGTGGGCGACCTAGTCCTACCCGACTCCGTCATCGACGTGGTTGGCTCGGCCCTGCTTGCCCGGCAGGCGCTCTTCTTGTACGGGCCGCCGGGCAACGGCAAGAGCTCGATCGCCGCAGCCTGCGCCGCCGTGCTGGGCGACCCCATCTACATCCCCCACGCCCTCTACGTGCATGGTGAGGTGGTCAGGCTCTTCGACCCGGTCCACCACCGGCCGGTGGTAGGAGCGCCGAAGGACCACGACTCGCGCTGGATCCTGGTCGACCGGCCTGTGGTCCACACCGGCGGTGAGCTCCGGGCGCAACAACTGGAGCCCGCCTTCGACCGGGTGCTGGGCTTCTACGAGGCTCCGCTCCAGGTCAAGGCCAACGGCGGGATCTTCCATGTCGACGACTTCGGACGCCAGGTGATCTCGCCCCGGGAGATCCTCAACCGCCTGATCGTCCCTCTGGAGAGCGGCATCGACCACTTGAACATCGCCCGAGCGGGCACCACCATCAGCATTCCCTACGCCACCATCCTCCTGCTCTCCACCAACCTCGACCCTGAGGAGTTGGTGGACGAGGCCTTTTTGCGCCGGGTGCGGTACAAGGCGTTGGTTCCCGACCCTGACGAGAAAGACTTCCGCACGATCTTTCGCAAGGTTTGCCAGGACCGGCGAATTGCTCACAACGAGAACGCGGTCGATTACCTGCTGGCGACCCACTACAAGCCTTTTGGTCGCGCCCTGCGCGGATGCCAACCGCGGGATCTAGTGGGGCAGCTGATCACCACTGCCCGCTACCTGGGGCAGGAGCCCAAGCTGAGCCACGACCTGATCGACCGGGTTGCGCACTCTTATTTCGCCGAATTCCAGTACACCGCGGGAATGGCACGCGCTGGCGCGAGTGCGCCAAGCCCGTCAAGCCGCAGTGGTTCCGTTGGTGGCTGGGGCGGACCAGACTGAGCCGGCGCTGGGAGCAGTCGAGGATGACCGCGGTTTCCGCACGAATCGAGCCGCGTAACCCCAGCGCTCGCCTGGCGCTGGTCGCCGTAGCAGGTGTGCTGCTCTACGTATTCATCGACGTCCTGCTGGCTTTCCTACGGCCAGATGTGAACCTCATCCACAGCGCCGAGAGCGACTACGGTGTGGGCCCCTATTCCTGGCTGATGGATGTTAATTTTTTGCTCCGCTGCGCTCTTTCACTGGCGGCGGTGGGCGCCATCCTGGGCCAGACTTCCACGGGAGGCCGCCTTCGCCTGGGCCTGGGATTCTTGGTGGCTTGGGGGGTGGGATCCGGAATACTCGCCATCTTTCCCGACAATCCCTCGGGTACTCCGGTGACCATGTCTGGAGCGGTTCACCTCAGCGTTGCCTTTCTCGCCTTCACCTGCGTAGTCATCGGCACCATCGTGTTGTCGGTCAAATTCCGGCTGGTACCGGAGATGCGTCAGGTCGTCCCCTTCCTTCTCTTTATCTCCATCGCGGCTGTGGTTCCCTTGATGCTGTTGGGACACAGCGACTTCCGACCGGGCACGCTCGCCGGTCTCTACGAGAGGATCTTCTTAGGACTGGAGCTGTTCTGGATTCTGGTGGTGGGGACACGCATTTTCAGCTCGGCATCGCGGCCGCCGCACTCAGCTCTCCGGCGGCCATAATTCCGCCATGCTTCGGCGGGCACTGAACCGCCAGCCCCGGGTCCGCCAGTTGTGGGCATCCGATTCCTCCCGGGTTGAGGCATGCCTGGAAGAGCACCCGCTGGAGACGGTCTTCCTCCGCAGCGAGATCCGCCAGGGGGCTCTGCGCCAAGGCGCACTGCTGGGCGCCGAACAGCCTGCCGGCCAACGTATACGCGGGGTGCTGATGCACGGTCCTCTGGTTGTGCCCTGGGCTCCCGATCCGCAGGACCTGGACCTGCTCGCCAAGGCCCTCCGCCCCCACCTGGCCTGGATCCAGCTGATGGTCGGCCCCAGCGATCAGGTCGCGAGGCTGCAAGAGCAGCTCGGCCCCCGGCTGCCGCCGGTTCGGACGCTGCGCGCGGAACAGCCTCACTACGCGGTTGACCTGGATTCGGTGGCGCCCGAGCCCAGTGATCCCCCGCCCCTGCGTCGGGCTCGCACCGAGGACCTCGACCTTATGGTCCGCGCCAGTGCCGCCATGCACCTCGAGGAGGTCGGATTCGATCCACTAGTGGTCGATCCCTCCGGCTACCGGGAGCGGGTGCTCACCCTGATCCGGCGTGGACGTCTCTACGTGTGGATGGAGAACGGTCGGGTGGCATTCAAGGCGGAATGCTCCTCGGTGACTCCGGAAGCGGTGCAACTCCAGGGGGTCTGGACCGACCCAACCCTGCGCCGGCAGGGTCGGGCCACCAGCGCCATGGCCCTGCTCTGCCACCTGCTCCTGGCGGATGCTGAATGGGTAACCCTGTTCGTCAACGACTTCAATGAGACCGCGATTCGTCTCTATGAGCGGACCGGGTTCAAGCGGATCGGCACCATGCGCACGGTGCTGTTCTGATAACAGGGGCTGGTTCCAGGAGACGAGAAGCTCCGCCCCCAACCCTTTCGACCTCAGCCTGGGGATTTCTGCGCCAGCCGCCCCCGGGCTCGGCGTCGGGCCAGTTCCGGGCCACTAACCATCAGGACCACCCCCAGGGTGATCAGGGCGGCCGCAATTCCGGCGGCGGGTGTGAGGCCCTGATTGAGGATCAGCCAGCCCAAGACCAGGGCCACGACCGGGTTGACGTAGGCGTAAGTGGCCACAGTGGTGGGGGGCAGCATCTTGAGGGCGTAGGTGTAGCAGCTGTAACCCACGATCGAACCACCCGTCACCAGCCAGGCGAAGGCGATCAGCGCGGGCGGTCCCACGCGGTCCCAGCGGATGTGGGCGGCCTCGCCGCTGGCCAACCCCACCAGGAAGAGGGCCAGTCCCCCGACCATCAGCTCCACCGCCGACACCAGCAGGATGTTCTTGGCCAGGGGCGCCCGTCGCGAGTAAAGCGAGCCGATGCTCCAGAAGATCGCTGATCCGAGCAGAGCCGCGGCCAAGAGAGGCGTGAGATGCCCGCTTGAGCTGGGGTCCACCAGCACCGCGACTCCCGCCAGGCCCACCGCCACTCCGAGCCATCCGAGGACGCCGGGGCTGTGACTCCACTTCATAAGGAGGCCGATCAGGGTCATCCAGAGCGGCACCGTGGCGATCATCAGCGCGGCTATCCCGGAGTGGACCTTGAGCTCAGCCAGGGTGAGCAGGCCGTTGCCGCCCAGGAGCAGAAAGAGACCGACCAACCCGGCGCTGAGCACCTCGCTGCGGCTGGCCTTCTCCCAGCGTGGGGGCCAGCTCCACCAGCGGCCCTGGTGGCCCGCGACCAGATAGAGGATCAGGCCCGCGAGCACGAACCGAACGCCCGACATCAACAGTGGCGGCAGGTAGCGAATCGCGACCTGGATACCGGCGTAGGTGGAGCCCCAGAGCACGTAGACCGCCCCCAACGCCAGCCAGGAGCGGAGTTTGGGACTGCCGCTGGCGCGCGCTCGCGCGGCCTCGATGGTCATGGATTCAGAGCTGCCCCAGGTCGAACGGTTCAGCCGCCCTCAGTGGCCCACCGGTAAACCGTCAGTACTCATCCTCAGGTCGCTGATCCTCATCGAGGTCCTCCGGCTCGGCCTCCTCCACCGGCTCCTCGAACTCGGCGAACCCCTCGTCCAACTCCTCGGTGACAGCGTCCGGGGCCGCCGCCAATGGGTCTTCCTCTTCGTCCTCGGTGCTGCGAGGCAAGTCGTCCCGGGGAATCACCGCCTCTTTGGCGTAGGGACGGTAGGTGATCTCCCGAGCCTTGCGGACCGGGAAGGAGATGGTGCCGGCCAGATCTGGGGCCTGGTAGATCTCGCGGAGGATGATCTGGACGCCGGTGGCGTCCACGTGGGTGACGGCCCCGGCGTAGCGATTGCCGCCTTTGCTGAGGCGGAGGATCCGCTGCGAGAGCCGAGGCTCGACGCCGCCCAGGTCGACCCCACGCATGGTCCGCACCACCACCTGATCCTCGCCGACCTCGACCTTGATGGGATCGCCGGGGGCGACCTTGGCGGGGTCGAGCCCGGAGGTCGGTATCAGCCTGGTGATGGCCGACTTGCCCGGCTCGTCGGTGAAGACGGCCACGTCGACCGAGGCCGAGACCGGGGCGACCGGGGCTTTGGCTTGACGGAGCTCGGAGAGCTTGGCCAGCTGGCGGGTGGCGATCTGGTTGCCGGGATTTAGTTTGTGGGTCGCCTTATAGGCGGCCTCGGCGTCCTCCAAGCGGCCCAACTCCAGCAGCGCCTTGCCCCGGCGGTTGCAGGTCTCCTCGTCCGGACCGAAGCGCTCCAGCAGGTCGTCATTGAGCGCCAGAGCCTCCTCCCAGCGACTGGCCAGTGCCAGGCCAACCGCTTCCTCGGCGGCCTGAAGCTTGGATTTGGGAAACTCGCCGACTTCAGCCAAGGCTGCCGTCCTCCTCACAAAGCCTGACGAGACTGGGTGGTTGTTAAGGGATCGCCGTTCCCGGGACAAACCTTTGCGGTGTCAGATCCAGAGCCAGGGCGGAGGTAGCGAGACGTTCTCCCCCTGAGGCGTAGCGGGCCGCCATATGATACCGGCAGGCCGCACAGATTCGGTCTCCGCGATGGCCTTCCGACCAGCCGAGGTCCCCTCGCCACATGCCCTCCAACAACCACAGACGCCGCAGCACCCAGATCTTGGCCGTCGCCAACCAGAAGGGTGGTGTCGGCAAGACCACGACTGCCGTGAATCTCGCCAGCGCCTTGGCCGAGCGCGGGGTGCGGGTACTGGCCGTCGACCTCGACCCCCAGGGACATCTCACCGTCAACATGGGGGTGGCCAAACCCGACGACCTGCGCCTCACCGTCTACGACATGCTCTGCGAGCATCAGGTCTCGGCCGCCGACATCCGGCTGCATTCGCCTGGGGTAGGGGTGGACTTCCTACCTTCCAACGTCGAGCTGGCTGGTGCCGAGCTGCAGCTGGTGACGGAGATCGGCCGCGAGTCAGTGCTGCTGGAGAAGCTAACCCCAATCCTCCGCGATTACGACTTTGTCATCATCGATTGTCCACCGTCGCTAGGCCTGCTCTGCATCAACGCGCTGGTCGCAGCGACCGACGTGATCATCCCCTTGCAGTGCGAGTACTTCGGCATGAAGGGAATGGAGCAGCTCCAAAAAACCATCGAGCGAGTACGGGTTAAATTGAATCCCAAGCTGCGTATTCACGGCATTCTTCCCACCATTCACAAGGGTCGCACCGTACACGCCAACGAGGTGTTAAATGATGTGCAGTCCCATTTTGGGGGCCTGGTCTATCCCTTCCAGGTGAGCGACAGCATCCGCTTCGCCGAGTGCCCGCTGGCCGGACAATCGATCCTGCAGTACGCCAATGAATCCGACGGCGCCGCCGCCTATCGCCAGCTGGCCGAAACGGTCCTGAAGCGAGGAGGGCACTGATTTGGCTTTCAAACGCGCCAGCCTGTCCGGTTCGGAGCAGCTGTTCCAGCCCACCCGGGTTCCCTCCCGCCGACACTCCGATGCCGAGGAGAGCAGCCCCCGCCGCAACGAAGCCTCCCTGCCCTTGGACGAGGTGGAGGAACCACTGGAACGCAAGCACGTGGCGGGTGCGCTGGTCTCGGATATCGCCCCCACCGCCTCCACGCAGGGGCACCTCTACCGGCTCAACGACGAGGAGGTGGAGGTACTGCTCAACGCCCTCCAGCACGCCAAGTTCCCCCACTCCTATCAGCGCCTGCCCAAGCCTGCGATGGAGGAGTTCGAACAGCTGGAGGCGCTGCGCCAGAAGATTACCGATCAGCGCGAGGCGGCCGGCTGACTTCGGAGGCTCCCCGGCCGCGGCTGCAGATCGCCAGGGTCCGGGTCAGCGGCACCGCCGAGACCAACTGCTACGTGGTGGCCTGCGCCCGCAGCAAGGAAGCGGTAGTGATCGACCCCGGGGCGGACCCGGCCAAGATCGTTGAACAGTGCCAGGGGTTGACCGTTCGCCACCTTCTCTGCACCCACGGTCACCGCAATCACGCCACCGCCAAGGAGGAGGTCAAGGCCGCGGTAGGAGGAGAGACCGGGCTGAGCCTGGTCGACGCCAAGACCTACCTCCGCTCCGCCGAGCACTACCTCAACGACGGGGAGAGGCTCTCCTTCGGTGACTTCGAGTTCGAGGTCCTGGCCACCCCCGGGCACAGTGCCGGGAGCCTCTGCTTCAAGGTGGGCAACCACCTCTTCACGGGAGACACCCTGCTGGCCGGCAACATCGGGCGAACCGACCTCCCTGACGTGGATCTCTCCAAGCAACTGGTCAGCGTTCTCTCCCGGCTGCTGAGCCTGCCCGAGAACACCGTCATCTACCCCGGCCACGGCCCCACCACGACGGTCGGGCAGGAGCGCCGCGAGAACGTGGCGGTGCAGATGCTGCGCCAGGTCGGCTGACCGGTTCGGGTCTCCTTGAGGTCGCGGCTAGACTAGCGCCGTGGTAATCGGCAGCCTGGTACTGACCCTGCACCTGCCCCAGAGCCGGTCCCTCAAGGCCAAGCGGCAGGTGGTCAGCTCATTGACCCAGCGGGTGCGCCGCACCTTCAACGTTGCCGTGGCTGAAGTGGAAAGTCAGGACTCCTGGCAGCTGGCGGTGATCGGGGTCGCCTGCGTCAGCAACGACCGCCGTCACGCCGACGAGATCCTGAGCAAGGTGGCCAACTGGGTGGCCGAGGATGGCGGGCGAGGGGAGGCGCTCCTCACCCATCAGGACATCGAGCTGATCCAGGCTTGACCCCGGTCATCGCGACGATTCAGATCGGGATCAACCCGATCTTCCACCTCGGTCCCTTCACGCTGCACTGGTACGGGGTGGGCTACGCGGTGGCCATCCTGGTGGCGCTGCAGGTGGCACTTCCCTACGCCGAGCGGCACGGCGTGCCGCGGTCTAAGACGGGCTGGATCGCCTTCTGGACCATCGTCATGGGATTGATCGGGGGACGACTCTTCTACGACCTCCAGTCCGGCGCCGCCTACTACTTCACCCACCCCCTCGAAACCTTCGCGGTCTGGCAGGGGGGCATGGCCGCCTTCGGCTGCATCATTTTGGCCAGCCTCACCTTGCTCTTCATGGCCTGGCACCAACGGGTGAATTTCTGGGTCCTGCTCGACGCCGGAGTGCTCTTCGGCGCCGTGGCTCAGCCCATCGGCCGGATCGGCAACGTAATCAACGGCGACATCCTGGGCTATCCCTCCAACCTGCCCTGGGCCACCGCCTACACCAACTCCAACAGCTTCGCCCCGCGGCTCGACGTCGCCTACCAGCCGGTAGCAGCCTACGAGGCCCTGGCCGTCCTTGTGATCTTGGCCTTCTTGGTTTGGCTGCGCCGTCGCGGGGTGCCCAACGGCTGGATCGGAATCGCCTACTTCATCCTCTACCCCGTCAGCCAGATCGGCCTCTTCTTCCTGCGCAATCCGGTCAACGTCCCGGTGATCGCCTTCGGTCTCAAGCAGGCTCAACTGACCGCCATCGGTGTCCTGCTGATCGGGGTACCTCTGCTCGTCCTGGCCTGGTGGCTGACCAATCGCCGGCCTCAGGAGCGACGGGAACAGGTCAGCGAATCGCCAGCGGCTTGAGCGACCGGGGTCAGCGTCTGGCGACCCCGGGGCTGGAGGGCTTCGAGAGCACCCTGCCCTTTCGCCTCGACCCCTTCCAGGTGGAGGCGATCGCAGCGCTGGAGCGTCACCAGGGGGTGCTGGTCAGCGCCCCCACCTCAAGCGGCAAGACTGTGGTCGCGGAGTGGGTGATCTGGAGCTGTCTCGAAGGCGGCGATGGCAGCGAACGAGTCCTCTACACCTCGCCGCTCAAGGCTCTCTCCAACCAGAAGTTCGGTGACCTCTGTCGGCGCTATGGCGAGGACAACGTTGGGTTGGTAACCGGCGAGACCTCGATCCGGCCCTTCGCCAAGGTGGTGGTGATGACCACCGAGATCCTGCGCAATTTGGTCTACGACGACCCCCTCTCGCTGGAACGGGTCGCCTGGGTGATCCTCGACGAGGTCCACTACATCGACGAGTACCCGCGGGGCACGGTCTGGGAGGAGGTGATCGTCCAGGCCCCGGCTCACATCAAGTTCATCGGCCTCTCCGCGACCATCACCAACGTCGACGAGGTGGCCGCCTGGATGACCGAACGCCGGGGACCGATGGCGGTGGTGGTACGCCGGGAGCGGCCGGTCGAGCTGCGCACCTGGCTAGGGATGCGCAACCGGCTCTTGCCTTTGCTTGACCGCAAGGGCCAGCTCGACAGGACCACCCTGGAGCTGGCCCAACAGGACCGGGGCGGCGATCGGCGGATGCCTGGGGGCAGGTTGGCCTTCGCTTCCGAGAACGACCTGCTGCGGATTCTGGACCAGCTGGCCGAGCAGGACATGCTCCCGGCGATCTATTTCATCTTCTCCAGGCGGGGCTGTCGGGAGGCGCTGGCGCGCTGCAGCACCCACCGGGTGGACTTCACCTCTCTCCAGCAGAAGTTCGCGATCGACGAGGTGCTGACGGAGCGGCTGGCTCAGGTGGAGGATCCCGAGGAGGCCGAGCTCTACAGCCGCGGCCTATCGATGGACCTGCTCCGGCGCGGGATCGCCATGCATCACGCCGGCCTTCTCCCCTACGTCAAGGAGACCATCGAAGAGCTCTTCCAGCGCGGGCTCCTCAAGGTGGTTTTCGCCACCGAGACCCTGGCCCTGGGGCTGAACATGCCCGCCCGCGCCTGCGTCATTTCCACCTTCACCAAGTTCGACGGCCAGGGCTTCTCGCCGCTCCGCAGCGGACAGCTGACCCAGCTCCTGGGTCGGGCTGGAAGGCGAGGCATCGACCCCATCGGCCACGGCGTGATCCTGCGCGATCCCGAAGTGGACCTGGGGGTGATCTGCGAGACCCTGCTGGGCAACGACATGGCAGTGGAGTCCAAGTTCGCCCCCACCTACAACATGACCCTCAACCTCTTGCGCCGGCACACGCCCTCCCAGGCCGAGGAGCTGCTGGAACAGTCCTTCGGCCAATATCAGCGGATCCGGGCCCTGGACAACCTGCGGGAGCGCCGCCCTAATCTGGAGTCCAGATTGGAGGACCTGCGTCGGCGCAGATTCCGCCATCCCAGGGTTCCCTGCACCGAGCGCACCCTTAGCCAGTTCCTGGGGGCACGGCACGCGCTGGAGCAGGCGAGGGCGGAGTCCCGTCAGCTCCGACGTCAGCACTTTCGCGACCGGCGCCGGGGACGCTTCGGCGCCGGCACCCAGGACCCGGCCGGAAGGTTGGAGCGACTGCGGCGGACCATCCGCCAGGAGGAACGCCGCCTCAGCTCCTCTCCCTGTCCCAACTGCCCGATCCTGCCCGACCACCAGGCCAGCCGACAGGAGGCTCAGGAGATCGAGATGGAGCTGGAGGGAGCCGAGGCGGCGGCGGCCCAGCGTGAGCACGAGTACCGAACTCAGCTGCGCGCCTACCGGACTGTCCTGACCCAGCTGGGATATCTGACCCAGGACCATCCCACCCGGCTGGGACTCCTGGCGGCCGCGGTCTACGGCGAGAACACGCTCTTGGTCTCGCAGACCGTGGCCGAGGGCTGGCTGGACGAGATGTCAGAGGCGGAGCTGTGCGGAACCCTGGTCATGCTCGCGGCCGAGGATCGCAACCCCTCCCAGCCGGGCGGCAGGCGGCGAATGCCCACCGCCCGTCTGGAGCGGGTGGCCCGGCGGCTCCGCCAGGCCCAGCGCGAACTGTCCGAGCTCGAGTCCGAGTGGGGGCTGGCCGAGAGCCGCAGCCCCTCAATGGATCACGTCGAGTACGTCTACAACTGGTCGCGTGGGATCCCGCTCACCGAGCTGCAACCACCCCAGGGGGTAGATCCCGGTGATGCCCTGCGCGCGACCAAGGCCTGCTACGCCCTCTCGCGCCAGCTGGAGCAGGGACTAGCCGGCTGGCCCTTGCAAGCCAAAGTGGCGGTCGCGCGCCAGAGCCTGGAGCGCGACCTAGTCCGCCGTCTCTGAGCTGTTGATCAGGCCCTGAGCACTGCCGGCGCCAGCCGTTCGAGCTGAGCCACGGCGCTCTCGAGGTCGCCCAGGGGCTGCAGGAGGACGTGATCGGCGCCTCCTTCCAGGTGCTCTCTGATCCGCGTGGCGATCTGCTCCTCATCGCCCCAGGCCACGATCGCGTCGACCAGGCGGTCGCTGCCAGCGCCGGCAAGATCCGCGTCACCGTAGCCCAGTCGCCTCAGGTTGTTGGTGTAGTTGGGTAGCCGCAGATAGGTGGTGGTGTGACCACGGGCGACGCGACGCGCCTGCTCGGCGTCGGTGCTGAGGATCACCGCCTGCTCGGGGATCAGGAGCCGGTCTGGCCCCAGGATCCGGCGGGCTGAGGGTGTGTGTTCGACCGGAACGAAGTAGGGGTGGGCGCCATCGGCGCGGTCCCGCGCCAGGGCCAGCATCTTGGGACCGAGGGCTGCCAGCACCCGAGGCACCGGGACGTCGGTGACGGGCACATCGCCGGCGACCCGGTCCATGCCGTCGAGGTACTCGACCATGCGGGTCAAAGGGCGCTCATAGGTTTGCCCGCTGCGCTCCACGATGCGGGCATGGCTGACCCCGATCCCGAGAACGAACCGCCCCGGGTAGGCGGCCCCCAGTGTGGCCGCACCCGCTTGCATGGTCGCCGGATGACGGGCCCAGAGGTTGGCAATGCCGGTCCCGGTAACGATCCGCTCGGTCGCCGCCAGCAGCACAGACTGGTGGCTGAACGCCTCCTTACCGCCGATCACCTCGCCCGCCCAGAGCGAGCCGTAGCCGAGCGCCTCGATGCGGCGCGCGGCCGCCCGCTCCTGCTCGATGGTCGCCGGTCGTAGCGACGCCAGCCACACCCCTACTTGTCCCAGGCGCTCGCGGATGTCTGTCGGAGTCACCCTGAAGACCGATCGCAGCGCCGCCTGGCGTTGGCGCCCGCCAGGGCTTCAGCCTTCGTCCTTGGCCATCGACTCGGGGACTCCGACGACCCGGTAGGGCAGCTCGCTGATGTCGAAGTAGCGCACCGGCTTGCGCATCCTCTTGGCGATCCCCACCTGGACCTTGAGCCCCAGCGAAAGGGGTCCGAAGACCCACATCTCCTCGCAGCGGGCGATTAGGTTGTTCATCGCCTCCCGAACCAGCTCTTTGGGCACGGTGTGCAGGAGGTAGTAGTCGAACATCATGAAAGGTGTGATCGGCACTCGGCCCTCGTCGAGCACGAACTTGGTCAGCTGCTGGCGCCAGTAAAAGGTGCGATTGCTCATCGCCACGTAGACCAAAGCCTTGGGCCGCCGCAGCGCCCGCTCGGCCTGCTCGGCCGGACTGGCCCTCGGGGTCGGAGTGAATATCAGCTCCAGGATGTCGTCGGCGGAACGCTGGGCGACGATCTCGGGCTGGGCTGAAGCCTCCCGGTCAGGAGCGGCCGGGACCAAGGCGGTCGGCGACTCCTCGTTGGGAGTGGGCGCACTCGTTGCACCGGTTACGTCCAGGTCGTCAGTCCCACCCAAGCTTTGCGAGCGAGTATACGCAACAGGACCACTAGAAATTCACGTGATTGCAGGGGATTCCTGCAGTCCCGCAAGCCGCTCAAGGGCCTGCTCCAGCAGCATCCGGTGAGCCGGGGAGTTGAGCCAGCGGCTGGCTCCGGACGGGTGCGGCAGCGGCAAAAGCAGCGGTCGCCGGGCGGCCCGGAGCGCCTCCCCAGGTTCGACCTCGGTGCCCTCCGAGTCGAAGATCCGACCCACCGCCAGGTCCATCGAAAGTCGACCCAAGAAGCGCTCCAGTGCCATCTGCCCAACCGCGAGAATCAGCCAGGGCTGCAAGAGGGCAAGCTGGCGATCGAGGTGGCCACGGCAGAGCTCTACCTCAGCTGGACCGGGCCTCCTATCGCCGGAGCCAGAGCGGGACGGACCCGGAAAGCACTTGGTGATCGAGGTGATGTAGACCACGCGACGTGCCGCCTCCTCATCGCCGAGGCCGGCGGCGGCCAGCCAGCGGGACAGCTGCTTGCCGGCGCGACCGCTGAAGGGGCGCCCCGCCGCTTCCTCCACGCGTCCCGGCGCCTGGCCCACCACCATCATGCCGGCCGCAAGCGGGGCCGGAAGCACCGGAGCGGCATGCGCCAACAAGCCCGCTTGCTGACACCGCCGGCAGTTGAGAATCTGGGAATGGAGCTGATGGATCTCGGTCTCCCGAGCGGGCCCCTCAGACGCCGCAACGCGAGTGCCAATTCCATCCGAAGCCACGGTCAACGGATGGTATCCTAGGCCCGTTCTGGTCGCCCTCTGGCGACCGCCCGGATCATCAGGTCTCGAAGATGCCTAACGGCTCCGACCCACGCCGCCGGCCTGATCAACAGTCGCCCGATCCTGAGGTGACGGTGCCACCTGTTTGGTGGAGCCAGTTGTCGGAGGGCCGGCTGCCTGCCGAGGATCTGGCGGGGCAGCCACGGTCGAGGTGGCGGGGGCAGCTGGTGCAGCTGGGACGTCGCCTGGTCGCACCGGTTGTGCTCATCGCGGTCGCTGCCGCGGTGGTGGCCTTCAGCTTCGGATACATGATCGTGGGGGGAGCCCTTGCCGCCGCGGTGGTAGTCGGCGTGGCCTCAGCCTCAGTGCTGTACCAGCGGCGCCGGGCCCAGTTCGGCGAGAGCGGTTGGTGGCGGTAGAGGGCAGACCGGGCAGTTCGCGGCGGGGATCCCACGCCGG
>JBAUWA010000148.1:0-44148 GCA_049583555.1 Candidatus Dormiibacterota bacterium | reverse complement strand
GCACTGGACCCTGCGAGCCCGCAGGCAGGGAGCAGCCGCCGCGATGCCCGGTCTGCGCTCCCCGACCACGCCAGCTCGAATCCGGCGGCGCTGAGGCCATCGGCGAAAGCAGCCTCGACTTCGACATTCGCATACCTGGAGATCGCCTCCGACGCCTGAGCCAGGCAGTAGTCGCCAGCTAGGATCGCCAGCCCCAGCGGCTCCTCATCAAAAGCCGCGGAACGGTGCCATTGCAAAGCCCGCTCGGTCAGCTCGGCGGCGGCGGCTACGTGGACGGCCCGCGCACCGTCGCGACCCCTGGGTCCGGCCGCTCGCAGGGTGAACCGGGCAGGTAGGCCAAGCTGGGAGCTGGGCCCGACGATGGCGCTCCCCCAAGCAAGGTTGGCGACCACATCGGCAATCTGGGTCTGAGCGGGACGGAATCCAGCCATGAGCCGGTCCACTCTCAAGCTGCTCTCCTCCTCCTCCCCCAGCACGGTTGACGAGGGAGCGGTCTGGCTCACGAGAAGCTCCTCGCACGAGCCCACGCCCATACGCAAGCCAGCAGGAGCGGCGCCGCAGTCACTACCACCAGAAGCAGGACGAACGGTCGGGACTCCGATGCGGGGAGGCTGACCACCACCCCGACCAGAATTGGCGCTGCGACGGCTAGGCTCAGGACCCACCAGCGACGGGTGCCACGTCCCAGCCTCACCACCGGCGCCATCAGACGGTCGGGCCTGGGCATGAGGGTAAGGCCCGCAATGGAGCCGACCAAGAACAACAAGCCCAGAATCGACTCCATCGCTGACATCAGGCTTCGCTGTCGGGATTGGCGGCTGGTCCGAGCGGCCGCGGCCTCGTATTTGGCTCTTCCTCTTCCGCTGGGGGCCTTAGCAGGTAGAGCGCAAAGGCCGCCAAGGCGATGCCTGCGGCGAATAGGGAGATGACTCCCAGCCCCCCCAAGCTGCCGCCCACAGCGGAGCCGTTGAGAGCGGCCACCTCGGCGCCTAGGCTGGCCAAGACTGCGAGGGAAAGCACTGCCAGCGGCCAGCTCCGCTGCGACCAGGCCACCTGGCCGGCGGCGCACGCGACCCAGCAACCGACGAAAGCGGCCAAGATCAGAATCGCCACGATCGGCCAGGCCATCAAGCGAACTCCGGTTCCTCTGGCGGGGCGATCTCTCCTCCCGCAATCACTCGGTCCCCATCGTAAAGAACTAGCGACTGACCGGGAGCAATCCCCGGCTGCGCTACGGAGAATCGGACCGAGGCGGCGATCTCGCCGCTCGAGGTCCAGCTAGCCGCAACCGTTTGTCCGTGGGCCCGCAGTTGGGCCAGCCCCGAACGCGGCGCCTCGGACGGAAGCGCATCTAGGAAGACGCAGTGGTCAACTTGACACTCGCTGCGCAACAGGGACTGCCAAGGTCCCACCACCAGGGTGTTACGAGGGGCGTCGACTCGAATCACGTAGTGGGGCTCGGTGCTGGCCTGGCGGACCGCAAGGCCCAGTCCCTGACGCTGGCCCACGGTGTAGAAAGGCAGTCCGCGGTGCTGACCTACCTCCTGACCCCTGAGATCTCGGATCGGCCCGGGACTGAACGCGCCTTCGAGTTCCCTCTGGAGCACCACCCGGTGGTCTCCGCCGCCGACAAAGCAGAGCTCCTGCGAGTCCGGCTTGTCGGCGACAGCCAGGCCTAGGCTTGCGGCGATCGAACGTACCTGGCGCTTCTGCAGCCGGCCCAACGGCAGCAGCAGTCGTGATAGCAGCGCGCCACCGTTGCGATAGAGGGTGTACGACTGGTCCTTTCGCGGATCGCTCCCGCGATGCAGGCTGCATCCGCCCTGAGGATCCTCCCGGACTTGCGCGTAGTGGCCGCTCGCAATGTGGGTCGCGCCGAGTGCCCGCACCCGCCGCCAGAGCTCGGCGAACTTCACCTTCTCGTTGCAGCGGACGCATGGGTTAGGGGTCAGTCCTGCCGCGTACCGGCTGAGAAAGTCGCCCACCACCGACTCACGGAAGTGGGCCGCCATGTTGAGCACGTAGTGGGGAATCCCCAGCCGGCTGCAGACCCGTCGGGCATCTTCGACCGCATCGATCGAACAGCAGCCTCCCTCGCCTTGCTCCATCTCCTCGGTGCCCCAAAGACGCATGGTGACCCCCACCGTCTCTGCGCCTGCAGCCACCACCAGGGCAGCTGCCACAGAGCTGTCTACCCCACCGCTCATGGCGACCGCGACTACCGCGCCCCGCCGCAGTCTGCGGCCTGCGAGCAGACCGGCGTCGTCCGCGACCACAACGCCGATCCGCTGTCCCAGCTCCTCCTGTCGGATGGCGCCGGGGCTAGGCACCGCCGGCGACCGCCGGCACGATGCTGAGCTGGTCGCCCGCGGCGAGGGTGGTCTCCAGTCCCCCCGAGGTGCGGATGTCATCGTCGTTGCGATAGACGTTCACGAAATGACGCAGCCCGCCGGTGGGCTCGAACATCCGAGGTCGGAAACCGGGGTACCGCGTCTCGAGATCCTTGAGCGCGTCCGCAACAGTGGCACCATCCACCTCCACCTCAGACGCTCCACCGGTCAACTGGCGCAGCGGGCTGGGCACGCGTACTTTCACGCTCACCGGGAAAGACCCTTCACGAGATCAGTATATGAAACCTGGGCGCTAACACCGGGGCAGGCCTGAGCAATCGGATCTCGGGCACCCGGTGAGGCCGGTGCTCATAGGCATTTCAGCAGATACCGCTGATTTCGCGGCGCACCCGGGGGGTTAGACAGCAGGCGCGGGAGGGGCTGCCGGCTGGACGTTCTGGTCCTCCGGGACGATTACTACGGCAGTTCCGTAGGCGATGATTTCGCTGACACCTTGAGCCAGCTCGTTGGAGTCGTAGCGCATCGCAATCACCGCGTTCCCACCCACTGCCGCGGCGTGCTGGATCATCAGCTCGTAGGCCTCCTGACGCGCATGATCGCTCATTTTCATGAAAACAGTCTGACGCCCACCGACCAGCTGTTGCAGGCCAGCACCGACATTCCCCACCACGGACCGTGAGCGAATCATCAGGCCGCGGACAACCCCCAGTTGTCGCACCACTTTGTAGCCATCGAAGTTCACCCCGGTGGTGACCCACAGCGGTGGGGTTACCGAGCCAGTCTCGGGTGGTGGTTGGTAGCTCATGAGTGCGAGTCTATCAGTCACTGCTCAGCGCTGACGGGGAGCTCGGCAGCGTGATGGGAATGCCAAGAGAGGCGTCGTCGAGGCCGCCGCGAAGCAGCTGGTCGAAGACGTACTGGGACCACGTTTCCATCTCCAGGTAGTAGACCGCTAGCTCGTCCACCGGTGCCATCCGCCCCTCCAACTTGTCGCGCTCGCGCACCACGACGTCGGCTCCCGCCGCATCGACCAAAATCAAAACCCCGAGGTGGACACGGCCGACCTCGCCGGCATCGTCTTTGAGCAGCCCGACTGCCCGCCCGCTGAGCTCGCGGTCGCAGACCACCTCTTCACGCCACTCCCTGTAGCATCCCGCGAACCAGGCGGTTGCGACTTCTCCGTCTGATGCGTTGATATGACCGCCCACCCCGAGGGTGACCTGCCCCCGCAGGCGGCGCTCACTGCCCGCCCGTAGTCGGCGCATGGTCAGGATCCTCCCATCGTCACGCACAACTAGGTGGGGGATCACCTGCTGCCACTCCGGCTGATGCTCAACCTCGGAGCGGCTGCGAAACTCGCCCGCCTCCACCACGACCTGAAGCAACTCCGCGACTCCGCCCAGCCGCAAACCATGCCATACATCGCGGCCCAGCACCAGCTCCCTGGGGACTACCAGCACCAGCTCCCGCCCAGCCCCGCGAGCCGCCGCCAGCGTCGAGGCCACTGAAGCCGACATTGGAGGAAGGATAGGGGCCCATCCGGGTAGGCTGGAGCAGATGCCCAGCCCGACCTTTTGCATAGTTGGCGCCGGGTTGGCCGGCGGCCGAGCCGCCACAGCTCTCCGCGACCGAGGCTTCGACGGCAGACTCGTCCTGATCGGCGACGAGCCGGATCCACCCTACGAGCGTCCGCCCCTGTCGAAGTCCTATCTGCGGGGTGATCTGCCGCGGAGCAAGCTGTTCCTCAGCACTCCTGCGTCGTACAGGGAGCTCTCCATCGAGTGGCGGCCGGAGGCAACGGTTGAGGCCATTGCCCCAACGCACCATGAGCTGGCACTCGTGGGCGGAGAGCGGATTCCATACGACCGCCTACTCCTGGCGACGGGGTCCAAGCCGCGAGAGCTGCCGATCTCCGGGTCGGAGCTCCCTGGCGTGTCCTCCTACCGGACCATCAGCGATGCCGAGACGCTGCAGGCGCAGCTCAAGAAGATGCCTGAGGTGGTGATCGTGGGGGGCGGGTTTCTGGGGTCGGAACTGGCGGTGGCAGCCCGACTGAGCGGATGCCGTGTCACGGTCGTAGAGGCCGGGGAAGCGCTGCTCGGCTCCCTTGGCCCGATCGTTGGGGGATATTGCGCCGATCTGCATCGGCAATCCGGAGTCGAGGTGCTGTTGGGAGAGAGTATCGCCAGCTTCCAAGGTGGCTCACGGCTAGAGCGGATCCTGCTTCGCGGGGGTCGGGGCCTGCCGTGCGACCTGGCGCTTGTTTGCGTGGGCGCCGAACCGAACGCCGAGCTTGCAGCAGCGGCTGGCTTCGAAACCGATCCTGGGGTAGTAGTCGACGAGCACTGTCGATGCGCAGACAAAGCGATTTTCGCCGCGGGGGACGTGGCCTCCTGGTGGAGCCCTCGCTGGGAGCATCGGATGCGAGTCGAGCACTACGACAACGCCCACCAACAGGGACTTTTTGTGGCAGGTGCGATGCTTGACCAGCCCGGCACCTACGATCCCCTCCCCTACTTCTGGACCGAGCAGTACGACACCATGGTTCAGCAGATAGGTGTCCTCTACCACCCCGATGAGGTGGTTCAGCGGGGCGACGCCAACAGCGGTCGATTCTCTCTCTTCTATCTTCGCCACGGGACGCTCAGCGGCTGTGTAGCCGTGAACAACTTTTCCGACTTGTCGGCGGCCCGACGCCTCATCGCCACCCGAGTCCCGGTCAGTGCGGAGCTCCTCGGCGATCTCGCAGTCGACCTCCGCGACTGGTCCCGCGGGGCACTCGCGGCAGCCCAGGGCGATCGGCCCTAGCCGGACCGGTCCACACGGGTCGCATGCGCGAACTGGCGTCCTAGTGGGTGGCCGAGCGGCCGGATACAGCCGAAGCACCACAATCTGCGCAGCTGCGGTCAGCTCGCCAGTCACTGCCAAAACTCTCATCAGGCCAGTCCTCTCGGACCCGTACCGAATATGTGGTCGACGGCACCGTCGGCAACTCGGGGGCAGACGTCGATGCAGGCGATCGGCAGCACAGCTGGGGTGGTTCCAGCGAACGAAACGAAAGGCTGGCGGGGCCTATACTCCATTTCCGACATCTCCTCATCGTCCTTGAAACAGATCCAACGGCGAAGCGGTCAGACTGCCCAAGTCAAACCCTTGGTTCGTGGTGGCACCGACCCTCAGCCGAGCCACATCGCAGAGTCGCGGGGGTTGTGGCGCGACCCCGGGCAGGTCGTGACGCATTGGGCGGGGGCGGCTCCCGTCGATTACCGGCTCCTACAAGCTCGATCCACGAGAGGATGGTGGGAGTTCATCGAGCGTAGTGGCATGACGGTCTTTGTGGGACGCGAGTACGAACACTTTGTCATCGCACTGTCAACATGGAGAGGGAGGCCACATGTGTCGTACCTTCCCATGCCGCATCCCTCGGGGATCGCGTTCGATGCTGACCAAGATATTCTCCACATTGCCAGCACACGCAATCCGAATCTCGTCTTCTCACTTTCGCCAATCACGGCGCTCATGCCACTCAACCGACTGCCCCCGGTCCCGGATCTCTCTGAGTTTCGACCGCTGGTTCCCCGAGCCTCCAACGTTTTCCCGGGTTCGCTATACCTCCACGACATTGCACTCGTGAATGGTCGCCTCTATGGGACATCGGTCGGTCGCAATACCCTGGTTGATTTGAGCTCTCCCTCCCAGGTCAAGGACGTGTGGTGGCCGCGATCTATCGCGCCTGACAGGGAGGCGATGACCGATCGCAACTACCTACAGCTAAACTCGATCGCCGCAGGCACTACAATTCGCGACTCGTATTTCACCGCCTCTGCCGCGAGGCCTAGCACGCGGCGCCCGGGACAACGAAGCTTTCCGGTTGATCGACGTGGGGTCGTCTTTGACGGAACAACCAGAGAACCCTTCACCCTCGGTCTAACTCGACCTCACTCGGCCCGCTTCGGCCCGAGTCATCTCCTGGTTGCCAACAGTGGCTACGGAGAGCTCGTAGCAGCCAACCCGAGTGACGCCAGCTTCGACATCGTTTCTCGCCTACCGGGCTGGACCCGCGGCCTGGCTGTCCTAGGCGACACAGCCCTGGTAGCGACGTCACGAGTCCTTCCGGGGTACGAGCAATACGCACCGGGCCTCGACGCTAGCCGCGCTCTATGCGGGCTTCACGCCGTCAATCTCGCGACTGGGGAGACAATCGGCAGCATCTCGTGGCCTGCGGGAAGTCAGATCTTTGCCGTCGAGGCGGTCCCGAGGAACCGTACTCATGGCTTCCTACAGGGTAGCCGAGCGTCCTTCCCTCGGTTCAAGGTCAGTGACGTTCTCTTCGGGTACTCGCCGACCACATAGCCTGATCGACCCAATCACAAGGAGTTTTCGATGGAATCCTTCCCCCTGATCATGATCGGCGCCATGTATGAGAATGGGGGAAACTCGACCCACCGCTTCTTAGACGGTCATCCCGATCTCTTTGTCTACCCATTTGAATCCCAACTCGGCACGAGACTAGTCAACGATCACTTGTCCTCAGCATTCCCTGTGAAATATCGGTGGCCCATCTTCAG
Organism: Candidatus Dormiibacterota bacterium; assembly: GCA_049583555.1. Taxonomy (GTDB): domain Bacteria; phylum Chloroflexota; class Dormibacteria; order Aeolococcales; family Bog-877; genus Bog-877. The sequence continues at coordinate 37,229 of JBAUWA010000148.1, read as the reverse complement.
GCTCGGAGCCACAGCGGAAGAGGATTTTGACTCAATCATCGATGAGGAGTGTCGGGTTCGCGCCAACACGCCACATGTCAGCAAGTTTCGGCATATGGCATTCGATTTTTCCGATCTCGAGCGCCGGGCCCATTTTCTCGAGCTCGTCTCCGGCGAGCCTCGAAGCCGCGCTGCCAATGTTCACGCATTCTTCCGCGCAACAATGCTTGCGTGGCACGACCGCTACTCATCCGCGGATCGGCCCGTCTACGTCGGTTACAGTCCGATCATCACCGTAGACGCGATTACAATCCTTGGGGAGGTTCCCGGTGCGCACTTTATACATGTAGTGCGCAATCCTTGGTCTGCGTACGCGGATACCAAACGACGCGCAGTTCCCCTCTCTCTGGCCCACTACATGTTTGGATGGCTCACTGTTCAACTTGAAGCGCTTCGCGCGTCCCGCACTTATCCCGAGCGATTCCACATCCTCCGGTTCGAGGACTTAGTCGGCGATCCAGCGGCGGCTTTGGGACGTATCTGTCGCAAGGTGGGGCTTAACGACTCGCCAGCATTGGCGGTGCCCTCCTGGAACGGGCAGGCGTTATCGGAGGTGTACCCATGGGGGACCATCCGCATCCCCACGGAGGTCCAAAATCGCGCTACTGCGGCAGAACTCTCGGCCGTGGAGCAACGCGCCATCGCGGACTACGCCGCTCCTCTATTAGCGGCTCTTGACTATGAAGGGTTTCTCCGGACTTGACGGTGGTCGACGCTTCTCGCCGCCATCATCGGCAGGATGCTACTTCGCAGCGACGTGGGCCTCGGTTTTGGTCGCCTGCGTGGTCAACCCGATACTTGACCGGCCTCGCGGCGGGTTGCCCGCCAGACGCGATAGAGTGATGGGAGCAGCCGCGTCGGTGCCAACTGTATAAGTCAAGTAAATGCCCACAGAGCCTCGCGGCGCCATTTCGAGTGCGTTGAGCTGCGCGTTCAAGGGCTGACACCCCGTGATGGCCGCTAGGCGCGATACCCGCCGGGTCCAAGCTCGTCTACTCATCGCCCTCGTCGGCGCCTCGATCGTGTGCGTACCCATGATGGCATGGATCGTGCTGCACAACTTTGCGTTCTTCGATGACGAAGGCTATTACCTCCTAACCCTTGCAGGGATCGCCCATCATCATTCGCTCTACACGCAGATCTACGGTACTTACGGACCTGCCTACTACGTGCTCTATCTGGCTGCGTTCTGGCTTCTACATCTTCCTTTCACACCGGACGCGGCGCGCCTCATGACCGTCGTGTTGTGGGCGACCTGCTGCCTGCTGTCCGGACTTCTTGTGTGGCGAGCGTGCGGGAGTATCGCGCTTGCGTTTGGAGCAGTATTCGTCTCATATCGCTGGCTGGTGGGGGTCGGGACCACGGGAGAACTGTACGCCGCCTTCCTGATCATCCCCTTGCAACTTGTGCTGGCGATGACGCTTCCTGGCGCGCTTGCCCATCGCCAGCGGAGTGCATTGATGATCTGCGGCGCCCTCATCGGTTCTATCTTGCTGATCAAAGTCAACGTCGGGATCTTTACCCTGGTTGCAGTCGGGGTCGTCGCCGCCGGCACAGGCATCGGAGGGCTAACCATCCCGCGGTGGCTGCGCTGGACTACCTGGGCCTTGGCCTTGGCCATCCCGTTCGCTCTGGTGCTTGCCCTCGTGCACCACAGCTGGGTTCAGGAGTACCTCGCCGGCAGCGAGGCCGCCGTCGGCGCCCTTCTGATATCCACCCGCGCAGGCGGTCGACTGCCGACCTCCGGTCTGTCGATGTCCTCGTCCTTCACCTGGCTCGCGGGAGGCGCCCTCGGCGCGTCCCTCTGGTACGTACTGGCGGTGGCACATGCTGGCACCTCCGTGGCCACCATTCTGAATTCGACGTTTGTGGTCCCGCTCAGCCAGACGCACGCGTTTGTGGCTCCAATTCCGATCGATGGTCTCGAAGCAGCAACCATGGCCATCGTTGCGCTCTATTCATCGGTGCTCGTATGGCGCTGTCGGATCGGAGGTAGTGGCAGGACGCCGCGACTCCTGGCGATTCTAGGGATCACTAAGGTTGCAGCCGGGGCCGCGATCATTCTCTGGGGGATCACTGGTGACTTCTCCCTGGGTCCTGCGTTTGGTGCCGCCTGCATGGCGGTCGCTGGCTTCTCCAGCCAACCTGACGGTCTCCACCCAAGAAGGCAGGAGTTAATTTGGCTTGTCGCCGCCTTCGGTGTTTTTCAACAGCTGCAGATGTACCCTGTCGCTGGTGTTCAAGTTGCCTCTGGGACACTCTGGTTCGGACTCGCCGGTCTTATCATGGCTGACGACGGTCTTCGGCTCCTCGCGAGACGCGGTATTCGCGTGGAGGGCTCGACCCCACAAACGGGAGTTCCCGGACTCAGTATCTACCGGACGCTGGCAGCGGCTATTGTCGTGGCGATCTTGGCGTCACAAGCAGCAATCACGCTAGCCAACTCTCCGACCGATACTGTCTCCCTCGGTCTGCGTGGCTCCTCGTGGATATACCTCGCGCGACCGCAGGTCAAGGTTCTTCAGAGTGTCACGCGCTATCTACAGAACGAGTGCTCCACTTTTATCTCGGCGCCCGGATTTGACAGCTTGTACACTTGGGCTGGGGAGCAACCGCCTCTCGGTCTCCTAGTTGACGACTGGATGTACCTCATATCAGCGCGTGAGCAAGAGGCGGTCCTGCGGAAGCTTCAGTATCGCCCAGGAGTCTGCGGAGTGGTCAACCCGGGCTTGATCCGATTTTGGGAGCACGGTACATCTCTGCCATCGGAGCCAATCCTCAACGCTCTGGCACGTGAGTTCGTTCGAGTGCGCCGCTACGGCGGGTTTGAAATTCTGAGACGACGACTGACCGCCGGCTGAGCCGGCGTTTGCCTACATGGTTGCCGGCAGCTTCACCCGTAGCTGGGGCGCCAGTAGCGTTCCTGGAGCGCGTCATCGCACTCCAACCATCCCCTCATCTGGCGCAACCCTTGATCGAGATCCAAGCGTGGCTTCCACCCGTAGACACGCTCTATCTTGCGTGGGTCCGCGAACCATCTTTCAGTCTCCCACGAGCGATCTGGATAACTACCCCATTGCGGAGCAGTGGTAAGTCCGAACACGCGGGCCGACGCGGCAGCTACTTCGTCCAAGCGTGTCTCTCGACCGGTGCCGACGTTGTAGATTTCGCTCCCGCGCGGAGCACCAGCTTCCATCACCGCTATGTATGCGGCCACCGCGTCATCTATGTACACGTAATCGCGCACCAACGTCGGCTGCGCCATGGGCGGAAACTCACCACGGAGGCCGAAGACGCAGATCCTGGGAATCAGGCGGGAGGGATCCTCGAATGGGCCGTAGACCGAGTAGAGCCGTAGGGTCGTGACCGCTACGCCGAGCTCCTCAGCGGTAATCTGCCCCACCCATGTGGCCCACGCCTTAGTCGCGGCATAGATGCTGTTCGGCAAGACAGGACTTGCCTCGTCCGGCCCGGCGCTCTGGAACCCGTATTCTGACGATGAACCCGTGTTTATTAGATGACCGCATCCGGCTGCTGCCGCGGCTGTGAGCAGATTGGCAAAACCGAGGACATTACTCATGGCGAGGTCCACCAGGCCGGACTGCCGTGGGTACGCGCCCCGAGCGGCACAATGGATGATGCACTCCGGCCGAGCCAGCCCCACAGCGGTGGCTGCAGCGTCGCCAGATGCTAAGTCACCCAAAATCGGGAAGACGGAGTTTGGAATCATCCCGGAGAGCCGCCAAAGATCGGTTTCCCGCTTGACCATAATGGTCACCAGGTGGCCGCGCTGAACTAGCTCCCTCGTGACGTTGGCTCCGATGAAGCCGGCAGCTCCGGTGACGAGGACTCGCAACCTTAGGAATCACCCCACGTCCTGGCCCGGTTGGAAGCCCCGGTGCCGCCCGCTACTCGCACTGGGCGCTCGAGACGGCGGGCCATCTGCCAGCATCGCCAATAGAGCCGAATCGCAGACAGGGGGGTCGTCGTGGAGTGCCCGCCTGCGCGCTCGGTTCGATCTGTGTCAAAACCAACAATGGTGGCGTCGAGCCGTTTGCAGAGCACCATGACCTCGAGGTCGATCAAATCGCCGCGCTCCATGAGGGGCATCTGCTCGTATAGGTCGCGCCGAAATACCTTGGGGGTTCCGTTCACATCCCAGGTGACGAGGTCGAAGAGATTGCGTGCTTCCAGGTTGTATAGCAGGGAGGCAGCCCGACGTACTAAGGATTTGCGGTACCGCCTTGTAGCCTTCACCATGAGTGGTTGCGTGCCCTCTGCTAACGCCAATGAGACGCCGAGCCGTAGATCTTGAGCCGCGGTCCGGGCAGAGTTTGTGTAGCAGAGGAGGTCACCCCGGGCGGCCTTCAATCCCGTCCGCACAGCCGTCCCCCAGCCTGGACTCGACTCGAGTACGATCACCGCCCCCGCGGTGGCTGCCCCTCGGGCTCGGTAACAGGCGGCGAGAGTGTCGTCGTTAGATCCATTGACCACCAAGATCAACTCATGGTCGATCCCCTCGAGAGCCGACAAGTAGGCGGTCACGACCCGCTCAATGTGATCGGACTGGTTCCGTACTGGTAGGACCACACTTACAAGCAACGAGCGGCCTCCTCCGAGATGAGCGAGGACAGTGCCTCGCAAAGCTCCGCGGTCCCTAGGCCGCTCCTAGCCAGAACCCGGCTCTCGCTGGCACCCAGCCCAGTCCAGATGTCTTCACCAAGTCCCATACGAAACAGTCGGGGATGCCGCGGCTGAGACGCCAAGCATTCCGCGACCATACTTCCGACCCCACCGATGGGTGAGTGGTCTTCCAGGGTGACGATGGCATCACAGTTGTCCAGGCTATCCAGAGCCGCACTGACAACATCCGCGTCTAGATGTGTAAGCACGAGGCACTGGAGCGCGATACCGTCGGACTTGGTGAGGGATTCGATGACGTCGAGGGCGGTCGTCGCCATCCGACCATACGTTACTAGCGCCGTACCCTCTGTCCCTACCCGCAAGTAACCGGGGGACGTGAGGTCCTGAACAGGAAGACGCTCATCGTGGATCGCATCTTTCCCCAGTCGATAGTAGATCGGGCCGTTGTCACGATACGTCGACTTGAGTACGGATATGCATGCAGCCGTCGTGGGCGGCGCGTAGATTGCCACGCGGCCTGAGGATCGCATGATGCCGATGTCTTCGACCGCGTAGTGCGTGATACCCGCTACACCGTAACCTACTCCCCCGCCCACAGCGACCATTCGCACGGGCAGCTGGTGAACTATTGGGCCATCGCGGAAAACCTCGTAGCACCGCATCGACAGGAACGCGGCGATTGAGTAACAGAAGGGGACAAAGCCTTCACGCGCAAGACCAGTTGCGATAGCCACCATATTGGTCTCGGCCACTCCCACGTTGTAAAAGCGGTCAGGAAAGCGATCCGCAAACGGCTCAACGACTGTGAAGCCCAAGTCGGCGGTGAGGAGCACGATCCCTTCATCGGTCTGCGCCAGATCAGCAAGCTCGGCGACGAACTCTGCCCTCATGGTTGGGTGGTGCGCAGTGCTCGCCGAGCGTCGGCGTGCTGCACCTCCGAGAGCGGCCAATAGTGCCATCCGACTCGCCCCTCCATGAAGGGTACGCCGCGTCCAGCGACCGTATGCGCCAGCAGAGCACAAGGACGTGAGGCGTCTGCAGCCTTAATCAACGCGCGCATGGCATAGGGATCGTGTCCGTCAACGTCCTGGGCGCGCCAACCGAAGGAAGCGAACTTGGGAGCTAGGGGAGCGAGATCCAGCACCGCTCGGGTTCGACCCAGCGCCTGCTGTCCATTCACGTCGACGATGGCCACTAGCGGTAATCGGTGGTGACCCGCGAACATGATTGCTTCCCAAGACGACCCCTCGTTCAGCTCGGCATCGCTAACTACCGTGATGCACCGCGGGGGTGCTTGCGCGGCACGGTGGGCCAAGCTAACTCCGGCCGCGAAGCCAAGTCCGTAGCCGAGAGACCCGGTAGTGAACCGCACACCGGGTATGCGGTGGTCTGGATGTACGGCGAAGAGAGAGTCTTCAGCACAGTAGGAGAAGAGCTCCTCGTGGGAGATCAGGCCATTTTGGTAAAGCGCGGCATATAGCGTTAGGGCCGCGTGCCCCTTCGATAAGACGAAAGTGTCGCGTTTCAGATCAAGCACTGCGAACGTCGCCGTGATAATGTCAGCGATCGACAGACACGACGCGATGTGCCCTACGTGAGCCTGGTACGCAACGTCTAGGATTAGCTCGCGCAATTGAGCCGATTGGACCGCCAAACGCCCGGACGAGCCCTGCTTGCTCAACCCTGGCGGCAGGGACGCGAGGGGCTGCGGTTGCAGAGAGAGCACCGCCCGGGACGCAGCGCCCGCACTCGTGCGCTCTCGTCGTCCAGCTCGATGCTTAGGACTGCGCGCGTCACCGCCATCCGCAGGAGGCGCACTCATTCGCCTAGAACCCCCCTTGTACATGCAGGTGCACGACCAGCGGGGCGTCGGCAGCGTAGCTTGAGCAGCCGATTTGGCAACGCTGCACGAAAACGTTTCTCGAGGTAGGCGGGCCCGCCATCTTGAGATCGCTCTCCCAGGTCTGAAGCGCTCCGGACATATCACTTGCAGGGTACACTCGGCCTCGCGCCGGACCCCAAAGGAGGCGGTTACGGCCGGGTCACGAATCGGGGCGCGGGTGTGTCGTGCGCCACCGCTAGCGCAGGGCGGGCGAGGGGAGGTCATCTAACTGCCCAACCGCAGCTGCCGAAGTTTTAGGACTGGTACGGGCATCATCAACCGGTAATCCGGCGGGCTGTGGGCTTAGCCCTCCTCCGGCGGATTGAGTCCTAGGCGATGTCGTGTGATCGCGATTGCCTCGGGGTTGTCGTCCACCAGGAGGAACCTGCGGCCCAGCGCCGCCGCTGCTACCCCGGTCGTGCCACTACCGCAGAAGAAATCGGCCACCAGTTCCCCCTCGCGGCTCGACGCGCGGACGATGCGCTCCAAGAGCGATAGAGGCTTCTGGGTCGGATATCCAGTCCGTTCCCGGCCCCGCGTGGGAACGATGGTCAGCCACCATGTGTCGGTGGGAAGCTTGCCTTGGGCGGACTTCTCAAGGCCCACTAGACCCGGAGCCATGTAGGGGATTCGGTCGATCTCTGCGCGGTCGAAGGTCCAGTGATCGGACTTGGAGTACCAGAGGATATTGTCGTGCTTGCGGGGCCAGCGGTCTCGCGGTCTCCCTCCGTAGTCATAAGCCCAAATGATCTCGTTGAGGAATCGCTCAGCCCCGAAGATCTCGTCCAGCAGTAGGCGCGCGTAATGGGACACTCGGTAGTCAAGGTGTAGGTACAAGGACCCGTGCGGGTGGAGGACTCGGTGGATCTCCACCAAGCGCTGCTGAAGAAACTCCAGGTACGCATCGCGCTGAAGGCTGTCGCGGTAGCTGTGGCGAGAAACCACCTGAAAGCGGTACTCCTTGCCGCCAAAGCCCCGGCGCCGCTGCTCCCCAGAGCCAGTCTTGATCGAGTCCAGCCGCCGCAATCGACCCGTCCCAAACGGCGGATCGACGTAGACCAGGTCAATGCAGCCGTCCGGCAGCGATCTCAGAATCTGGAGATTGTCGGCCAGGACCACCCGGCCTGCTTCGCCCGCCTCTAGGGCCCCGCCAACTGGCGGCTCCTCGCTGGTCAGCTGGTGCAACACCGCCATGATCCCACCAAGCTGGGTCGAGATGGCAGCGACCTCTGGCTGCCGAGCTATCCCAGCCAACCATTAGGACAATCTGTCCTACACGGCTGAAGGCCACTCATCACACGGGGCCGATGCCATACGCACATTTTGTCCGTAAGATTCCGGAAGTGAGCGACAACGGCGGCGCGGCGGTGCGGGTGGCGATTACGGGAATGGGACTGGTCACCCCCCTGGGCACAGGTGTCGACGCGGTTTGGGACAGCCTGATTCACGGTCGATCAGCGATCGACACCATCACTCAATTCGACGCCGCTGATTATCCGACCCGGATCGCGGCGGAAGTTCATGACTTCGATCCGGAGCTCTACATGGACCGCAAGACCGCCCGACACGTGGCCCGCTATTGCCGGCTGGGCTTGGCGGCGGCCCGGATGGCGCTGGAGGATTCAGGCCTCAAGCCGGAGGAGATGGACCCAGATGACGTCGGGGTGATCGTGAGCTCCGGAGCGGGCGGAATGGAGGAGATCGAGCGCGGCCAACAGGTCCTGATGGACCGTGGGATCAGTCGGATCAGTCCTTTCCTGGTGCCGATGATGATCACCGACATCGCCTCGGGACTGATCGCCATCGAGCTTCGATGCGGCGGCCCCAATTACGCGGTAGTTAGCGCCTGCGCCTCCGGCAGCCATGCTCTCGGCGACGCTGCCGACGTTATCCGGCGACGACAAGCCGTGGCGATGATCGCGGGCGGTGCCGAGGCGGCCATAACCCCCTTGATGATGGGCGCCTTTTGTCAGTTGGGAGCCATGAGCAAGCGCAACGACGACCCTGGCGGTTCGTCCCGCCCCTTCGATCTCGGTAGGGACGGTTTCATCATGGGCGAGGGCTCGGTGATCATGGTTTTGGAGGAGATGGGACACGCCCGCGCCCGAGGAGCCCGGATTTGGGCGGAGTTGCTGGGCTGCGTGTCCAGCGCTGACATGTTCCACTTCACAGCACCTGATCCTCAAGGCAACGGAGCCGCCCGGGCGATGCGAGCGGTCATGCGCCAATCTGGCATCGCAGCCCAAGACGTCGACTACGTCAACGCCCATGGCACATCGACGCCGCTGGGGGATCTGGCGGAGACCCTTGCGATCAAAAAGGCGTTGGGCGAGCGGGCCGGCGAGATCCCCATCAGCTCTACCAAGTCGATGAGCGGCCATCTGCTGGGGGCTGCGGGGGCGCTGGAGGCGGCGGCCAGTGTGCTGACAATCGCCAGGGAAGTGGTGCCGCCAACGATCAACCTTGAGACCCCCGACCCCGACTGCGACCTCGACTACGTGCCCAACGTGGCCCGTCCGGCACGGGTCGACATCGCCCTCTCAAACTCATTCGGCTTTGGCGGGCACAACGCATGCCTGGCACTGGGCCGAGTAGCCGCCTAGCTGCCAGGAGACCAGACCGTGAGCGAACCCGCCGAGAACGAGGCCGACCAGACAACTCTCGACTTCACCGAGTTGCAGACCGTTGCCGCCGAAATTCTGGGAGTCGAGCCAGATCGGGTGCAGCTGGATGTCAGCTTCGCTAAAGACCTGGCGGCCGACTCGCTGGACCTAGTTGAACTGATCATGGCGATCGAGGACAAGTACCAGGTATCCCTGCCCGAGGACGAACTGGACCGGATGAAGAAGGTCGGCGATCTCTGGACCTTTCTCCTGGCCAATACGGCAACCTCCAAGCGATGAGCGTGGCCGAGAACGCCCCTCCCATCGCACTGACTGGCCCAGTGGGCCTGCTCTTCCCTGGGCAGGGCGTCCAGCACGCAGGCATGGGCCAGCAACTAGCCGCCCTTTCCAGCGTCGCCAACAAGATCCTGGGCCGGGCGGAGGATATCTTGGAAATGCCCGTGCGTCGGCTCTGCTTCGAGGGTCCGGATAGCGAGCTACGCCGGACCGAAAACCTCCAGCCCTGCCTCATGGCCGTCTCCTGGTCCGCCTTTGAGGCCTACAAGGAGCGCTTTGGCCTTGAGGCAGTGGAGGTGGTGGCGGGCCACAGCATGGGTGAGATCACGGCCTGCGCCGCTGCCGAGGCAATCTCCTGGGAGGCGGCACTGCTGCTGGTCCGCGAGCGCGGCCGGCTAATGGCGGACGCAGCGATGTCGACTCCGGGCAAGATGCTGGCGATCGTCGGACTGTTGGAACCTGAAGTGGAGAGGATCCGGCTTGCCGCCAGTGAGGCTGGTGGACTATGGCTCGCCAACTTCAACGCCCCTGATCAGTTCATTCTCAGTGGGGAGGCCGCTGCGGTAGCCGTAGCCGAGCGGCTGGCCAGCGAGGCGGGCGCTCGGCGGGTGCTGGTGCTAGAGGTACCGCTGGCCGCCCACTCCCCGCTCATGGGGAGAGCGTCCGCCAAGCTCGCGGTTGCGGTGAAGGCTCTGCCTCTGCGGGCTCCCCGCATCCCGCTGATCGGCAACGGCAGCGGCAAGGCGATCAGCACCGTGCGATCGCTGCGCGCCGAGCTCTCGGGCCACCTGCTCCGACCGGTCCATTGGGCCCGCACCATGACCGCGATCCAGGCCTTCAAGGTCGCGACCGTTGTCGAGCTCGGTCCTGGGCGGGTCCTCGCCAGCCTGGCTGCCAAGCACATGCCGGGGGTCGCTACCTGGAACGCCGACGAGCTGCTGGTCGAGGGCGCCGAATAGGTGGACCTAGACCTCTCTGGTCGGTCGGCGCTGGTCACCGGAGGCGGCAAAGGGATCGGTGCCGCCATCGCTAGAGAACTCTGTGAGATGGGGGCACGGGTGGTGATCAACTATCGCTCCGACCAGGGCGCGGCCGAGGACACCGCAACAGCGCTGGCTAACGCTAGCGCGTTCGGCGCGGATGTCGGAGATCCCGAGCAGGTTGCGAAGCTGGTGACCGAGGCGGGGCCCTTCGATGTGCTGGTCAACAACGCCGGCATGCTCCGGGACCGGCTGCTGCTGCGAATGTCGGTCGACGACTGGGATCAGGTGTTGCGTACCGACCTTTCAGCCGCCTTCCACGTGACCAAGGCCTGCGTCCCCCACATGCTCAGGTCCCGCTGGGGTCGGATCGTCAACATCAGCTCGATCGTGGGCCTGGGTGGTAACCCCGGCCAAGCCAATTACGCCGCCGCCAAGGCGGGCCTGATCGGCCTTACCAAGTCCGTTGCCAAGGAGCTCGGCTCCCGGAACATCACCTGCAATGCGGTCGCTCCGGGTTACGTGCATACCGAGCTGACCGCCTCCTCAATCACCGAGGAGCAGCTCGGAGAGTTGGTCAAGCTAACCCCCTTGCGCCGACAGGGCACCACCGCCGAGATCGCGGCCGCAGTCGCCTTCCTCTGCAGCCCGTCCGCAGGATTCATCACCGGTGAGGTCCTGGTGGTGGACGGAGGACTCTCCGCGTGAAGCTCGAGGCCGGGGGATGGCATTAGGGTGGCAATCCACGCGCAGCCCAGCCCCGGGGACCGGGGATCGGATGCGAGGCCATCGATGACCGAGGAACGAGCGATCGCCTCGGAGCTGACGGTCAAAGCTCCCGGCCTAATCATGGTCGAGCGTGAGTTCCGGGTACCCCTTGACCACTCCAAACCCAGCGGTGAGCAGATCACGGTCTTCGCCCGAGAGGTCGCCGACCCTGATGGCCTCGACCGGCCCTACCTGGTGTTCTTCCAGGGCGGCCCGGGTCACGAGGCCAATCGTCCTACGCGGCACCCGACGAATCCCGGCTGGCTGGACCGAGCCCTCAAGGACTACCGGGTACTTCTGCTCGACCAACGGGGCACCGGGTGCTCCAGTCCGATTGGCGACCTCTCCTCACAGCCTGCCAAGCAGCAGGCGGCCTACCTGACCCATTTCCGAGCGGACTCCATCGTTGCCGACGCGGAGTTGATCAGGTCCGCGTTGGGTGTCAAATCTTGGAGCGTTCTCGGCCAGTCTTTCGGTGGTTTCTGCGTAGTCCACTATCTCTCGCAAGCACCAGACGGCTTGCGCGAGGCGTTTGTAACCGGTGGACTGCCTCCGGTTGGCCGGTCGCTGGACGACGTCTACCGGGCGACCTACGCGCGGATTCTGGAGCGGAATCGCCGCTTCTACCAGCGCTACCCCGGCGACCACGCCCGGGTGAGCCAGCTCCGCGCGTGGCTCGAGACGGAGGATGTGCGCCTACCCAGCGGCGACAGGCTGACCACCCGTCGCTTTCGTCAGCTGGGCCAAGTGCTGGGCATGAGCACCGGTGCCGAGGAATTGCACTATATGCTCGAGCTACCGGCTGGCTCTCCCGCCTTCCTGCACGACGTCGACGCTGCCCTGCCGTTTTCGCGCAATCCCCTCTACGCGATTATCCACGAGGCCTGCTACGCCGATGGCGGAGCCACCGGCTGGTCAGCCGCCCGACTGTTGCCCAACGATTTTGAGCAGGATCCCGACCTCTTCACCGGCGAGCATGTTTATCCCTGGATGTTCGAGGATTACCGAGCACTGGCCCCTCTCAGGGAAGCAGCAGAATTGCTTGCCGCGCATTCCTGGCCAAGGCTCTATGACGCTGATCGACTGCGGTCCAACCAGGTTCCGTGTGCGGCTGCCATCTTTGCTGAGGATCCCTATGTCGAGCGAGCCTTCTCCGAGGAGACCGCGGCTCTTATCCAAGGGTTGTACCCTTGGCTCACCAATGAGTACGACCACAACGCACTTCGCGCCGACGGTGACCGGGTTTTGAGCCGCCTCATCGATCTCACACGAGGTCGCTCCTAACTGACGGGCGCGGCCAGTCGCGCCTGCGCTGTGGCGCCGGTGACGCATGGTCGGCGGCCAGTATTCGACTGAAGCGGTTCAAGCCACCGGACGAAAGTCCGTCAGGTCGTCGTCAGTGGGCTCCGAGAAGACGGAGAATGCGGTCACTTCGGCTGCAGCCGGGCCGCGACGCAGCAGCCGTGCCAGTTCGTTCACTGAAGAGCGGGTTCCCTCGGCCAGCACCTCAACTGCTCCCGACTGGGTGTTTCGTACCCAACCGCGCAATCCGAGACTCCTAGCGTGGATGGTCGCAAAGGCACGGAACCCCACCATCTGCACACGTCCCTCAATCACGAAACGGCGTCGAACAGCTGCGCCCGGTGTCTTCCCTGTCTGCATTGCACTCCCCGCCGCGGCGGCGCAGGCCCGTCACCAACCAGCACTACCTTCCGCCTTCGATCCAAGGTTGAGCCTACGCCGCGCCCCTGTCACACGATTCAAAGGATCATTTATGACAAGGTGATCTCCCTTGGTATGGCTCGCAATAGAGAACCTGCTTCCCACCCTCAGAGGGGAGTACCGTTTCGACATCAGTAGCAAGGCCCCACCCAGCGCACAGCCCGAGACTCACTCAACACCCGATACCTAAGGAACTCACCAAAAGCCGATGATGAGCACGCGCCCGCGTCGCACTCTCATAGCGCTGGTCGGTGCTGGGAGTCTCTTAGCCGCCGCCATCTCGCTGTCGGCGACGCCGGTGCTGGCGGCCGCAGGTGCGACGAGCGTGGGGTCGTCTTCGACATCCGTGATTCTGTCGCCTAATGGCGTCAACCACCAGTCGGTACCAGCAGAGAGCCAGGTCGACCCTGCGGCGCTGCTGGAGTACGGCAGCCGAGCCCAACCCCTCAGCTCCGCCGAGGGTGTGCCGCATCCTACGCTTGCGGTACAGCGCGATCGCTCTATCTCCATTGCGGGGTCGGTGTCGGAGCCATGCACAGGGGTGACAGCATCTGACAACCCTAGTTCCCCGAGTCCAGGACAGACGGTGGCGGTGACCGCCACCTCCAGTTGCCCCAGCGGCACCTCGCCGCTGTACAGCTACTTCACCAGTCCCGGGACCCTTCAGGACTGGACGCTGCGGGCAGCCTGGATCGGACCTACCTGGAGCTGGTCGACCGTCGGCTTGGCTCTGGGCACCTACCAGGTGCTGGTCTGGGTCAGCGACGGCCCCTACACCGTCCCCCAGGCCCAGGAGGCCGCGACCATCACGATCGCCATGCCTGCTGCCTGCACTGAAGCGACGGCGAGTGTCAACCCTAGTTCCCCAAGTCCAGGACAGACGGTGGCGGTGACCGCCACCTCCAGTTGCCCCAGCGGCAGCTCACCGCTGTACTCCTACTTCACTAGTCCCGGGACCCTTCAGCACTGGACGCTGCGGGCAGCCTGGATCGGACCCAGCTGGGGCTGGTCGACCGCGGGCTTGGCCCTGGGCGACTACCAGGTGCTGGTCTGGGTTAGCGACGGTCCCTACACCGTCCCTCAGGCCCAGGGAGCCGCGACCATCACCATCGCCAACCCGGCAGCGTGCACGGGGGTAGTGGCCGCTGCCAATCCCAGTTCCGCAAGTCCTGGGTCGACAGTGATGGTGACCGCCACCCCCAGTTGCCCCAGCGACAGCTCGCCGCTGTACTCGTATTTCACAAGTCCCGGCACCCTCCAAGACTGGACCCTGAGGGCTGCCTGGATCGGAGATAGCTGGAACTGGTCGACCGCCGGCTTAGCCCTGGGCACCTACCAGGTGCTGATTTGGGTCAGCGACGGCCCCTACACCGTCCCTCAGGCCCAGGGCTCAGCGAACATCACCGTCGCCAACCCGGCGGCGTGCACGGGGGTGGTGGCCACTGCCAGTCCCAATTCCCTGAGTCCTGGGTCGACGGTGATGGTGACTGCCACCCCCAGTTGCCCCAGCGGCAGCTCGTCGCTGTACTCGTACTTCACAAGTCCCGACACCCTCCAGGACTGGACCCTGAGGGCCGCCTGGATCGGACCCAACTGGAACTGGTCGACCGCCGGCTTGGCGGTGGGGACCTACCAGGTGCTGATCTGGGTCAGCGACGGTCCCTACACCGTCCCTCAAGCCCAGGGAGCCGCGACCATCACCATCACCGGCCCGCTTGCGATCACCACCGCTGCAGTGCCGAATGCAACCGTGGGCAGCGGTTATTCCACCACTCTCGCTGCCGAGGGTGGCACGCCGCCGTACACGTGGTCGATCACCTCTGGCTCACTCCCCGCAGGTCTCAGCCTCTCCTCCAGCGGAGTGGTATCGGGAACTCCCACCGCCGCGGGTACTTCCACCGTCAACCTGCAGGTAAGGGACTCAACTTTGCCGACAGCCGAATCCGCGACAGCATCGCTCTCGATCGTCGTAAATTTTGCTCCCGCCTCGCAGCTTGCGTCTTCGAATTGGTCGGGTTATTCGATCGCGAGTGGGCCCTATTCATATGTCAGTGGAACATTCAACGTGCCTGGCCTCTACGCGGCTTCCACCGACACGTATGTATCGGAGTGGACAGGAATTGATGGCGCGTCGGATTCCGATTTGATACAGGCTGGAGTTACCGAGATGTTCGATCCGGACACTGATCTGGTGTACCTGCTGCCGTGGTGGGAGATTCTTCCCGCAGCTGAGACGCCGATCACGACCATGTCGGTGCTGCCAGGTGACGCCATCACCGTGACAATCGGCCAAGTGAGCGGCACCGCCTGGAAGATCGTGCTCACGAATGACACAACCGCACAGTCATTTACGACAGACCAGACCTATACCGGGCCGGGCACATCGGTCGAGTGGATCGTTGAGGCTCCGGATGTTGATGGTTCGATCGCTACCCTCGGTGACTACAGCACTAACGTGACTTTCAGCGGTTTGAGCGTCACCGGGAGTCAGAACAGCCTGTCCTACTGGTACATGGTTCAGGGTGGTGTGCAGGTTTCGACGCCATCAACATCGCTTACCGAGAGCGGCTTTGACGTCGCCTACGGGGATCTGGCTCCACCACCGCCCTAGATCATCAAACAGGTGGGGACTTGCCCCCACAACATGCGTCCTGCAAACGCCCGCGCTATCGGCGGCGCAGGAGATCGTAAAGGTGTCCGAGTGCTAGTGCGACACGCACTCTGCGTGCATTTAGAATCTCATTCTGAATTCGCTGAAGGTCTCGCACCTGCTGTTCAGCAGCCATCGCCCGAGCCTGCGTCTGCCATGCGTAGCGGGCTACCACCGCCGAGGCGGCCGCAGTAGTCGTTGAATCGACGCGCCGGGATGCAGGGCCGCGCAACACCTCTATCAGATCCTGCACCTGAGAGCGGACGCTATGGTAGGTGACCGCGAGCTCGCGGTTGATCCACCCCATCTCGGGAGTGTAGTCATCGAGGTCTGCGGCGAGACGGCGCCGGTCGATCGGGACATCGGTCGCCATGCCGGCGAAATTGTCGGCTTCGATCGCGGGGTACGTGTCTGGGGTGATCCAACCATCGCCTCCGCCGGCGTCGAATACATATACCGCCTTGCCACACGCCATCCCCTCCATCGCGGCGCGCCCCCTTCCCACCACGATGTCAGCATCTGAGATGGCTGGACGCACGTCGAAGACACTGCTGCCATGCCCGATTTGGACCACCTCTATCCCCCGCTTTGCCCAGGTCTCGAACAAGGCGTCTCGGCGCGGTCCCTCCGTCAGGGCGTTGCTCAGTAAGAGAGCTCGACGTGGTGGCCTCCTAGGTGGCGCCGTGGGCACCAGCCACTCGATGTCAAGTGGCTGTCGGATGCGCACTACGGGAACGCTGAGGGCGAAAGAGCGCGCGAAAGCGGCGAATCGCTCCGATGGGGCGACGATCGCATCAATCAGCCCTGGCTCCAGCGGGGGCTGCTGAATTTCGAAGATGGTGCCGTGAATGCAGTAAACCAGCCGCGTGTCGGGATAACGCACGGCGAGCAGACGTGCAGTTATAGCGTCGTTGGCGAGTATCGCGTCACAGGCGGATGGAAGCTGATCCGCCTGACGCACGATGTCGGCGCCCAACTCAGCTGCCCAATCGGCGTAAGGACCGATTGAATCGGCGAAGAGGACGACCTGGTGACCGCGGCGCTGTAACTCGCGCGTTATCGTGAGGCAGAAGGTCTCGGTGCCACCAGGCGCCACCAGAGCCAGGGTTCCGATGACTATCCGCAAAGCTCCGAGGACGCTACCAGCTGCAAACTTCAGAGGGCAAGCAACCTCGGCTGCGGCGTGTGCTCGGGTCGAGCTACTTGGGGACTGTGCGGCCTGCCTCTTCCTGCCGTGCCAACATGAAGAGGAGGTCGGATAGGCGGTTCAGGTAGCGGAGCACCTCCAAGTTCTCCAGGTCGCCCTGACGCTTAAGGGTGACTGCCCGGCGCTCGGCGCGACGCACCAGGGTCCGGCCCAGGTCAATTGCTGCCGCGCCCGGACTGCCACCAGGGATAACGAAGCCATCGGGAAGGCCTACCGTCGCCTCCAAACGGTGGACCTCTGCTTCCAGAGCGTCCGCCGCGTCGGGCTGCAGTGTCGGAAAGTGGGCTTCGAGCTTGGGGCGCTGGCCTTGCCCCGTCGCCAGCTCAGCTCCGACGGTGAAACACTCCCGCTGCAGCTCCAATATCCGCTCCTGCACCGCCGGCTGGGTGCAGAGCGCTCGAGCCAGCCCCAAAGCTGAGATCGCCTCATCGAGAGCACCGTAAGCCTCAGTTCGCAGGTCATCCTTGGCGACCCTTCCTCCGTAGAGAAGGCTGGTCTCGCCAGCGTCGCCTCCCTTGGTGACGATGCTGGAAGGAGCCACCTATTCCTCAGGCGCCAGCGACAGAGAGCCGGGGGGTGAGCGCGGCCCGATCCGCCTCCACCTGTTTGGTAGCGGCCAAGGCCGCGGTGGTGGCATCCCCGACTGCGGTGGTGACCTGGCGCGTGAGCTGAGCCCTGACGTCACCGGCGGCGTAGATGCCAGGGACCGAGGTCATCATGTTGGAGTCGGTCAGGTAGTAACCCTGGGCGTCGTGGTCAGCGTGGGCTCTGATTAGCCCGGTGTTGGGCAAAAAGCCGATGAAGATGAAGACCCCGCCGACCTCGAGCTCCTCATCGTGGCCGCTGCCAGTTCGGTGCAGGCGCAACTTGCGCACTCGGGCACCGTCACCGACGATCTCCTCCACCTGGGTTTCCAGGGCGAAATCGATCTTGCCGTTGCGATGGGCCCGCTCTACCAGCAGTGGCTGGGCACGGAATTCGTCCCGCCGATGAACGACCGTCACCTCGCTCGCGTACCTGGTCAGGAAGGCCGCCTCTTCGAGGGCAGCGTCACCGCCTCCCACCACGGCTAGGTGCTCCCCCTTGAAGAAGGCACCATCGCAGACCGCGCAGTACGAGACTCCCCGGCCAGCGTATTCCTCCTCTCCAACCACCCCCAGCTTCCGGGGACGGCCTCCGGCGGTGATGATCACCGCGTCCGCGAAGAAGGGCTCGCCGTCCTCCAGCTCAAGCCGCTTGCTGCCATCACGTTCGAGGGAGATTGCGGTCACCCGCCCCTGGGCCAGCTCCGCTCCGAACATCAGGGCATGCTCGGTCATCTTGGCCGCCAGCTCCGGGCCTTTGATGGAGGCGAAACCGGGGTAGTCCTCGACATCCTCGGTGTTCAGCAGCTCCCCGCCCGGAATCCCCGCCTCGATCAGGACAGTGCGCTTGAGGGCCCTTCCGGCATAGAGCGCGGCGGTAAGCCCCGCCGGCCCGGCGCCGACGATGGCGATCTCGTAGTAGCGCTCGTTCACTGGGTTCCTCAGTTCAGCCGGCAAGCGAACCAACTGAATTTGATTCTACCCGCGGTCCCGTCGGCCCAAGCTCCCGGCCCGGGCTGCGCCAAGCCGGGCCCGGCTCAGAGCGCCGCTTTGACCTTGGAGTAGCCGGGACGGACCAGCCTGGTGGTGCTGACGCTCCGCTCCCCCTTGTGGGAGTACTTCTTCCATACGTCGTTGCCGCCCGTCCTCCAGCTGACGCTGGGCTTGGCCAGGAGGACCGGGTCAACTCGGTCGGCGTAGTGGCCGACCTTCTCGATCAGGGATTCCAGGAGCGTTTCTCCCAGCAAGTGGGGCTGGAGACCGAGGTCGAGTAGATGCTGGTGCTTGGCGTTGTAGTAGTGACTCTCCACCTCCACCCTGGGGTTCTGGATGTGAGATACCGAAGTGGGTAAGCCTGCCTGGTTTCTCGCTTTGGAGATCAGGTCGGCCAGATCGTTGATGCTGAACTGCTCAGTGAACTGGTTGAAGACCCGGCACTCACTGCGCTCAGGCGGGTTCTCGAGGGCCAGGGTGATGCAGGCCATGGTGTCGCGGATGTCGAGGTAGCCTCTGGTCTGGCCACCCTTGCCATAGACGGTCAGGGGCTGGCCCACCGCCGCCTGGACGCAGAAGCGATTGAGCGCGGTCCCCCAGACGGAGTCGAAATCGAACCGGGTCTCCAGGTCGGGGTGGAGCACGGTGTCCTCGGTCTCGACGCCGTAGACCACCCCCTGGTTGAGGTCGGTGGCTCTGGTTCCCCAGATCCGGCAGGTGAAGAGGATGTTGGCGCTGTCGTGAACCTTGGACAGGTGGTAGAAGCTGCCCGGGAGCTTGGGGAAGGGCAGCCGGTCGGTGCGGCCGTTGTGCTCGATGTCGAGGTAGCCTTCCTCGATGTCGATGTTGGGAGTCCCGTACTCCCCCATGGTGCCGAGCTTGATCAGATGGCAATCGGGGGCCCGATCGCGAATCGCGAAGAGCAGGTTGAGGGTGCCGGCGACGTTGTTGACCTGGGTGAAGACGGCGTGCTCCCGGTCCACCATCGAGAAGGGGGCGCTGCGCTGCTCTGCGAAATGGACCACCGCATCGGGCTGGAATTCTTCGAAGAGGCGGTCGACCGCCGCGTAGTCGGTGAGGTCGGCGCGCCGCCAGACGATCACCTTGCCGGTCAGCTGCTCCCAGCGCCGGACCCGCTGGGGCATGGTCTTGATCGGGACCAGGCTGTAGGTACCACCCTCCCGATCCCAGCGTCTCCGGGCCAGGTTGTCTACTGCCACCACCCGGTGGCCCAGGCGAGATAGGTGCATCGCCATGGGCCAGCCGATGTAGCCGTCGCCGCCCAACACCAGCACGGAGAGTGCTTTCGCCGACGCCCTAGGGGTCATTTGTCCGTCTCCCAGCGCCCGGTCGCCCCGAAGGCGCCAGGAGCCGATCGGCAGTTGTTCGCTGGCGATGTTGCCAGAGGCAGGAAGAGAGCGTCAACACGAGCTACGACTGAGAGCTGGATTCTATGTGGGCGATCAGCTCGAGAGCCAGGACTGGATGACCTGGTCAACCTGCGAAATCGGGATGGCGAAGGCTCCTGAACCGCTCTGAGCCGCCAGGGTCAGGATGCCCACAACCTGCCCCGATGAAGTGATCATCGGACCGCCACTGTTTCCCGGAAAGATCCGGGCCGGAATCCTAATCAGGCCGGAGTAGCTGGTTAGCTCGCCCGGCTCGGCGTCGCTGACGGTGGCGCTCTCGTCGAGCCCGCTGATCTTGGAGTCGGTCACCGGTTCGTGTCCAGTCGCGCCCTCGGCGGCCAGAACCACCACGGGTTCCCCGATCACCGGTAGCACAGCGTCGATGGGCAGAGGCTGTTCCCGCAGCTCCGGTACGTGAATCTCGGCCAGGTCCAGCTGGGGATCGTCATTGATCACGATCGCCGGGTACTCCTGCCCAGAGGCCATTAGCACATGAAAGCTCTGGCCCTCATGCACGACGTGGTCGTTGGTGAGGAAGTCCCCGTCGTCGTCCAGCGGCCAGCCAGTGCCAAGCTCCTCCGAAGTGGGCCCCACTGCCACCACTGTGACAATCTCGGGCAGATCTTGGGCCGCCACCGCCGCCAGGAGCTGCGAGGAGTTGCTGGGCGTCGGGGTCGGCTGACCCGGGCTGGGGGTGATTCTGGTCGTGGGCTTGGCGTGGGTTAGGTGCTCGCCGAAGATCGCTGCCCCGGATCCGATCAGCACCGCGAGTGCCAGGATGACCACTACAGACACGGTTCGCTCCAGGGCGCCCCGTCGCCGTCCTCTCCCGTTGTCGCCTGCCAACGGCGACGCAATTTCGGCTGGCGGCGCTTTTTCAGCATCAGACTCTGGCGGCGGCACCGGGTTGGCTGCTGGCACCCACCGCAGGGGCACACCGCGGCCGCTGCCAGCCGTGGGCTGACTCTGCGTTCCCTCTGAGGGAGGCTCGGGATCCGTGCTCACACCTCTGGATGGCCGGCCAGACCAGCCTCTACCCCCGACGCTCGCAAGCATATCCTGGCCGAAGCGGCGGCGGCGTAGTGACCTACAAGTTAGGTCGTGAGGCTCCGCCTACGGAGTTACGGGTGCCGGGAGCGGGACTCGAACCCGCACGCAGTGACCTGCACAGCGCCCTGAACGCTGCGTGTCTACCAATTTCACCATCCCGGCCCCTGGGAATCGTAACTGAGGCTCCTCTCCGTACCAGAGCGCCGACCACTGCCACCGGCCCCGGTCATAGGCTCCAATAAGCGACATTGCGGAAGCGCTGAGAGGGATCGCCGGTCGGGGGAATCCCGGGCACGTGGACGGAGCTCAGGTGCACGTAGACGGCAACAGGGGTGTAGAGAAAGACGGCGGGCAGGTCGGCGACCAGCCGCCTCGCCACTTCGCGGTAGGCACTCTGACGAGCTGCTGGGGTCGCCGCGGTGGCCAGTGAGTCGAGGGCGTGGTTCAGGTAGGGGTCAGGGGCTGACTGGCTGAAGTTGAGTGACTGTCCCGGCTCGACCCCAGAGCGCCATAGCGAGGTGAGGTCGGGGTCTGGCCCGTTGTCGAAACCCACTAATGCCACTTGGAACTGCTCCTTCGCGAGGGTGCCAGTGACGAACCCAGCCTCGGGCATGGTCTTGACCATGACTAGGAAGCCATCCTTATCTAGCTGACTCGCTACCCCGGCGGCGGCCGTTGGAAGAGGCTCGAGATCGGGTACATCGAGCGTGAGGCGAAGAGGCTGGCCCTGCTTCTGCCAGAGGTGAGAGCTCGGCGACCTCGACCACCCCGCCGCCTTGAGAATGCTGGCTGCCGAACCGAGTCCTTCCGAAGCGGGTATCGAGCTGCCAGCCCAAGCGATGGAATCGGGAAGTGGCCCGTATTGGGGCACTCCTAATCCGGCAAGGTCGTCCTTGATCAGGAGGTGGCGGTTCACCGTCGCTGCGACCGCCTGTCTGACCGCCAGGCTATTCAGCGGAGCCGCCTGCTCGTTCAGGAGCAGCTCCACGAAGTCATAAGTAGTTATTCGAGACTGCACCAACCCGGCCGGCAGGTCGGCGAGCTCGGTGGGCGTGGACGCCAGCCAGCCGTCGACTGATCCCTGGTCGAGGAGCTCCTCCACCGCGGTCGAGCTCGGCTCGAGCACGATGGTGATGCCATCCAGGATTGGGCGCGGGCGGTAGTAGGGATTGCGCACCAGGTTCACCGCCTGGGCGCCGTTTCCCACGACCCGGAACGGCCCGGCGCTGGGAGGGAAGAGGGCGTCGGTGTGCTGCCCACCTCGGAAGAAGAGCGCTGGCTGAGATCGGTAGTGGGCTGCTGGTAGCAGCGCGTCCTCCGCTGCGGTGGGGAAGTTGGTGCTAGGTCCCGGGAGCACAAAGGTCCCGGTCCACAGCGAGCCGGCGAAGAGTGAGACCCCGGTCCAAGGAGCCGCCAGATCGGAATTGGGAAAGGCAGGGGACTGGAGAACCGCCAGGGTGAAAGCGACGTCCTTGGTCGTGACAGGTTCCCCGTTGGACCAGCGCCGATCAGCAGAGAGGGTGAACCTGTAGCGGGAGCCTCCGTCCTCTGCTCGCCAGCTGGTGGCCAGACCGAGCTCGGGAGACCCGCCCGCTCCGGCAGTCAACAGCCCCGGACCGGTCAGGGCCCCTACTGCCTGTGCCACCGGGTCGCCAGGTGAGATCAGGGGGCTGAGCGCGGACGGCCCGACTGGGGCCACCACCGCCTCGACATAAACCTGATGACTGGCCATGGTTCCCACCGAGACCGCCGCCGCGGCGATACCACCGGCGAGGACCACAAGGCTGCCAACGGCTGCGGCCAGCCTTAGGGGATGGTGGGAGGGGCTGAGGAAGCCCCCGCTGGGTCCCCGGCCCTCTAGCTGGCGCCCAGTCGGATCTGGATCACCGCCACCAGCGCGAACGCGACCGTGAGCCAGATGGAAGTGCGGAAAAGCACCTTTTCCAGACCGCGACGCGTGCGATAACCGCCACCCATGTCGGTGCCGCCCCCGATCGTGCCGCCAAGGCCGCTCGACTTGGGGGTCTGAAGAAGGATCGTGACGATCAGGAGAAGCGCCAGCACCATCTCCACGATTCCGATTGCGGACTTCACGAGACCTCCGCCACAAGACCGGGCGGATTATAGCCGGGCCCCCTGTGACCGCCTTCGAGCGGGACCTCTTCGAAATAGCTCGGGCCCTCCCCCTCCGCCAGGCGCCAGGCCGTTGCCTCCCCCAACTTGGCCCCGTTCACCGAGATCACCACGTAGAGGTAGCCAGGCCAGGCACGCTCGGTGTCCAACCGGCTGGGACGGGCCGGATGGTCGGGGTGCGTGTGGTAGAAGCCGATCACCTCAAGACCCAACTCCCGGGCGTCGCGATCTGCATTGATGATGTCTCGGGGGTCGAGTTCATAACGGTCGCGGCGACGGTCCTGCACTAGGTTGCGGCCCTCCACCACCTCGACGACCGTCACCTGCTGGGCGTCCGAGCCCCCAACCAGCACACCGCAGCCTTCGAAGGGATAAGCGGTCGCGGCCAGTTCCGCCATGCGTTCGAAGACCGACTCGGTAAAGAGCAACTGGTGAGCCGTGGCCACTCTCATTCCCAACCGTAAAGAGCCGCGCTCAGATAGCGCGGCCATCGTCGGGGAAGATCCCATACACAGCACCGTTGCGTAAGCCCTCCTGCACCAGCTGGTCGAGCCCCCAAAGCGCGAGCCCCGATGAGTGTCCGGCCAAGATACCTTCCCAGCGAGCCCGCTGCCGCGAGAGATCGTAGGCGGCACCAGTGGGTCCCATCGGGTTGGGGGCGGTCCCGGGTCGTACAAATCGCGGAAACGATGGCGCAAGCAAGCAAATGGAGACCCCTGTCAGTCGACATCTTCCCGCTAAGAGGGACGATCGAACCGGGGACGAGGGCGCATACAGTCCGCCGCGGCGAAGCGAGCCGAGCTGCCTAGCTCACGCTCGATACGCAGGAGTCGGTTGTACTTAGCGGTCCGCTCCCCCCGCGACGGTGCGCCGCTCTTGATCTGGCCTGCCCCGACTGCGACCGCTAGGTCGGCGATGGTCGTGTCCTCGGTCTCACCAGAGCGATGACTTACCACGACTGCCATGTCCTGGCGCTGGGCTTGCTGCACCACGTCGAGAAACTCGGTCAGGGTTCCGATCTGATTGGGCTTGACCAGGATTGCCGTCGCCACGCCTTCTTCGATGCCCTTACCCAGGCGCATGGGGTTGGTGACGAAGATGTCGTCGCCGACCAACTGAACCTCACGGCCGAGACGCTCGGTGAGCTCGCGCCATCCCGCCCAGTCGTCCTCAGCCAGTCCGTCCTCGAGCGATACGATCGGGTACTGCCGAACCCAGTCCTGCCAGAGATCGATTAGTTGACTCGGGCCTAGGCTCCGGCCCTCCCCTGTGAGGTGGTACTGCCCGTCCCGGTACAGCTGGCTGGCGGCAGGGTCGAGTGCCAAGGCGACCTGGTCACCGGCCCGATAACCGGCACGGTCGATGGCAGAAAGGATCAGCTCCAGCGCCTCGACATTGCTCTTCAGACTCGGGGCGAAGCCACCTTCGTCACCCTGGCCGGTGTCGTAGCTCTTCTCGGCCAGAACCTGGCGAAGGCTATGAAAAACCTCAGCACCTGCTCGCACCGCCTCGGCAAAGGTTTCCACGCCGATCGGCGTCACCATGAACTCCTGGAAGTCCACCGAGGTTCGGGCGTGCGCACCTCCGTTGAGGATGTTGAACTGGGGTAAGGGCAGGACACATCTGTCCACACCGCCCACGTAGCGGTAGAGCGGCTGCTCTTGGGCCGCAGCCGCTGCCTTCGCCACCGCGAAGCTGACCCCGAGTATGGCGTTGGCCCCGAGGTGGGATTTGTCCGCCGTGCCGTCCGCCTCGATCAGGCGCTGATCGACGTCGCGCTGATCGAGCGCGTCGATGCCGAAGAGCAGGGGTGCGATGACCTCGTTCACGTTGGCCACCGCCCTGGTCACACCGCGGCCGCCGAATCGATGGTCGTCTCCATCCCTGAGCTCGACCGCCTCGTGAGCGCCGGTCGAGGCCCCGGAAGGCACCGCCGCCCGACCGACCTCACCACTGGCCAGGGAGACCTCGACCTCCAACGTCGGATTGCCTCTCGAATCCAGGATCTCGCCAGCTAGCACCTGCTCAATGAAGGTCAATCCCTGTCCCCCGCATCGCCCGGACTACTCACCGCGACCCGCTAGTCTCGCTTGAGCGTGGGCGAACCCAAATTTCAGATTCCCCGATTATCGACGGGGCAATGGATCACCGTCGCGGTGGTGTTGTTCATCGTGGTGGCGGTCTTCTCCGATGTCATCACCAGCATGAAGGAAGTCAGCTCGGGCCAGGGCGTCCCCCAGGCCCAACTCAATGGCAAACTGGCCACGGGAGGACTGCGGGTCGGGGCCCGGGCGAGCTTCGTCTTCGCTCTGGACGACACCGCCGGCGGTGCCATGGATCCAGCCTGCGTAGGCGGGAACCTGGTGCCGGAGTTCAAGGTGGTGCGGGTGACCTTCCTCGGCAGTCCCGGTGGTGCCTGGCGCGACGGGAGGTCCTGCGGCGGGATACTCGAGCCAGGCTCCGTGGTCCCGGTCGTGATCACAGTGATCCCACTCCACCCTGGGAACTACGTTGTCAAGCTACTGCCTGAGGAGGGATCCAAGCGTGTCGGTTCGGGTACCGGCGGTACGGTGAGCGTCAGTCCCTGACGCCGCTTCGAGTCGCCGCCACCAGGGCAGCGTGTACTCGGGGCGAGCCGGCAACGATGTTCCCAGTAATAGGGAGTCCTGCGATCCCCTCCCAGTCGGACACCAGCCCTCCGGCTTCCGTTACAAGCAGGGCACCGGCGGCGATATCCCAGACCTTGAGGCCGAGCTCGAAGAAGACGTCGAAGACACCGGCGGCGGTAAGGGCCAGGTCCAAGCTCGCGGCTCCGGGACGGCGGATGTCCTCCACTTGGGCGAGCACCCGCTCCAGCGTCTGTACCAACCGGGGTACTTGTTCCCGAGTCTTGAAGGGGAAGCCAGTGGATACCACCGCGCGGGTGGGATCAGGGTCCGCTAATTGGAGTCGTCGACCGGCGTGATCGTGGGCGCCTTCACCGGCGGCGGCAGTGAAGGTAAATCCCAGAAAGGGCGCGTGAACAGCCCCGACCACCGGCTGGCCTTCCTCGAGGAGCGCTACGGAAACCCCAACGAGCGGAAAGGCGCGGCTGAAGTTGGTGGTGCCGTCGAGGGGATCCACCACCCAGCCTCGTTCGGGGACGCCGCCGCCCTTCTCCTCGGCCAGGATCGGCATATCAGGAAAAACGGAGGCCAGGATGCGGACGATTACGTTCTCGCTCTCGCGGTCCACGGCGGTGACGTAATCACCGGGACCTTTGGTCTCGGTGGCGTGGAAGCCGACCCCCGCCGCCTTGATCACGGCCCCGCCTGCCTGGACCGCGTACCGGGCGGTCGCCAACGCTAGATGCCGGTCAGCCCCGCCGGGGATCGGGCTCAGCGGCGGCCCCGTCCTCGTGGTGGTTCGCGCGAGACCTTCTTCTTGCGCTTTTTATCCTTCTTTTGAGGAGGAAGGCTGCTGACGAAGGCCTCTCGATTCGGCTCCGGCGGCTTGGGCGGTGGCGGCGGTAGCTCTGATTCGCTCATCTCGCGCATATGGTGCCAGTTCCCAGCCCAGGACGTCGGACCAGCAACTCGACCGCTTTAGCCGAGACGGGCCGGGTCCGGTCTCATCCACTGCCAAGGAAGTGGCCGAACTCTGGCTAGGACAACTCCCCGGACCGCCTGCAGAGGCAACGGGCCGAAGTCGTCGCTGTCGGTGCTGGCACCGTGGTTGTCCCCGACGACCCAAATCAGGCGGCGCTCCCGGCTCAGAGCGCTGACCCGCTTCACCAGCTCGAATCCGGGACGGTGCGGGTGGTCGACCACCACCACCTGACCCAGCTGGGGTCCTCTCTGTCGAGTTCTCCCGAGTAGAACCCAGTCTCCCGACTTCAGCGTTGGCTCCATGCTGTCCCCTGACACCGCCGCCATGTGTGGCACCAGGGAGCGGAGCCGGCTGGCAAGTAGAACGAGATTGCCCCTGACCACGAGCTGATGGTACGTTTGGCTGAGGCCTTATCTAGGGCCGGTCGAAGTTGCGATTGAGGGAGTTCAGCATGATTGAGAATCTGACCGCGCGCCTTGCCCCTCGCCGGGTGGTGCACGCCCACTGCGACATCCCTTGCGGGATCTACGACCCTCACGAGGCCCAACTGGCAGCACAAACGGTCGAAACCATGGTCACTAAGATCAAGGCCCTCTCCGATGATGAGGCTGGCCGCAACTCGTTCGTCCGGATGGTGACTGTCAAAGAGCAGCACGCGGAGCGGGTCAAGCACGAGATCCAGGTGCTCTGGAGCGATTACTTCAAGCCTGAGCATCTTGAGAAATTCCCTCAGCTTCACGACCTCGTCTGGAAGACCCTCAAAGCGGCATCAGCAACCAAGCAGAATGTTGACGCCGAGAAGGCCGCAGAGCTCCGCGCCAAGGTTGATGAGGTAGCCAAGATCTTCTGGGAGACCAAGAAGTAGGGCCGGGGCCCTAGCGCCAGTAGCGAGCCCCAGCCGTTAGGACATCAGCCCAGCGGCAGTCATCCCTCGTTCCGATTGCCCTCAAAAGGGAGGGGGATGTTGGGGACTTTGTCGACTGTCCGGCAGATCGCGCCAATGGCAGAAAAAATTCACTCCGGCCTACGCGCGACCAGGCACATCGTGCCCCCACGCCGTAGTGCGATCTCTACGCCGGTGGCCAGGACCGCCACTGGGCTAAGCACCGCGGCCACCGTCAGGGTGGCCAACCGTGCCCGGGAATCGGAGCTCTCGCGAGCCGTGGGACGCCGAATTGCCTGATACAGGTCCGGATGGCCCGGCAGGCATCCCACTAAACCATCCAACCAACCAAACACTACTTGCCCTCCGCGCAGGTAGCTGACTTGGGTAGGCACCAGTCCCTCGTCTTTCATTGCCTGCGATAGCGCCCCGACGTTGAGGTGAGACAAGTGACGGGGCAAGTCAAGATGCAGCCATCGGTCGCCAAAGATCTGGGCCTGGAGGCTTCCAATGTTGGGAACCGCGACCACCAGTTGTCCGCCTGGGGCCAGACGCTGGGCTGCCTCGCGCAGTACTTGGCGGGGTGCTGGTAGGTGCTCTAGTGAGTGCCACATGATGATCGCAGCCCAGCCGCTCTCACACTCCGCCAAGCTGGTGGAACGCACATCCGGTCGATTCGACTGTCGCTCCAGCCCGATCGCTTCCCGACCTCTGCGCTGCAGGGCATCGAGCATGGCGCCGTCTCCACAGCCGACATCGAGTACCGGCCCGGCCGGACTCGTGCCGTCAATCCACCTCGCCGTCCGGCCCCGCAGCGATCGCAGCAGACGGTCGCCCCCGCCAGAAAAGCGGCCGGCCGCAGGACGGTACCACGCAGCGTAGGCGGCATCGAGCTGCTCATCAGTCGGGGAAGGGACGGTGGTACCGACCGAACAGTCAGCACAGCGGACAACACCGTAAGGGGAAAGGGTACTGCTGTTTGATCTCAAGAGCGCACCGCACCAGCAACACTTGCTCAGTGACGCAGCGGGTTCCGTACGTACGCGAGCCGGTGACGACTCAGCGCTCAATGCTCATCTCGCTGCGGACTGGCTTCGTCCAGTCTGGTGCGGGATAGCTCAACCTCCGTAACGCTACGCTCGAGGTACGGGCTTCGCCGCCAACCGAGGACGTGGAGTCGGTAGTCAACCGCGGTAGCCAGAACTCCCACACCGTAGCGCAGGCTTGCAGAGATTCCGATTGACGAAGAGTCCGCCGCATACCGGGTTGGGCAGGAGATCTCGCCAATGCGAAAACCGGTCGCGAGGACCTGGGCCAAAATCTGGTTGTCAAAAACAAAGCTGTCAGACAAATCCTCTAGCCGGATAGCGGTAAGGACTTGACGGGAATAGGCGCGGTAGCCGGTATGAAACTCTGATACCTTGGTACCGAACATTACGTTTTCATACGCGGTGAGGAGCCGGTTCGCAACGTATTTGTACCTCGGCATACCCCCTGCGACTGCTCCGTTGCCGAGAATACGCGAGCCCAATGCGACGTCATATTCTCCGGAAGCCACCATCGCCGCTAGGGACGGCATTAGGCGTGGCGAATACTGGTAGTCTGGATGCACCATGACAACGATGTCCGCACCCCGCGCTAGGGCAGTTCTATAGCACGTTTTCTGGTTGCCCCCGTATCCAACGTTTTTGGGGTGCAGCACCACGTGGAGACCCAGCTCCCGACCGAGTCTCGCAGTAGCATCGGTGCTGGCGTCATCAACCAGAAGGATGTCGTCTGCTACCTCACGGTCCAGCTCCGCCACTGTACGAGCGAGTGTCCGCTCGGCGTTGTAAGCAGGCAGTACCACGGCGACACGAAGTCCGCCGATCACACCACAACCTGGTAGGGTGATGGCACCAGCGGTTGTGGAAGCCAGTCGGTCAAGTGCCCTCGACGCGACCCGACGTCCCGATGCAACCCGATCTCCCGATCACTTCCGTACGTG
This sequence comes from Candidatus Dormiibacterota bacterium, assembly GCA_049583555.1. Taxonomy (GTDB): domain Bacteria; phylum Chloroflexota; class Dormibacteria; order Aeolococcales; family Bog-877; genus Bog-877. The sequence goes on along the minus strand of JBAUWA010000148.1, from coordinate 7,810 downwards.
GCCACGCGGCACGGTGCCACTATATGGCTTGACGGCGCGTTGGCCCGTCTTTCGGAACTGTAGCACGACCCGGGTGCGTCAGAGCCGACTGCGCAGACCTGTGATCACACGCGGTACCCGACGGGCAATCCCCCGTTGGTCACGCTGCGTCTCTACAATTAGGCAGTGGGCGTCGCACCAGAACCTGTCCCACATCGACAGGCGCGAGTCTCCGGCCACTGCAGTCTCAGTCAAAAGGAGTGACCAACATCGAGCAGGTCCACTTGCACGTTGATCCGGTGTGTCCATGGGCTTGGGTTACTTCGCGCTGGGCAACTCGTCTTGAGCAGCTCGGAGAGCTCGAGATTGAGTGGCGGCTATTCTCGTTGGGGGTCGCCAACTTGCCTGAAGGGCAGGAACCGGGTGACCTGCCGGTCGGGAGGAGCGGCACCGCCCTGGAGCTTCTCGCTCTTGGCCGCCGCACCGGTGGCAACGCGGCGGTTCAAAGGCTCTACACCGCAATGGGCGAGGCAGCACACATCCGCCACGAAGATCTGACGGAGGCGGCTGTCCTGGAACGGGCGTGGTCGGCCGCCGGACTCGATGAAGCGGCTCGCCACGCGGGTGCCAGCGACTCCTCACTCTGGCAGGATGTCCTCGCTGATCACCAGGCGGCGGTGAGCGCGTGCCAGGCTTTTGGAGTCCCCACCCTCATCCTCGATGAAGGACATGGGCCGGGAATTTTCGGACCAATTCTAACCGAGGTTCCGTCTGACGACGCGTCCCGAGAGCTGCTCCAGGAAGTCCTGGGGATTATGCGCAAGGGCTACTTCTTCGAATTGAAGCGGAGTCGAGAGGGACATCCCCCGCAGACTGCGGCGTGAGCGAAACCAGGCCCTAAATGCGCCCCGACTTGATCGCCTCTTGGATCCACGGGATCACCTGATCGAGCATGGCGTCAAGCGATGTGGTGGCCTCGAAGCCGAGGATCCGTTTGGCCTTTTCTGTTGCCGGCACGCGCCGCTGCACGTCGTACTCGAAGGGTGGATCGGAGACGTAGCGAAGAGGAGCATCCGCGCCCCGGATTTTCCGCCAAATCAGCTGAGCCAGCTGCAGCACCGTCGTGGACTGCGCGGTCGATAAATTGAAGTCCTCGTTGAGCGCCTGTGGATGCTCCATCGCCAGCAGCACGCCCTGCGCGAGGTCAGCTCCGTAGGTGTAGTGACGTATTTGGCTTCCGTCCCCGAGGATGTGAAGCGGGTCTTGCCCTTTCAAGACCTTCTGAACTAGGTCTGGCACCACGTGACTCATGGCCAGCTTGACATTTCCGCTCTCGATTTCCACGTCTCCGAGTGCCCTCTGTTCGCCGATGCCTACGCAGTTGAAGGGGCGCACGATCGTGTATGGCAACCCGTACTGATCGCGAGCGGCCCGGGCGAAGAACTCGACCGCCAACTTCTGGAATCCGTACGAAGAGTGAGGCGGGGGCATCTCAAGCTCCTGGCCCTCATATGACGGCCAGGCGGTGGCTCCCTCATACACCATCGAGGAGCTCAAGTAGGTGACCTTCTTCAGATCGCCAGCTCGACTGGCGGCGATGGCAGCATCGCACGAGGCGGCGATGATGCGCTCGTTGGTCGCGAGCAGGTCGTATGCGTAGGTGTGAAAGTAGGAGATTCCGCCGATCATCGCTGCGCCGGCTATAAAGTGCTGGCACCCTTCCAATAGTTCGGTTACCAGACCCACGTCGCGAGCGTCGCCGTCGATTAGACGGTAGCCGGGGTTGTCATCGTACGAACGGACAACCTTGCCGTATTTGGAGTGGTTGTCGAGTCCGACCACCTCATGGCCGGCGTCCAGCAGCGCCTCCACGACGTAGCCGCCGATGAAGCCGGCGGAGCCGGTGACCAAGACCTTGGACATATGGGATTAGCTCCTTCGGGGGCGCCTGCGCCCGTAAAACGGCAACAGTGCGTACAGATACCAATGAAGGTATCGGGGAATCCATTGGCGGACTTTGAAGTTGGACTGGCCCGTGGTGCGGTCCAGCCAGACTGTCGGGATCTCGGATACCCGGGCTCCTCGGCGCTTTGCCTTGGCAACCATCTCGATCCCCATCTCGAAGCCGGCGTCCGACTCGACCCCTGCGGCTTCGACGAACGCTCGAGAGTAGGCCTTGAAAGAGTTGGTCGGGTCGTGAGTCCCAACGCCCGCGAGCAGGTGCAGTGAAAGCCCAGCTGACCTCGAGATGAAGCTCTTGATCTTTGGACCACCAACCTGGCGCCCCCCTCGCATGTAACGCGAGGCGGCCGCCACCACCGCGCCCTGCTCGACGAGTTGAGTGAGTTGCTCGATCTGAGCCGGCTGATCGCTACCATCGGCCATCGTCACCACCACAACCGGCGCCCTGGCATGACGGATCCCAGTCAAGATGGCGGCCGCTGGCCCCGGTCGGAGGTCGTTGAGTACGGGCCGCACCCGGGGTTCGCTCGCCGCGTACCGAAGCGTCGGAGGGGCGGTAGTGTCATCTGACCGGTCGTACACCACCAGAATCTCACACGGGAAGGAAACCGCCGCGACGATCCGGTCTAGGCACTTGACGATCTCCTCACCCTCGTTGTAGGCGGGGATTACGATCGAGACCCGAGGGTCGCTCAAACCAGGCTGCCTCTGCCTCTGAGGTTGGTCAGGTCTACGATCGGCAGATCGGTCTCGATCTCCCGATAGGTGTTGTGCGGGGCACCGATCACCAGCAGATCGGACAGGTCGAGAACCTGTTGCAGGGGCGTCAGGTCGGGATCAACAGTGACGTAGGGGTCTGTGCAGAGCACTCGCTTGGCCTTGAAGGCAAGGATGCGCTTGAGTCGGTAGCTGAGACTGGAGCGGGTATCGTCCGATTCCGCCTTGAAGGCCATGCCCAGGATGCCTACCGTCATCTCGGAGAGGTTGAAGCGATCCTCGAGCTTGGCGACCGTGTACAGGGGCAAGCCTTCGTTGATCAGCATCGCCGAGTGACCGAGAGTGAACTGGTTGTTGTTGAAAGCGGCCAACTGCATGGTGTCTTTCAGGAGGCACGGACCTGCGGCCAGGCCCGCGGTTGGCAGGTCCTGGGCTCTAGGGTACTCGTGACTCAGAGCATCGCGGATCTTCGAATAGTCGAGCCCAAAGTCGTTGGCGATCATGAAGAGCTGGTTGGCGGTCGCGAATTTGATGTAGCGCCAAGTATTGGTGAATAGTTTCGCCAGCTCAGCCTCTTCGGGGGTCAGCTCGACGATTTCGTTGGTCAGATGCTGAAAGAGTGCCCGGGCGCGCGCCCTTGCGGTTGGCGTCCGGCCCGAGACCAGTTGGGGCAGTGAGAAGAGCTCGACCATGGCCATGCCCTCCGCAATCCTCTCGGGACAGAAGGCCACGTCGATTTTACGTCCTGCGTCGGCGAACTGCCGCTCGACCATCGCGGTCACCCCAGGGTATAGGGTGCTCCGGAGAACCAGAAGCTGCCCGTCCGTCAGGTGTTCACTGAGCTTGGCGATCTCGACCGGGACGTTTAGAGCCTCAGGATTTAGATGCTTGTCGATAGGCGTACCGATAACCACTACCACGGCGTCGGAATCCTTCAAAACGGTCGGGTCTGAGGTGGCCCGAAGCGCCCTATTCTCCAGAACAGCGGTAAGCACCTCCGCTGCGCCGGGCTCCTCGAAGGGCATACGCCCCTCCGAGACTTTGTCTACGGCGACCTGGTTGAGGTCGTAGATGGCTGTCCGGAGGCCGCGCTGGGCGAAGGCCAGCGCCAAGGGTAGACCGACGTGCCCACAGCCGCCGACAACTGCCACATCTAGTTTGGCCATGACCGCTGCGATGTTATCGGATGGCTGGGCGGGTCTCGAACGCGGACTCAACGAGGTGCCGCACGCCAAACGATTGCGCAAGCTCTGATCCGCATCTGGGCCAGTGCCTGGCTCATCAGCGGCTGGCGCGCGCCTATCGCTTTCGCCCTGGACCGGCCACATGTTGAGGCACGCAGACCATCAGCGCCGCGGGCCTCACCCCGACTACGAGAGCCAGGCCCGGCGGGAGAGGATCACCGTCGATTTCACGCGGCTGGCTACTGTCGGTATTGATCTCAATTCGACTTGCCCTGAATGTCTCTATCCGACCACCTTTGGGATGACGACCCACAAGACTTCTCCACAGTCTCGCCCAGTCGCGAAGTCGGCCCGGGGCAATCACGGCCACATCGAGAAGACCGTCGTCGGGAACCGCCGACGGAAGCAGGGTGATTCCTCCCGGGAGCCTCCCCACGTTGGCTACGAGGATCGAGCGCACCTGACGGACGAACGGTTCCCCCCCGTCCAGGCTCAACTGCGCCGCAAACTGCGGCTCACCGAGATGCCGGAGGCCCGCCGCGACGTAGGCGGGCCAACCTACCCGGTGCTTGACTAGGTGTGGTGTGTCAGCCAATACCAGGGCGTCTAGACCAACTCCTGCGGCGACCGTGAAGACCCTGCCGTCGACCTCGCCCAGGTCGATCCGGCGACGACCCCCGCTGACCGCCAGCCGAACAGCGCTGGAAACATCGGTGGGCAACCCTAGGTTCAGGGCGAGCACGTTTCCCGTTCCGGAGGGAATCACCGCCAACGCAGTCTCCGACCCCGACAACGCCGCCGCAGCCGCCATCACGGTGCCATCACCCCCACAAACGAACAGCACCGTCGCACCGTCTGAGATCGCATGGCGAGCCTGGCTTTCTCCGGTAGCCTGGGTGGTGGTTTGCAGCCATGCCGGCTCAGGCCACCCTTCATGTGCCAGAGTCTCGAGTACTGTCCTGCGTAGAGAACGTAGGTTGCTAACGCGCGCCGGGTTCACTAACACCGCAGTTGTACTCATCCCAAAACGCCAACGTTCCGTCGCATCGGGGGAGAGCACCCAGAGATGAACCGCACGGTACCTCCTCGGCAGCCGATTTCTCCGGCCCTAGGCCTGGCTGAGAGTGGCGTGCCCTACTGGGTTGCTATACGCGATAGTGCTACAGCGTAGATTACGTACTGAGCGATTGATCTGGCTTGGGGGTGCGACCGGTACTGGCGGCCGAGGCTTTTACGGGCATCCAATAACCCGCACAAGGCAAGGTGCGGTACGTGGAGGCGACTCCGGGAATCGAACCCGGGATCGCGGTTTTGCAGACCGCTGCCTTACCACTTGGCTAAGTCGCCCCTACTAGCCCATTGTAGTGGGCCGCCTGAGGGTCGGCCACGCCCAGCGGTCCGCAGGGCCCACAATGGAACCGAGGCCAGCCAGGAGTTGCCAAAGTGAGTGAAGCCGGACCCGAACCCGTGTACGTACGCCAGAACGGCGCCGTTGCTGAATTGGTGCTAAATCGCCCGGCCACTTTGAATTCGATCAATTCGGAGATGGCCGCCGAACTACAACGACTCCTAGAGGGTATCAGAGTAGATTCCGCGTGCCGCTGCCTTGTCATCACCGGGACTGGGCGGGGCTTCTGCTCTGGGCAGGAGCTAGGCGAGGGCGCGACAAGCGGGGCGCTTCCAAGTGATATCGCCACGATAGTGAGAGCCGTGTACATACCCATAGTCGAACGCATCCGCACACTACCGATTCCAGTTGTCGCCGCGGTCAACGGAGTTGCCGCAGGTGCAGGACTTTCGCTAGCATTGACCGCCGACCTCCGGGTCGCTTCAAGCGAAGCCTACTTTGCTTGCGGCTTCTCCCGGATCGGCTTAGTCCCAGATTCGGGCGCATCGTGGTTCTTGCCGCGGGCCATCGGATACGCCCGTGCCTACGAGCTGACGGTGATTGGACGTCGCCTCAGTGCCGCTGAGGCTCTTGAGTGGGGACTAGTGAACCGAGTGTTCTCAGTTGGAGAGTTCCGTGACGACTACATGCGTCTTGCCAATGAAATCGCGGCTGGCGCCACCCGTGCTCATGAGCTGGCCAAGTTTGCCTTCAACGAGAGTTTCACTAACAGCCTGTCACAGCAACTGGAGCTTGAAGCCCGGCTCCAGCAACAAGCAGCGGCCACGGCCGACTTCGCGGAGGGCTTAGCGGCGTTCCGCGGGAAGCGCCCTCCCCAGTTCACGGGTCGCTAGCAGTCCAACCCTCACGTCGTGCCTACGTACAAGGTCTGCTTTCCAAGGAGCCACCACACAACTGGCACGCGAAGGTAGAGTGTCACAAGCAACCGGTGCTGTGGAAGGCGGCCGAGCGTTGAGTATGGGAGGAAGCGTACAACGACTTGTTCGGTGCGAAATCCGGCCAACGTCGCTGCTTCCTTGAGGCTGCGCTCAGTGAGTGCGACGTGATGGTCGATAAAATCCCAATAGGAGCCACCCACTAGTCGCACGTTGGGCTGAAGCACAAGCAAACGACCGCCCGACCGCAGTAGTGCGTGCGCCACTTCCAGCTGACGAACAACCTCTGATCGCGACAGCAAATGCTCCAGATAATTGCTCATAAAGACGACATCAAAATAGTGCGTGGGCAATGCCTTATCTAGTGCCAGACCCGACGACTGAACAAAATGGACATCATCTGGGAGCCATCGCTTCATGTCACGTATGTCGGAGGCCCATCGCTCCCCGGCTACAACATGACGGATGAACGACCCCCGGTCGCACGCGATGTCTAGAACTCGAGCATCCTTAGGTATGTATCGCTGGAGGTACTCAGCGATCGCCGCCCACACACCGTCCTTACGGTCGCTGTCCGACCGGTTGAAGCGGCGCTCGTACACCCCTTCCAACTGCGATGGCGCCATGCCTGGACTTTCTGGGATGAGCGCATCGCGCGACTCGGAGTCGCGGCCCGCGTCTGTCACTCTGGAACTGTCATGAATCGTGCTGGGCGTATTTGCGACCGATCGCACGGTCCGCGCGGACTGGCCAGCTCGCGCCGTACGGCCCTTTCGCACTCACTGAGACCCAATATCTCCTGCTGCAGCTAACCGACGACGACCTCTCGGTCAATGGTGGGTGCAATAGTACACGGCTAGCTCCAACCCCTTGGCGTGGTGCGCCGTGCACCGGCACCGATCTCCGCGGGTATAGTAAAAGTCGCCTTGCTCCAACCCGAGGGCCCAAACGCCTCGCCATCTCCATCAGTTGCACGGAATGGCGGGTCCGAGGGCAAGGCTCGGCCGCCGCGGCGAGTGAGAACCGGCGGACGCCCCGCTCTCCTAGGACTCGGTGCGGCCACTCTCATCTACCTCGCGGCGGTCTGCTGCTTTAGTCTCTTGACTCCCGCGTGGGAGAACAATGACGAGTTCCAACATGTCCAGTACATCGAGCACCTAGCGCTCCGAGGCCAGCTCCCTGCGATTTCCAAGAGCAATGGGTGGGAATCGGGACAACCCCCTCTCTACTACGCCGCGGAGACCGTCTGGCAGAGCATTCTCAGAATACCGCCGTTTATCCCGAGAATGCTACCGCCCGCCCCTCCCACTTCGGATCCTGTCCACCTCGAGCTACTGCACCGATATACCGCAGCCGAGCGACAACAAGCGATTTGGGTTCACGAGCTTCGAATCTTCTCCATGCTTTGCGGACTGGTGACCGTCTGGGGTGCCTTTGGCGTCGCGTGGTTGGCAAGTCGTAGTGTTCCCCTCGCGACCGGTAGCGCTGTCTTTGTGGCTGCACTCCCGAAGCAGGCCGAAGTATTTGGCGCGATCACCAACGATGCCCTTGTGACCGCTCTCTGTACCCTAATCCTGTTGGTTGCGGTTGCGTGGGTACGTGGTACGAGCGAACAAGCCAACCGCCGACTTGTCACCTCTCTCATTTTGGGGCTTCTGATCGGGTTGGCTGCCCTGACCAAATAC
>JBAUWA010000147.1:0-25916 GCA_049583555.1 Candidatus Dormiibacterota bacterium | reverse complement strand
CGCCTACTCAGCGCTCCTGACGGTGCAGCAGGCGATTACCCCTCACCTCCTTCCCGTGCTGCTGGGGGGATCCGTCCTGCTGCTCATCGGCGAAACTGCCGCTTTATCGCTAGCCCTCTCGTATTTGTTCGAGATCCTCGATGTCTTGGGCAGGCCGCTGGAAACCTCGCTCGACCCTCCCCAGCAGGACTCGAGCCGGTCTTGGCCGCTGGTCGTTCTGCAGGTGCCGATGTACAACGAGCCGGTTGAGCTGGTGCGGGACACCCTGGTGGCACTGGATCGCCTCGACTATCCCAAATTGCTGATCCAGGCGGTGGACAACAACACCACCGATCCAGCGGTTTGGGAGCCAATCCAAGACCTATGCCAAGAGCTGGGGCCGCACTTCCAATTTGTGCATCTCAATCCCTGGCCTGGGTTCAAGGCGGGTGCGCTGAACGAGGCCACCAGGCGCCTGCCCGAGGCGGTCGAGATTGTGGGAATCGTCGACGCTGACTATCTGGTAAAGCCCGGGTGGCTGCTGGAGACGGTGCCCTACTTTCAGGATCCCTCGGTGGGATTCGTGCAAACACCGCAGGAATATCGGGATTGGGAGGACGACGCTTACCTGCGCGGGCTCTACCACAGTTACCGCTATTTCTTTGACATCACCATGCCAGCTCGCGCCCACCGCGACGCCATCATCTTCTGCGGCACCATGGGCTTGATTCGGCGCTCAGTCCTGGACGAGATCGGCGGTTGGAACGAGGCCTGCATCACCGAGGACGCCGAAGCCAGCCTAAGGATCCTCGGCCGCGGCTACCGCGGCGTCTACCACCACCAGTCCTGGGGCGCGGGCCTGATGCCGCTCACCTTTGCAGGTCTCAAGACCCAGCGCTTCCGTTGGGCGCTGGGTGGTCTTCAGGTCCTGCGCTTCCACTGGCGAGAGTTGATTCCCCTCCTCCCCCACAAGCTCCGCCTCACCGCTGCCCAGCGTTGGCATTACCTGCTTGGGGCAGTCCAGTGGTTCGGTGACCTGCTCCTGGCTGCTTTCACCGTCCTGCTCGTGGCGACCGCAGCCGCGACCGCCGCTCACCATCGACTGCCGGTGCGTGAGATCACTGGCGCGGTCCTGGTAATCCCCCTTTTGTTCTTGATCTTCGGACTTCTGCGGGCTGTCTGGGCCATGCGCCGCAGTAGCGATCTGACCTGGGGGGACGCCCTCCGCGCCCTCAGGGTGTGGTTCGCCCTGAGCTGGACAGTGGCGCTGGCGGACATCCGCGGCGTGCTCTCGGCCCAGGCCAGGTTCCTTAGGACGCCCAAGCGCCGCGGTGGTTTGAGCAGCTGGCGCCAGGCGCTCCGTTCAGCCCGAGCGGAGACCGCAATAGCGATAGCCGCCGTGCTGGCGGCAGCCGCTATGGAGGTGCGGGCTCCCAGCCTCACCACCGCCATTTTGGGCGCACTGCTGGTATTCCAGGCGACTGTCTATTTCAGTGCCCCCTGGGCCAGCCTCGCCACCGAGGGGATCAAGATCACGCCGCTGCGGGAGATCTACCTCCGATCCAGCCAGAATCTCGCCGATTCACGCGAGAGCCGAACTCCAACCGCCAGACTGCCGGTCGCGCTGGCTCTGGTGGCCACTGCCGGGCTGATCGTGGCATTTGCCGCCTCCAGCCCGACCGCGCCCGCCCCATTCAACTCGTCATCGGGGCCGGCCCCGACCCGCGCCAGCGCCGCCAACCCGAGCCCGGACCTCTCTCCATCGCCCTCGCCGTCACCGTCGGCTAGTCCATCGGCATCAGAGAGCCCCACCCCCACGGAAACACCGACCCCGTCCCCTACCCCTACCCCCTCATCAGCACCGACACCAACCCCCACCACCACGCCCTAAGAGGGGCTACCGACCCGACGCAGCTGCGGAGTAGGGTGGAAGCGTCGTGAGCGCACCGGCCCCGGCGATTCCTGACTCCCGGGCCCGCCTCGGCTGGGCCATCGCCGCCACCCTGGTGGTCCTGGCGGTGGAAGTGGTGTCGGGGCTGTTGGGACGGTCGGTCGCCCTGCTGGCTGACGGCGGTCACGTGGCAGTCGATGTCCTAGCGCTGGGGTTCGCCTGGCTAGCTGCGGCCCAGGCGGCCAAGCCACCCTCCGGGCGCCAGACCTACGGGTATCAAAGGGTGGGCATCCTGGTCGGGGTCGGAAACTCCCTGGCCCTGCTGGTTGTGGTGGGTGGGCTCTCGGTGGCAGCGGCGCTGCGCCTGGCCCACCCGGTTCATCCCCTGCCTCTGCTCATGCTGGTGGCGGCAGGTTTCGGGATCCTGGTCAACGTCGGCGTGGTGACCCTTATCCGCCGCGACCGCTCTTTCAACGCCCGGGCCGCGACCCTGCACGTGGGCGGAGACGTCCTCGCCGGGGTCGGGGTGATGGTGGCAGCCCTGCTCATCCTGGCCACCGGCTGGGACCGCGCCGATGCGGTCGTCTCCCTGCTCATCTCACTGGTCATCGCGGCCGGGGCGCTGCGGCTGCTCCGCGAGGCCCTACCCGTTCTAATGGAGTCGGCGCCCAAGGGCATCTCCCTAGCCGAGGTCGAGGCTCGGATTGTGGCCACTCCGGGGGTGACTGGGATCCACGACCTCCACGTCTGGCAGCTGGCGCTGGACAGCCCCGCGCTCTCCTGCCACCTGGCTCTCAGCGCCCAGTCGCTGGAGGACTCGGAACACTTGGTGCAGGACCTTTCGAACCGGCTCTGTACCGACTTCGGTCTCCGCCACACCACCATCCAGGTCGAGGCTTGCCATCCCTGCCCACCCGGTCTTTGCGCCCACCAGGTGGCGACATTCGACAATCACGTCCACGGAGCCGCGGCGGGCGCCGGCGCGTCCCGGACTCAGTACATGGAAGCGGAGTAGCGCGCCGACCAACGGCCCACGACGCGCCCGACGCCGATCAGCAGCAGAAGAATGCCGATCAGGATCACGCCGGCGGACCCCGCAAGGGCATGGTCGTAGGCGCTGGGCAGCGTGGCGTCGTTGAAGACCACGTAGGTCAAATATCCCATCGGATGCTGAAAGAGCTGAAGCGACGGGTTTTCCTGGGAAAAGCCCACGGTGTACAGCAGCGGCGCGGTCTCCCCCACCGATATCGCCAGCGCGACCACCAGGCCGGAGGCGATCGCCGGCACCGCGGGAGGCAGAATGGCGCGCCGGAGGGCTGTCAGCCGGGAAAGTCCGAGGGCGGCAGCACCGTCGCGCAGCGTCGACGGTACCTGGATCAAAGCCAACTCGGTTGACTTGACGACGTAGGGCAGCACAATCGCGGAAAGGGCGAGGATTCCGGCCAACAGCGAGAAGCCCCAATGCAGCGCGATGTCGAGTGCGATGTAGCCGACAAACCCAACCACGATCGAGGGGACGCCAGCCAGAGTCTCGTAGCCCAAACGGATCCAGGATCCCTGGCGGAGATGCGCGAACTCGGCCAGATAGATGCCCCCGGCGATCCCTATCGGGCCGGCCAGGATAAGGATTCCGGCGCAGAGAACCAGGCTACCGAAGATGGCGTTCTGGAGCCCCCCGTTGGCGGTGGTGGCGGTGAAGAGATGCCAGCCTAGGGCCGGTAAGGCCTGCTGCACCAGCCCGATGATGATGGCCACCGAGGGCAGCATCACCAGCACCAGGGCGATCAAGCAGACAATCCAAAAGCTCAGATCCCGCAGACCGCGGACGGATGGACGCATCCTAGATCCCCCGCCCGATGGGGAGCGGCACTCCGCCGGTGGAGCGCCGGATGATCAGGCGACCGATCAGGTTGGTGGCGATGGTGATGACCAGCAGCACGCAGCCCAAGGCGGCCAGGGCGTGAACGGCCATCCCGGTGGCGTCGGTCAGGGCTGAGTCGAGCAGGTCGACGATGGAAGCGGCGATCGTGGAGAAGCCGCCATAGATGTTCTGGGGCAACCGATCCAGCAGGTTGCCGCTGAGCATCAGCACCATCATGGTCTCGCCCAAAGCGCGCGCCCAGCCCAGTATCGCCGCCGCCAGGATCCCCCGCCGGACGTAGGGCAGGGTCACCACCCTGACCGTTTCGTAGGGAGTCATTCCCAGGGCCAGTGCCCCCTCCTTGGCCAGGATCGGGACGGTACTTAGGAGCGACCTGGTGGTGGCGGCAATGATCGGCACGATCATCACTGCCAGCACCACCGAGGTGGTGAGCAGACCCTCACCGAATCCGACCGGCGAGTGAAAGATGGGGATAAACCCCAGCACCGAGGCCAAGGTGGGATATATATGCGTGGCCAGGAAGGGCCCGAAGAAGAAGACCCCCCAGAACCCGTACGCAACGCTGGGAATGCCAGCCAACACCTCCAAGAACACCGACATCCCGCTTTGGAACCGGCGGGGGATGCGTTCGCTCAGGGCTAGCACGGCTCCCACCGACACCGGTACCGCGATCATGAGCGCGATCAGCGACGAAACCAGGGTGCCGAAGATGAAGGGGAAGGCGCCGTAGACCGCCCCGTGGGGCGCGGTGATCCCGTTGTGGTGGCTAAGGGTGGTGGCGTAGAGCTGGCCGAAGGAAAAGATCTGACCGGTGAAGAACCCCCAGCCGCTGTAGATGAAGGCTGGGATCGCCTCCCGGATCATCTCGGCGGCGAGGAAGATTAGCATCGCCGCTGGGACCAACGCCGCCACCAGGAAGAGGGCGCGGGCGACCCGATCGGGACGGGTTAAGTCCTTGTCTTGGAGCTTGGTCCGGACGATGGAGCTGGCGGGGTCGACGTTACCGTCGACCCCGCCCTCGGCACGGATCATTTGATTGCTAGAAGCGCGCGGCCAGTGGTGTTAGCTCACGATTTTCTGGATCGCAGCTTCTACCTTGGGTACCACGACCGCGGGTAGGGCCACGAAGTTGTCCGCCGCCAGGTTGTTAGGCGTCGCACCTCCGGTCGAGCTGATCGCCCAGGTGTAGAAGGCGCGAATCGCTTCCGCGGTGGCCGCGGATGTCTGCTGCGCCTGAACCATGACGTACTCGAAGTTGACGATAGGGTAGGACTGCGCGCCAGGCTCGTAGATCAGCGACTGGGTGAGGCTCGCCGGTGTCGACGAGGCACCCGCCAGCGCGGCGGCAGTCATCGTCGACTGGATGGGCTTGAGGAAGTTACCGGCCTTGTTCTCGATCAGGGCTTCCTGGAGACCGGACTCAATCGCCGTGTTCTCGACACTGATCCCGATGTAAGCGATGCAGCCCGGAGTCGCCTTGCAGACGGTGATCATGGCTGGGTTGCCGACGGCCGTCAGTTCGTCGGCTACGGCCGGCCAAGTAACCGTGGTCCCCTCGGCAGGTCCGTTGGCCCAGGTCTTGTCGGTCGCCGAAAGGAAGCTCGTGAACAGGAAGGTGTCGCCTGAGGAGTCTGCCCGACGGACGGGAATGATGGGCAGGTTGGGCAGGGTGACCCCGTTGTTGAGAGCGGCGATCTGGGGGTCGTCCCAGTTGGTGATGGTGCCCTGATAGATCTCAGCCAGGGTCTTCCCGTTGAAGTTCAGGTAGGCCGGAGCGCCGGGCACGTTGTAGTCGATCGCCTGAGAAGACACCGCGATAGGGATGTTGAGCACCCCGGGATTGGCGAGGGCGTCGGCCGCTGAGAGATAGGCGTCAGACCCACCCAGATTGGTCAGCTTGGCGATGGTGTCGGAGATACCGAGCCCAGAGCCTCCCGCCGCTGGTTCCAGGGTGATGTTCGAAAACGCTGCGTGCAGCTGCGGCGCCAGGAGCTGCAGGTAGGGGTAGAGCAGGCTGGAGCCAGCCTCGGTCAGGGTTACCGGTGAGCCGGGATTGCCCGCCGAAAGCGTAGTCACGGTCGGCGTCTTCTTCTTCTTGTGGTGTGTCGTCGCGGGAGTGCCGCATGCAGCCAGTAGCAGCATCGTGGCCACCGTTAGCAGAGCGACTCCCCACAGCCGCGATGTCCGATTCGGGCGCATCTAATACTCCTCCCAAAGTAAATCCGAGGCAAAAAGGCGTCGTGCCGGTCAGCGGATGAGCGGGCGGTCGCCCCAACAGTCAGGCCGTCTTCCCCTCCACGTACGCCCGGCTGCGCGCGTCCGAAGGGTTGGAGAAGAACTGGCTGGCAGGTGCGAATTCCACCTTCTCGCCAGCGAGCAGGAAGAGGACATCGTCGGCACAACGAGCCGCCTGCTGCAGGTTGTGAGTGACGAAGACCACTGTCATGTGGTGCTTCAACTGCTTGATCAAATCTTCAATGCGGTTAGTCGAATGGGGGTCCAGCGACGAGGTCGGCTCATCGAGCAGCAGCACCTCCGGCTCGACCGCCAGTGCTCGCGCCAGGCAGAGGAGCTGCTGCTGGCCACCGGAGAGCATGAAGGGCGTGGTGTGGAGCCGGTCCCCGACCGCCTCCCAGAGCCCCACATCGCGCAACTCCTGCTCAGTTCGGCCCGCGACTTCCTTGCGCTGCCAGAGCCCGTGGATCCGCGGGCCTAGGGAAATGTTCTCGCGGATGCTCTGGGGGAATGGGTTGGGTCGCTGGAAGAGCATGCCCACCCGGCGGCGGAGGTCACGGACATTGGTACCGCGCTCGTAGATGTCGCTGCCGTTGAACATCACGCGGCCGCCGATGCGCACGTTGGGATGGCTGTCATGGAGCCGATTTAGCGAACGCAACAGGGTGGTTTTGCCGCAGCCGGTGGGTCCAATCAGGGCGGTAACCCGACCGTGGGCGAAGCTGGCGCTCACACCCTTGACGACCTTGCGCTCGCCGAATTGAACCGACAGCTCGTCGATGGAGAGGTCTGCTTGCGGCGGCGTCGAAGTAGCGACCCCCACCCGCATCTCCTCCATCAGCATGGCGCGATCGTAAGCTCGATCCCACTAAGGGTCGGTAATGAAGGCGTTATGAAAGTACTAAGGACAGTACGTCGCACCGACTCAACCCTCACTTCAGGGGGAACTGGCAACCCTGCTGAATGCCGACAGTCGCCCTCCTGCGCCGACCAGACCGCCCGAGGCGACGCTAGGCTGAGGCGGTGGAAGCCGGATCTCCCGCGCCCGCTCAAAGTGAGTGGACCAAACCACTCAATCTCGCCCGGAAGGGGCGCTGGTATTGGTGCCTGTTAGGTGTCTCCGTCCTCGGGGCAGTGGATGTCGGTCAGTTCCTGGCTAGCAATGGCGGAATGTTCCGAACGGCCCCGGGTCGGGCGGCCGGCTCGGTGCTGGGTTTGGGGCTCTGGCTTGCTCTCACCGGACTAGCGGGGGCGGCGGTGTTCGGTCGGCGGGGACCCCAGGTCTCCCGAGCCATCCTCCCTCTATCCGGTCTGCTGGCAGTTGGGAGCTTGGCACTGGTCGCAGTCCATGCCGCAGCCCGCGTCGGCGGCTTGCGACCGGCGCTGGGAGGGATTCTCGGTGTCATCGCTTTGGGGCTCGCCTACCTCGCCCGCCGCGACTGATCTGCCGCCTGCTTCAGCCTGTAGGGCTCCTCGCGGTCAACCGAGCGGCTACGGCGCGGCCGTCCCGGGCCGAACGGGTGAGACGTAGAGGTCACCTCCACAGGGCATGATCTGGCCCATCGCCACGATGACCTTCCCACCGCCACCAGGCAGGGTGATACCAAGCTCGTATGCAGCATTGCACTGCTGACTCCCGGTGGGGACGTCCAGCCACTGGACAACGAACGAAGCGGCCGTGTCGGGGGCGATGTTGACGAGTGTCGGCGTGTCGTTGATTTGGGCACCTGCCGGCGCGTTACCTTCGGCCTCAGTCGTGATCACATCCGTGTTGCCGTTCATCAACTGCAGGGTAGGGAAGCCGTCCAGCGAGCAGGCCGTGGTCGAGTCATTGGTGAGAACGATGGTCCAGGCCTGATGGCCTGCGGCGTTGTTGGACTGGCCCAGACCGGCCGCTATCGCGGCCGCCTGACACACTGGGGCGGAGGTGGCCGACGCGGTGGGTGTGGGGCTAGGAGAGGCTGAGGGAGTCGGGCTGGGACTTGGGCTGGGGTGGGACTTGTGGTGGGGGTGACTGGTGGTACCGCACCCGACCAGTCCCAGTGCTAGCGCTAGGGATACCGCCAGCAGCGTCCGGGTGCCCGCTCGCATCGTGCCCACTCGCCGATTATGACCCCAAATCCAGACCCGGGAACCCGCGCCTGGGGCTCTCGGCCAGCCCGCAATAGGTGAGTTGCCGGCTCCTAAGCTGACCACATGAGGCGGTGGTACCCGGTCCTGGTCGCTGCTCTGGCCATCCAGCGCGGTCGTGAGCTCCAGCTCTCCAGACGGCTGGAGCGGGCGAACCCCGGACCCCGGGCTGCCGCCGGGACGTTCCCGCTGATGGTGACAGCTCACCTCGCGCTCTTCGTTCTGCCTCCCCTCGAGGTCAAGCTCACCCATCGCCGGGCGCGCCACCCGGGGGTCTGGCTAGGGGTCCTGGCGGCCGCCACCGGGCTGCGCTGGTGGAGCATCAGGTCGCTGGGCCCCCAATGGAACGTCAGGGCTGCCGTGCCCCCGGATCTGGATCCGGTCGCCACAGGTCCCTACCGGTGGGTCCGCCATCCCAACTACCTAGCGGTGATGCTGGAGTTCATGGCCCTGCCCATGGCCGGCGGGGCCATGATCAGCGCCCTCGGGCTCTCGATCCTGGACGGGGCGGTCCTCCTCGACCGGATCAGGTCTGAGGAGGCACTGCTCTTCGAGGCTCCCGGTTACGCGGAGGCATTCGCAGGCAAGGCCCGCTTCATCCCGGGGATCTTCTAAGACTCGCCATCTCCACCGACACCCCTGGTCCGAACGCCAGGCCCAACCCGGCCCCAGGCGGCCCCTGGCAGAGCTCCGCCAGGACCACCAGCAAAGAGGCGGAGGAGAGATTTCCGTAGCGGGTGAAAACCGCCCGCGATATGGCCAGGGCGCCTGACTCCAAGCCCAGGCCGCTCTCGACCGCATCGAAGATCCGGGGGCCACCGGCATGCACCGCCATGAAGTCGAAGGGCCCCTCCCAGAAGCCGTTCAGGGCACCGGGCAACTGCTGCTCGATGAGGCGGGCCAGTCGGCGATCCAGCACCGGATGGAAGCCATCCTCGCGCAGATCGAAGCCGAGGAATCCCTGCGTGTCCGCTACCAGGCGGGTCCCGGTCGCGATCACTTCCAGGCCGCCAACATCTCCGGTCATCACCGCCGCCGCGGCCCCGTCGCCAAAGACCATCGCTGCCGTCATGTTGTCGACCGAGGTGTCGGTGGGTTGGAAGGTGAGCGAGCAGAGTTCGACACAGACCACCAGCGCCCTCTGACTGGGCTCCAGTCGGATGTGACGATCGGCGGCGGCGATGGCGGCACCTCCCCCGGCGCAGCCCAACTCGGTCAGCGGGATCCGGAGCACGTCGCTGCGGAATCCCAAGCGATTGGCCAGCCGAACGTCGAGGGCAGGGACCATGTAGCCGGTGCAGGAAACCGAGAAGATGGCGTCGATCTGCTCGGGCCGGAGCTCCGCAGCCGCGAGCGCCCGCTCCACTGCCAGCTGCGCCAGACGGGGCGCCTCCTCTTCGTAGACGCGCATCCTCTTCCCCAGCGTGCTGGGAGCGAAGACCTGCTCAACCGGTTGCACCGTGTAACGGGTGACCGCCTCGATCTCGACCCCACGCAGATGGGGCCAGAACTGGCTGAGGCCGGCCAGGCTCGCGGCGGGGGTCAACTGGTGCTCGGGCAGCGCCACCCCGAACCCCAGGAAGCGGCTCATCTCAACCGACGCCCAAGAGGGTCGCCCAGTCGCGGGCCCTGACCGACCGCAAAGTTCGGCTGCCGTCGTTGACGCTGAGCAACGCCTGGAGTGCCTCGGGATGGCTCGCCGCCCCCCTGATCGCGCGCTGGCCCAGGCGTGAGGACGACGAGAGGGTGCGGGCCAGAGACGTTACCAAGCGGCGCCGGCGCCACTGGCCGGCGTACCAGCGCCGGTAGCGGGGCGCCGCCCGCTCCAGCCCCTCCGAGAGAAATTGCGCCAACGCCCCTGCCTGAGCGATGCCCGCAGACATGGCGTCTCCGGTCAGAGGATCGAGAAATCCGGCAGCATCGCCAGCCAGGAAGATCCGCCCCTCCGCCACCGAGCGCGGGTGCAGATTGAAGGGACCGGCTCCAGTCAACCCTCCCACCAGCTGCGCCGAGGCAAGCTCAGGGTGGGATCGCTCCAGGACAGCTCTGTAGGACTGTTCGGTCGTCAGACGCTGCGCCCGGAGAACGCCCTTGCCGCCCAGGACGGCCACCAAGACCTCCTCGGCACCCACCGGGGCGAGATAGGTCTCAACGTCTCCCAACAAAGTCACCTCGACATCAGATCCCGGCCGCTCGACGGCGAGGTGGCCGACCAGGCCGTATCGGGCTGGCCCCCGTGACGGCCGCCACCAGCCCAACATCCGAGCCACCGGTGAGCGGATTCCGTCTGCGGCGACCAGCGCCGAGCCGACCAGGGTCCCGTTGCTGGTGTCGACTTCGACTCGGTCCGGCAAGGAGCGGACGGCGGTGACCCGGACCCCGGTCCGAACTCCGGCCCGCTCCGCAAGTAGGGCATCCAGTCGAGTACGCCTCACCCCATGGCCAAAGCCGAGCGCGAATTCAGCCCGGGCGGACCCGCTGTGCGGGATGGAGTAACGTACCCCCCTTAACAGAGGAAAGCCCTCGGCTCCCAGGTCGCATCCGGCCTCGCGAAGTAACCTGGCCCCGGTCGGCATCAATCCCTCACCGCAGGGCTTGTCTCGGGGGAAGGTCGCGGCCTCAAGGACCAGCGCGCCCGGAATCATCAGGCCCAGAGCGGAACCGACCGGGCCACCGCCGACGACGATGATCCCGGCGTCCATGTACGAGGGCGACGCTACCAGAGCGGGTTCGGTGCCATCGTCGGGGAGGCCACTCGAGGTCGCTCGAGACCTGGGTACCGGCACCGACGCACTGGCCTCGATCGGGGCCGCTAGGCTGAAGATGTGGATGTCCTCTTGGTGGTTGGCCCAGGCAGCGTCCCCGAACGCTTGCTGGCCAGGGCCCGCCACGTCCTCAAGTCAACCGGACCTCAACTCGAGCCCCAGCTGATCTCAGGCGTACTCGAGATGCTGCCCCGCGAGGTAGCGGTGGTGGGCCCGCATGATCCTCAGGGGGCTGCGCAAGCCGCCTTCCAGCTCCGTCAAGCCGGGCTCACGGTGACCCTGATCACCGACGAGGTAGTTGAGCCCAGCGATGGAGTTGTGGTCCGGCCGCTCAGCGACGCCGGGGCTGCCATGGAGGTGGTGGACTCACTTACCGACCTGATCGGCAACACCCCGCTGGTGCGGCTGGATCGGATCGGGCGCGGACTCGACTGCCACCTGCTTGCCAAGCTCGAGTTCCTCAATCCAGGTGGAAGCGTCAAGGATCGGGTGGCGCTGGCGATGATCGAAGCCGCCGAGACGGCGGGGCTGCTCAAAGAGGGCGGCACCATCGTCGAGCCCACCTCCGGGAACACCGGGGTGGGGCTGGCGGTGGTCGCGGCCAGGCGGGGCTATCGCTGCGTCTTCGTCATGCCCGACAAGATCGCCTCTGAGAAGATCGACCTCCTGCGGGCGTACGGTGCCGAGGTGGTGGTCTGCCCGACCACGGTGGCCCCCGAGCACCCCGAGTCCTACTACTCGGTCTCGGACCGGTTGGCAAACGAGATCCCGGGTGCGTACAAGCCCGACCAGTACAGCAATCCCGCCAACCCCGCGGCTCACCAGGCCTCGACCGGCCCCGAGATCTGGCGTCAGACCGGTGGTCGAGTGACTCATTTCGTGGCCGGGATCGGCACCGGGGGGACCATCACCGGAGTGAGTCGCTTCCTCAAGTCGGCTAATCCTGAGATCCAGATCGTGGGCGCGGACCCGGAGGGATCCGTGTACTCCGGCGGCGGCGGTCGGCCCTATCTGGTCGAAGGCATCGGCGAGGACTTCTGGCCCAGCTCATACGACCCCGCGGCGGTGGACCAGGTGGTGGCGGTCAGCGACCGCGACTCGTTCCTGACAGCGCGGGCGATAACCCGCGAGGAGGGCATCCTGGTGGGGGGTTCCGCGGGCACCGCCGTCTGGGCTGCGCTCTCAGTGGCCCGCCCTCTGGACCGCGATCAGGTAGTCGTGGTCTTGATCCCCGACTCCGGTCGGGGCTATCTCTCCAAGCTCTACAACGATGGCTGGATGGCCGACTTCGGCTTCCTGCGAGCCGGAGGACAGACTGCCGCCGACATCTTGGCCACCAAGGGCCGGACCCTGCCGCCTCTGGTTCACGTCCATCCCGACGAGTCCGTACAGTCGGTGATCCGGCTCCTGCGGGAGTTCGAGGTCTCCCAGGTTCCTGTCGTAAAGGCCGAGCCACCCCTGGCGGCCGCCGAGGTGGTGGGGTCGGTGCAGGACCGCGACCTGCTGGAGGCGGCCTTTCATGACCCTGGCCTGCTGTCCAAACCGGTCGAAGAGGTGATGGGTCCTCCCCTGCCCACAGTTGGCAGCGGCGCCTCGCTGGAGCTGACCGTGGCCCGGATGGATCGGAGCGGAGCCGTCCTGGTCCTCGACGCCGGGCATCCGGTGGGCATCATCACCCGCTCAGATGTCCTGGGCGCGATGCTGGGCCGCCCCACCCGGTGACCCGACCCGAGCAGGGATTCGAGACCCGCGCCATCCATTCAGGTCAGGAGCCCGACCGCGCCACCGGCTCGGTGGTGCCGGCGGTGCACCTCGCCACCACCTTCCGTCAGTCCGCCGTCGGTCAACACCAGGGATTCGAGTACGCCCGCTCGGGCAACCCCACTCGCCAGAGTCTTGAGGCCCAACTGGCCAGCCTGGAGCGAGCTCGCTTCGGGTTCGCTTTCGCCAGCGGCCTGGCCGCCGAAGACGCGGTGCTGCGGGCGACCGTGGGGGCGGGCGGGCACATGATCCTCGGCGCCGATGCCTATGGCGGCACCTTTCGTCTCGTCGATCGGATCCACGCTCCCGCCGGCATCGCCTACACCCTCGTCAACAGCGCCGAGGCTGAGTCACTGGAGCGGGCCTGGCTTGATACCACCAAGTTGGTTTGGGTGGAGACTCCGGGCAACCCCCTGCTCTCGATCGTCGACATCAAGGCGGTGGCTGAGCTGGCGCACGGGCGAGGGGCGCTGGTGGTTGTGGACAACACCTTTGCCACCCCCTACCTCCAGAACCCGATCCCCCTGGGAGCAGACGTGGTGGTGCACTCGACGACAAAGTACCTGGGGGGTCACTCGGATGTCGTAGGGGGCTTCGTGGCCGTTGACGACCCGGAGCTTGCCGAGCGGATCGGCTTCGTGCAAAACGCCGCCGGCGCAGTACCTGGTCCCCTCGACTGCTTCCTGGTCCAGCGCGGGGTCAAGACCCTGGCGGTTCGGATGGACCGTCATTGCCAGAACGCCAGCGCCGTGGCCGACTTCCTGAAGCAGCATCCGCGGATCTCCAGGGTTCTCTACCCCGGCCTACCTGACCACCCAGGTCACGACATCGCCCTCAGACAGATGCGCGGCTTTGGGGGCATGGTCTCCTTCCACCACGCCGACGGGCCCGCGGCGGCAATTGAGATGGTCTCGCTCACCAAGCTCTTCACCCTGGCGGAGTCGCTGGGCGCGGTTGAGTCGTTGATTGAGCACCCAGCCCGAATGACTCACCACTCCGCCGCGGAGTCGGCGGCGGCGGTCGACCCAGACCTGGTCCGCCTCTCCGTAGGGCTGGAATTGGTTGATGACCTGCTGGATGATCTCGACCAAGCGCTGGACGGGTGACCGCCTCCCACCTAGCCGCGTGTCCGACAATTAGTGAGGTATTCGGAAGGCATCCGCGACAGACAAATCGGTCTGATCGGTTCTGGATCTCGCGGCCACCTGGCTGGTTTAGGAGGTGATGGCATGGGCATCGAGGTTCCGCCGGCCGGCTCGCATGGTGTTAAAGGTCGCGCCCTTCTGAATCGCCTCTTGTCGCCATTGATGAGAATGCAGGTCTCGAGGTATCGGCGCAGCCAGGGGCCCGAGCAGCCCCGAATGATGGACTTTCCGGCCGTCGTCGTGACAACGGTGGGAGCCAAGTCCGGCCAGCAGCGCACCGTGCCGTTGGGTGGGTTCCCAGATGGACCCGACGCCTGGCTGGTGGTGGCGTCAGCTGGGGGCGCGGCCCGACATCCTGCCTGGTTCATCAACATGGCCAAGCACCCTGACCAGATCTGGGTGGAGGTGGGCAAGCGCAGGTTCCGAGCCCAAGCGGACTCGCTTCGGGGAGAGCGCCGGGAGGAGGCCCTGCGAAAGATAGCCGCGATCTCGCCCCGGTACGCCGCCTATCCGAAGAAGACCGATCGCGAGATCCCCGTCGTCCGCCTCACCCCGGTCGCGTAACCCAAGAGCTCGGCCACGGCTCCAGTTGTACGTGGGGTACACCTGGCCAGGCCTAAGCTTGTCTGCCCCGCACCTAGACGGGCGCCCTGAGTTCAGCCTAGATTGCAAACTGAGATCCCGGACGACTTCCGGCGTTCGGGGCGGGCACACGCGCTGGTGGCTCCAAAACGGCCCGTGGCAGGCATCAGCGACATCGGCGGGGGGACCCTGATGTCCGATACGGCCAGATCTGGATCCGCGGCGGTCGATGTTCAAGATGCCGACAGCCAGCGATTAGCTGTGCTGGGGTATCGCCAGGAGCTGAGCCGGGTCCTGAGCCTCTTCGAGAACTTTGGGGTGGCCTTCTGCTACCTCTCTCCCATGGTGGGCATCTACTCGCTGTTCACCTTGGGGGCTGGCTCCGCTGGGCCCCGTTATCTGTGGTTGATGCCGATCGTGGTCTTCGGGCAGTTCCTGGTCTCACTCGTGTTCGCCGAACTGGGCAGCCACTACCCGATCGCCGGCGCCCTCTTCCACTGGAGCAAGAACCTGATCAACCGCGGCTACGGGTGGTGGGTGGGCTGGATTTACGGTTGGGCGCTGATCATCACGGTGGCCTCGGTGGACACCGGCTTCGTCATATATGCCTCGCCCCTGCTCCACAACCTCTTCGGCGCCAACATCAACGCCGCCGACCCCAACACCATCCTCTTCTTCACGCTCTTGCTGCTGGCGGTCCAGACCGTCTTCAACGTTGCCGGAGTCAGGCTGCTGGGCAGCATCTCCAAGATCGGGGTCTACGTCGAGATCCTGGGAACCTTCGGAATCGCCATCCTGCTGGCGGCGGTCGGGTTCCACCACGGCATCGGCTTCCTGTTCACCACCCAGGGGACCGAGAATCTGGCCCATAACCCGCTAGGAGTCAATTTCGGCGGCAACTGGTGGCTCGGAGCCGCCCTGGTCGCGATCCTCGCCCACGTCTACATCTTCTATGGCTTCGAGTCGGCCGGCGACGTGGCCGAGGAGGTCAAGTCCGCTAGCAAGCAGGTCCCCCGCGCGATCGTGTCCTCGCTGCTGATCGGAGGCATCACCAGCTTCATCCTGGTGGGAGCTCTGCTCCTGGCCATCCCTTCCGGTGGCAAGAGCTTCACCGCTGCGACCTCGCTCAGCGGCGGCGTGCCCTACATCCTCAGCGCCAACGTCCACGTGGCCGGAATCCAGGACTTCATCTTGATCCTGGTCTGCTTTGCCTTCTTCAGCTGCGGTACTGCGGTCCAAGGTGCCGGGGCCAGGCTCGCCTTCTCCTATGCCCGGGACCACGCCATTCCCGGCAGCCACGTCCTGCGCTACGTCGCCCCCCACCTCAAGACTCCGGTCAACGCGGTGCTGCTGGCTGCGATACTCCCCGCCCTCTTTACCCTGCTGGTCCACATCAGCCCCTCGAAACCGATCGTGATCGGGTTCGTGACCTACCCAGCCGACGTGACCCCGCTGACCGCCCTGGTGTCATTCGGGGTGTCAGGTATCTACCTCTCCTTCTTGATGGTGGTCGTAGCGGCGGTGGTGGCCCGGCTACGCGGCTGGAAAGCCGAGGGGCCCTTCAAGCTTGGGATCTGGGCATGGCCGGTGTTGATCGGGGCCCTGGTTTACGGCGCCTTGATGCTCGCCAACATCGTGATCCCGACCGGGATTACCAGCCCCAAGGCGGAGCTCTTCAATTTCGACTGGCTGACGCTGCTGGTGATGGTCTTCATCTGCCTGATCGGAGCCATCTACTTCCTCGCGGCCAGCCCCCACCGCCGACCGCCCGAGGTGATGCAGGGCCAGTCCGCCGCCCCTCCTTTGGGGAGCGTCGCCGGCCCCTAGTCGACGGCGATCTTTAGGTGGTCGGGCACGCCCCGCTCCGGGCCGTCGGCTCGCGTCGCCGCGCAGGGGGAGTAGCCGCTGGCGTTGAGGATCGTCTGGGCTGGAGTTTCGGTCAGCGTCACCCAGTTGATCGCGGGGTTGCGAGAGATGTACTCGGCGACGATGTCGTAGCCGATGTCCCGACCGGTCGCGGGGGGCATGTTTGACTCGCCAAAGAGTGTTGCGTTGACAGGCCCGCCCAAGAGGACCTCGGGGTGTAGTCCCACCTTCTCCAGCAGCGGTCGAAGATGCTTCCACTGCTGGCACTCCTGGCTCGCGGTCAAGGCCCCGACCCAGGGATCGGGCGGTCCGGGGAATGCCGATTGATCGAACGTGGTCTGGGTGCCCGCCACCACCAATTGGTCAAGCAGGGTGCGTTCAAAACCGGGACCGCGGGTGATCCTGACGCTGTGGTCGACCTCGCGCGCAAGGGTCCGGGCCAGGGAGAAGCTGATGTCGGGCGGCTCCAGCGTCCATCTGGGATCGAGGCCGATGGTGATCGCTCCAGTCTCGGGATCGGTGAAGCCGACCGTGCCCACCGCGGGCAGGATCTGGTCCGGATCGCCCACGGTGATGGTGACTGTGGTCGGCGGGCCAGGCAGCAGCGAGTCGATCCGCGCCAGGTCCTGCTCGGTCAGGTCCTGGATGGGGACGTCGTTGTTGTTTGTCTCGGACACGACCCCCGGGCTGAGCGTGACCGCGAACCGATCGTGAGCCGCTTGCAGAAGCACCGGATGCGAGAAGGTGACGTTGGCGCAGCCCACCAGGGCAAGAGACAGCGGAACCGCTAACCATGGCCGTCGGATCACAGCTTCAGATGCCCTCGTGAGCACATCTGATCCCGCATCAGGAAGGCCGTGCTCAGAAGCGCCCCTACAACGTCTAGTGCGTTCACCCCTCTCCGTGCCTTAGGCCCGGTCGCAGTCCCAGACGGGCCGAGTTTACCGGCGGCAAGAATCCAACGACGGCAGCCGAGCAACCAGTCCTGGGCTGAGCCCCCAGCTCCCCCGACTATGCTGCAGACGCTCGCCAGCAAATGAGGAGGGCAGGTCGAAGAATGGCTGACATCCGCATCGACGGTTCTGACCTGGTGGTGGAACTGAGTCGCCTCGAAAAGGTTGAAGCAGTCCACGGAGACCTGCGGGTGCCGCTGACCTCGGTGCGCCAGGTGGAGGTGGTCAACAGCCCGCTTGCGCTGATCCATGGCGTCAAGCTCCCAGGCACCGACATCCCGGGCCGAACTGCGGTTGGAACCTGGGTCAGCCCTGACGGTCGGATCTTCGCGGTCGAGCATCACGCCAGTCGGGGGGTGGTCCTGCACCTGGAGGGCCAGACCTACCAGCAGCTGATCGTCGGCTGCGACCAGCCCGAAGAGGTGGCCGAAAAGGTACGGTCGGCGGCCGGCCTCCCGCTCGACTAGGTCAGATCCATCCCTTCTGCCTGAAGAGATAGAGCTGAAACCCCACCGAACCTATCATGAGCGCGATGCCGCCCAAGAAAAACGCGATCGGTGAGGGCTCCACCCTCCCCGTCAGGTAGGCGAAGTTCATGCCGAAGAATCCGGTCAAAAAAGTGATCGGCAGAAACAAGCTGGCAACCACGGTGAGGGTCTTCATAGTGACGTTCAGCCGGTTCGACACCGTGGACAAATAAGTGTCCATCGCACCCGAGAGCAGGTCCCGGAGCGAGTCCACCGTCTCGTACTGCCGGACCAGGTGGTCGTAGACATCGCGGAAATAAAGTGCGGAGTCGTCCTGGCCCGGCTGCAACGATTGGCTGACCAAGCGCTGGACGGCATCACGCTGGGCCCCCAGGGTGCGCCTCAGGTCGCTCACCGAGTGCTTCAAGTTGGTGATCTCGGCCAGGTCAGGCTGGGCGGCGCTGGTTACCAGACGGTCTTCCAGAGCGTCCACATCCTCGTCGATCGCATCCAGTACCGGGAACGCGCAGTTGACGATGGCGTCGGTGACCAGGTAGCTGAGGAACATCGGGCTCCCCTGGGTCAGGCTGGAGTCGATCCCCAGCCGCTTGCGCAATCCAGCCAGCTCGGGATTGACGTCGCGATGGACCGTGACCACCCAAGCCGGTGCGATGCAGAGGTTGTGCTGATGCAGCACAAGCTGCCGCTTATTCCAATAAACACTTACTAGGACTAGGAATACGTAGCCGGGGTAGTCCTCCCACTTAGGCCGCTCATGGCCGTGGCTCATGTCCTCGATGGTGAGCTCGTGGATGCCGAAGGCGGACTTGAGCAGCTCGTAATCAGCCTCTGTCGGAGCGTGCACGTCGAGCCAGAGCGGGGCGCTCTTGTCGCTGAGGGCGCGCTTCACCCGGGCGAGGTCGAAGTTCTCTTCGACCCCCTTTCTAGTGATGAGCCAGCGCATGTGCGGACTCTAACCGAGAGCCGGATCTATCAGGACCGGCTACGCCCTGGGCCGAGTTCGGTCATCCCCCGAGATATGACATTTCCGGCTTGGCAGCAACTGTGTCTCCGGAGCCAGCTCCGGATCGCAGTTCGGAATAGCGGTCGGATCGGTTGCTCCAGATCCCACCCAACTCCTGGATCAGCTCCTCTCTGGTAGCACCACTCCGCAGCTGGGGACGCAGGTCATGGCCCTCGCGCGCGAATAGGCACGTGTGCAGCTTGCCGTCTGCAGTCAGACGCAGCCGCGAGCAGTCGCGGCAGAAGGGTGCCGTCACTGAGCTGATCACTCCGAACTCACCAGCTCCATCGGAGTAGCGGTACTGCTTGGCCACGTCACTTGGGTGATCGGCGTCAATTGGTTCGATCGCCCAGGCGTCCGCGATCATTGCGATGACCTCAGCGCTGGGGACCACCTCTGCCATCTTCCAGCCGTGGCTCTCCCCCACGTCCATGTACTCGATCAGGCGCAGGGTGTGACCGTGATCGCGGGCGTAGCCCGCCAGTTCCACAATCCCATCGTCGTTGAGTCCCCGGCGGATCACCGCGTTCAACTTGATGGGGCCCAATCCTGCCCGCACCGCCGCGGCGATTCCTTCCAGCACGGTCTCGACCGGAAGACCCACCCCATTCATAAGCCGGAAGACATCGGGGTCGACGGAGTCGAGGCTCACCGTGACCCGTTGGAGCCCGGCATCGGCCAGTTTCTCCGCCCAGCTTGCCAGGAGGACGCCATTGGTGGTCATGGCAAGGTCAGACACCCCGGTGAGATCGGCCAGCATCCGCACCAGGACCGGCAGGTCCCGCCGCAAGAGGGGCTCCCCGCCGGTGACCCGGACTTTGGTGACCCCCAGGGCGGTGGCCGCCTCCACCACCCTGGTGATCTCCTCGAAGTCGAGGATCTCAGCGCGGGGTAGGAAGCGGAAGC
Organism: Candidatus Dormiibacterota bacterium; assembly: GCA_049583555.1. GTDB lineage: Bacteria > Chloroflexota > Dormibacteria > Aeolococcales > Bog-877 > Bog-877. The sequence goes on along the minus strand of JBAUWA010000147.1, from coordinate 6,330 downwards.
CGGGACCGAAGGTAGACACCGGCATGCAGTAGCGGCAACGGAAGTTGCATCGATCGGTGACCGAGACCCTGAGGTCGCGGAGACGACGTCCGAGCAGATCTTGGCTAGCGGGCATGGACTTCATCCTACGCCGGGGCTTTCGAGGCGACCGGCCGCTTGGATGGCGGCCGAGTCACCGCTGGCTAGTGGGCGACCGCGGCTCGGAGCGACTCGCGCAGCGACCCCATGGTGGTCATCACCGCCGTCGGCTCGTAACCACAGTGAGCCATGCAGTTGGCGCACTTGGGGTTCCGACCTCTGCCGTAGTTCTCCCACTCGGTGGTCTCCAGGAGCTCGCGGTAGGAGCCCACGTATCCATCGGAGAGCAGATAGCAGGGACGCTGCCAGCCGAAGACCGAGTAGCAGGGAATGCCCCAGGCGGTGCAGGAGAAGTCGACCTTGCCTTCGAGGAAGTCCAGGAAGAGAGGCGAGTGGTTCAGCCGCCACTTCTTGCGACGGCCGTCGGCGAAGGCCTCCTTGAAGATCGCCCGGGTGCGCTCCACGCCCATGAAGTGCTCCTGGTCGGGAGCCTTCTCGTAGGCATAGGCGGGCGAGATCTGCATGTTGTCGACCTTGAGGTCGTCGTTGAGGAAGTCCAGCACATCCCGGACCGAAGAGGCGTCATCCTGGGTGAAGAAGGTTGTGTTGGTGGTGACCCGGAAGCCCCGGGCCTTGGCCTCCTTGATCGCAGCCACCGCCTTGTCGAACACTCCATCCCGGCAGACCGAGGCGTCATGGCGTTCCTTGAGCCCGTCCATGTGAATCGACCATGCGAAGTAAGGGTGGGGCTTGAAGAGGTCGATCTTGCGGTCCATGAGGATGGCGTTGGTGCAGAGGTAGACGAACTTCTTGCGCTCCAGCAGAGCCCCGACGATCTGGTCAATCTCCTTGTGCACCAGGGGCTCACCCCCGGCGATGGAAACCACCGGGGCACCACACTCCTCAATGGCATCGATGCATTGCTGGACCGTGAGCCGGCGCCGAAGGATGTCGTCGGGATGCTGGATCTTGCCGCAACCGGCGCACTCCAAGTTGCATTGATAGAGGGGCTCAAGCTGCAAGACCAGTGGGAACTTGTCGATGTGGCGGAGGCGCTGGGACATCAAGTACGCGCCCACTCGAACCTTCTGCCGCAGCGGAATCGACATGATCTTCCTCTCGGTATCACGGCTCCGGGACCGATCGTTTAGGACTCTAAACCTTACGACAGTTGTAGAGTCAAACGGGTGGGCATGGTCAACCCCCCTTCAGATCAGGGCGGCGGACTGCTCAAGATCGGTGAAGCCGCCACTCTCACCGGCGTCAGCCCAGGCCGGATCCGCCACTACCAGAGCCAGGGGCTGATCCGCCCCTCCAGAAGCCTCAGCGGCTACCGCTACTTCAACGCCGACGACCTGGTACGAATCCTTCAGATCGACCTGCTCCGGAGCCTGGGCATGGGTCTCACCGACATCCGAGCCTCCCTACCCAGTCAGTCCCACGGCGACTCCCTGCGCGAGACCCTGGCAATCCACCGCAACACCCTCCGCGCCGAGCGGGATCGGCTGGACCGGCTGCTCACCGCAGTTGAAATGGCCCTGACATCGGATGACGCCAGCGCCGAGGCGGTGGCCACTCTCTTGGCCTCCGCGAATTCCACCCCGCGGGACAGCTTGGGAATCTTCGGGCGACTCAGCCGCCCCCTCTCTGAGGAGGCCGCCCTGATCTATCAGGAGATCCTAGGTGGTGGGTGGGGATTGCCAGTGCCGTCGATCTTCGGGCGGATGCTGCTGCCAGCCCCGGTCAGTGATCTGCTGGAACAGGTCGCCCACGCCGCCGGATACCCGCAACTCTTCCACCGAGTCCGCGAGTTGGCCGTCGAGATCATCGGCCTCGCCAGCATGCCAGAGGCTTACCCCACAGGCCCAGCTGACCTGGCCCAGCGCTGGCTGGACAGCCTACTCGCCGATCCCCTTCCGGGTGAGGTCCAGGCGGCGCTGGACCGGACCGTCCCTCGGATTAGCGAGCTGGAGGTGCTGAATCAAGGGTTCCAGCTCTGGGCCGAATCCATCTCGCCCCAGGCCGCCGAGGTGCTGAGAACCCTGCAGAGGCTGGCCGAGAGCAGATCGCTGCTGGTGCTGGGAGTACTGGTGGCAAAGCCCAGCCGCCGACGGGGAACGGCCCGGAACTGATCACGATACCCCCCAGGGGTATACTAGAATCCGGTCCTGGCCCTACTAGGTTATTCGGTGGATCCACACATATTCGATCTGGTGACCTCCGGTTTGAGGGAGGCCGGCGACATGTTCTGGGAGACCCTCTGGGCCCTGGTGCTGGGCTTCGCCCTCTCGGGTGCGATTCAGGCCTTCGTCCCCCGGCGGGGGATTCGCCAGCTGCTGGGCGACAGCTCTCCCCTCTCCCTGCTGCGAGCGACCGGATTCGGGGCGGCCTCCTCTTCCTGCTCCTATGCCTCGGCCGCTATGGCCAAGTCGCTCTTCTCCGAAGGAGCCAACTTCGTGACCGCGATCGTCTTCATGCTGGCCTCCACCAATCTCGTCATTGAGCTCGGGATCGTGCTGGCGGTGCTGATCGGCTGGCAATTCACCGGCAGCGAGATCTTTGGCGGACTGCTGATGATCCTGCTCTTCGTCTTGTTGGCCAGGGCCACCCTGCCCCAGCCTCTGATTGAGCGCGCTCGCGACCGATTGCGGGCAAGCGCAACTTACATCGAACTCGAAGCAGCTGCGCCTTGGGGCGTAAGGGTCCGCTCAGGCGAGGTCTGGAGAGCGGCGGCGCGCTATGCCATCGCCGATCTCCGCATGCTCCGCAAAGAGATTGTCGGCGGCTTCCTGGTGGCGGGATTCCTGGCGGCTTTGGTGCCCGACCAGGCCTGGCAGGCGCTCTTCCTCTCTGGCCACGGATTGGCGTCCTCGCTTGAGAACGCTGCCATCGGCCCCCTCATCGCCGTCCTCAGTTTCGTCTGCTCGGTGGGCAATGTCCCCCTGGCGGCCGCGCTTTGGAAGGGTGGGATCAGCTTCGGCGGCGTGTCCAGCTTCCTCTACGCCGACCTGATCTCCTTCCCTTTGCTCCTGATCTACCGGAAGTACTACGGCGGTCGTCTCACTCTCCGCCTGCTGGCCACCCTCTGGCTGGTGATGTCAGCGGCTGGCCTCACGACGCAGTACCTCTTTGGGGCGCTCGGCGGGATCCCATCCACCCGACCCCACCAGATCGCGCTTCATGCCCTTGGCTGGAACTGGACGACAGGCCTCGACCTGGTGGCGGTAGCCGCCTTGGCCGGCTGCTTTGTCCTGGCACGCCAGGGTCGCTCGACCGCACAGAGGGGTGCCTACGCGGTTGACCCTGTCTGCGGGATGCAGATCGAACGAGGCACGGCGCCCGCTCGTGCTGAACACCAGGGCCAGCCGCTTTACTTCTGTTCTGATCGCTGCCTGGACCGCTTCCAGCGCAACCCGGAGCGGTTCATAAAGGTACCCTCGGTGCCGATGGCACCTCCCCCATCCCCGGCCCGCGATCCCGTCTGCGGCATGCCCGTCGACCCGGCTCGCGCCGCCGCTAAGGTCGAGCGCAGCGGACAGGACTTCTACTTCTGCTCTCCCCAATGCCGCGACCGCTTCCTGCGGGACCCATCCCGGTACAACCCAGAGCAACCCGCAGCTTCGAAATTGGCGCCTATTCCCGGGCAGGTCGATCCTGTCTGCGGGATGGTGGTCGACCCCAATCGGGTGGTGGCCGCGAGCGAGTACCAGGGACAGCAATTCGGCTTCTGCTCGGTGCAGTGCCGCGATCGTTTCCAGGACCATCCCGACCTCTTCGCCAGCATGCGCTCGCTACCGCTGCCGGCCGACCAGCCGGAGTTCCCCATTGATCCCATCTGTGGCATGAGCGTGGACCCCGACGATCCGGGAGCGACGCTGGACCTTCCCGAAGGCACGGTCTACTTCTGCTGTCAGCCCTGTGCCGACACCTACGCGGCGGACAGGCTGACCTCCGCCTCGGGCGCGGGCGAGCTCAGCTCGGACCAGCGATGAGCGCAGCTAACTCTCCCCATCCACGGTCCGGATCAGACGCCGCGACCGCGAGCTCTCGCAAGGGTTCCTACCAGGCCAGCAAACAAGAACTGCTGGTGCGCTTCCAGCGGGTGCTGGGGCAGGTTGGGGGCATCGCCAAGATGGTGGACGAGGAGCGCTACTGCCCAGAAGTGCTGGTGCAGATCCGCTCGGTCACCGCAGCCCTAGACCAGATCGGCTACCTGCTCCTGCGCGACCACCTCGCCCACTGCGTCGCCGACGGCGTTCAGGCCGGCGAGGGGGACGCCTACCTCGACGAGGTCATGGAGGTTATCCGCGGCTACAGCCGCCGCTAACCCAGCCAAGTCGCTCCAGCGATCCGCGACTGTTTGGCCGGGAATCCCTGTGCTCTCGACGGTCAGATCTCCTTGGTGCAGCCCGCCCAAGAGCCTTTGATGCTGACAGTGCCGGCGTGATACGTCCCGGCCGCGAGTGTCCCCGAGACCGAGCCTGACTTTCCGCTCTTCGAGGTCGTGATACTGCCCGAGGTCGACACCCACTGGTAGGCGCCGGAGTCGGAGAAGAAGACCGCGCCCAGTGAGGTGTCGGTTTGGGAGTTTGGCACCATGCTGTAGGTATGGCCGAACTTGCTTACTTGAAGCTGGAGGTCAATGAACGAGATCTTCTTGGAGCCTTTCCCAAGGTTGAGCTTGGCGTTGTCCCAGGTGATCACATCGGTGCCGCCCTGGGTGGGGCTGATGGCACAAGCGGTCAACCCCCCTGCGTCGAGCGTCGAGGGCACCTTCAATTTACCGGTCACCTCACCGCTGAATTTGAATGACCCGGAGGATCCCTTGTTGGAGTGGGCGAGTGCTGGAGATAGAGCGCTCACTCCCAGAAGTAGCCCGACGACGGTGACCATGAAGGCGCGCCGCGAGCGTGCCAGACCCACCCGTCGGCACGACTCGCGTTCCTGGTTCTCGTGCAAGCTGCTTCCCCTCCCAAGCAACTCCGCCCTTCTCTAAGCCCAAGAGATCATAGGCGGCGCTGGCTTTTAAGGGAATGCTTTGGACTCGAGGCAGAGGACGCAGACAGTCCGTCTCGCCGCTGTGCTGAGGTCAGTCACACCCGCGACCAATCCGCGGGGTCGGCAACTGGCTCAGTCGACTGGTGGCGACTCAGCGCCTCCGGCCCAGAGTGCGACCGGTCGACCGCAACCCCGACAAGGCTGATCGTCCCGTCCCCACCTAGCGCATGTCGCGCACCAGCCGGCCGCCCAACCCGTACTCCCCTGAACACCCCTTGGCGGTCCGCACTCCCGACAGAAGCCGACTGAGGGATGGGGTTCAAATTTGGTCTGGCCGGAAGCCGGATTCTGCCGGGGACGAGGCAGTAATGCACGAGTCGGCGTGGGGGCGCCGCATGATGCGCACTCGCTGCGCCCCGCTGCGAAGGCCTCAGTCACCCGCCCATCGTAGCCGCCGCGACAAGTCGGCCTCAGACCTCGGACGTGCCCCGCTGAGTCCAGCGCCGAAGGTTCCAAGCGGCTCCAAAAACGGGTCGTAGCTAGCGGTCGCTCAACCGTTCCAAGGTCAACGCGCCCACCGCGATCGCGCCACGAAGCCGCCGTACGCGAATGAGGTGTTCAGACGTCCGATCTGGGTCACCAAAACCCCTGCCACCAATGCGGGCACACTGAAGGCCAGATAGCTGACCACCCCAATCGCCGGGTGCAAACCGTTGGCGGCAGGTCCGACTTTTACGGCTTCGCTTGCAGAGCCGCGCGTGCCGAGGCGACGATGTCGTCGCTGGTGTTGGCGTGGCCGTCGATGCCCCATCCACCCTCGGGCGATTCGGTGATCAGCACCCAGGTCCGTTCCATCAAGCTCGGGTCGCCGGCTGCGGCGACCACAATCTCGGTTAGTTCCTTCACGACCCCCAGCTGCTTCTCGCGATCCAGGACGTGGACCGGAGTCAGCACCTGGACACGGACGTAATTGCCGTCGCCAGCCGCATTCGAGATCGCGCCGGCGGGCAGGTCGTGAACGAAGGCGGCGGTGTTATCGGAGAACAAAGGGATCGCGGGTACCTTCTCCCAGCGCATCACCGCCTGGGCTAGATCTTGCGCGAGCGCGTGCTTGTCCTTGAATGTCCCTTCGCTGGCGAAGACGTCGATCATCGGCATGGACAGCCTCCCTAAGGTTCGGGGCGGACGACGGAGTTGCGCGCGCCGGCTCAGGCTTCGGTCGGCGGTGCCGGAACCCCAGGCCGACGTCGCGAC
>JBAUWA010000146.1:0-34041 GCA_049583555.1 Candidatus Dormiibacterota bacterium | reverse complement strand
GGGCTGGGCCTGGACCGGCAGTGGAGTCGCCGCTGCCTTGGTGCTCGCCGACTGGCTGGCGCCCAGGAGCGTCCGAGGGCACGGTGAGCACCCATTTGTGGTCCCGACCCTGGCGGGCGGGGCCGTTGCCTGCGCTTGGATGTTGGGGCGCGCGCGCGGAGCCTCGAAATGATTTACATGCGCCTGGTCATCCAGACTGATGCCTGATCGACGCGACGGCCCCCACGAAGGCGAGGTTCGGATCCGCCCCCCGAGTGCTCACCGGCTGCGCGCAGCGATCAGCGCTGGCGGGGTGATGGCGGCGGTGCTGGTCCCGCTGGGTCTGATCGCGGGCGTCCTGATTGGGACGTGGAGCCCTTTGGCCCTGGCCATTTTCACTGGGCTATTGGTCACCGTCGCGTCCTACCTTGGCCAGGGCCGCAACGAACTTTTCGTTGGCCCCATAGGAATTCGGCGCCGCGCCCGAAATTGTGACCTGACCGCGAGTTGGCCGTCGTTGCGACGACTTGTGGTCAATGTCCCTGGCAATCGAATCGTAGCCTTCCGACTCGACACAACAGGCCTTACCGTGGAGCGCCTTACCACCTGGCATTCGAATAGCGCGGAGGCCATGGTGCGACATCCGCCCGACGGATTTGACTTTCGGCTGGACCGAGGATCTGCTGACACCTTGGTCGAAGAGGTTTCTCGGCGGCGACCTGACCTAGCCGGGTTGACGGAATGGCCAAAGGCAAGCCGACCGCCTGCCACGAGTGCCGAAGCATCGAATCAAGATGGCTCCGGGACTAAATAGTACGGTCCCCTAGGCGGACTCCTGGTCGTTGGCCATCCCGCGCAGTTGACGGCGCGCTTGCTGACGTTCTTGCTGTCGGCGCTCCTCCACACCGGCGAGCAGCCTCTCGGTTGCGTCTAATAATTCCCGCCCCGACTCGGCCAACTCGGGATCAGACAAATCCGCCATCTGGCGCTGGACTCGTGCCGCCCGACGGAGCAGGGAGCGTACATCGGAAACGAGCGCGTCCAGCGCTTTAAGCCGGTCCGCCCCCGGGGCGCTGAAATCAGGCATGGACCCTTCGTCGCAGTGCGCCCCGACAGGGAATGAGCACCAGCGCGGCGCCGACGTAGCAGCCAGACATCACACCGAAAGCAGCGCTGTAGCCGAAATGTTGTATGACCCAACCGAGCAATACCAGCCACAGCGAGCCAACCCCGTAGGCCGCCGCGAAGTAGACGCCGAAGATCGATGACTGTGCAGACTCTTTGACGGCGTCGCTAAGCAAGGCCTGTAAGAGGGGATTCTCGATATACGCCACCAGCCCGACCGCCAATGCCAGCACCACAGTTGTCCACAACGGGAAGTTGGCGGAGAGGCCGAATATCACAACTACTGGAATGGATAGCGCATAGGCCGTCCAGAGCACGGGTAGGCGACCGACTCGGTCCGAGAGGCGACCGCCGAGTAGCGGCCCTGCCACAGCGCCCAAAAGGACGAGGTTGAAGATCGCCCCCACGGCGATCTCCGAAAGATGCACTCGATCTCGAAGGAAGAGAGGGATGTAGGTGCTGAGCGTGCTGATACCTCGGCCGCCAGCGGCGACCGTCGCCGCGACGATGGTGAAACCGGCAACCTTGGGGTCGAGGAATTGAGAGCGACTTAGCCGGGGGAGTCGAAATACCGAGCGGGGTGGGACCGGTGCGGGCCGGCGCTCTTTGCCGAGCGCGGGAAAACTAAGCAGAAAAACCAGTCCCACAAGGAAAAGTGGGAGAGCTAGCAGGAGAAGGGTGGGACGCCAACCCAGGCGTGAAATCAGCACTGCCGCTGGCAAGGGAATCAGAAGTGAACCGATGCTGCCACCGATGTTGTGGGTACTGAGAGCCATGCCACGCCGTCCCGGGTAAGCTCGCGCGACTATCGAGCTGCCCACAGGATGCTGTTGACTGGAGGCTAGCTGAGCAATCCCTTGGCCTGACGCGAAGATGGGATAAACGGGCGACCACGCACCTATGGCCGCGCAGAGCCCCACCAGGATGTTCTGTCCGCTGAGGATCCATCTAGCCTCGAGCCGGCGGGAGACCGCGCCCGCCGAGACCTGACTGAGCCCGCCGACCACGCCGACCACACCCACAGCCAGACCGAGTGTCCCCACCGAGATGTGGAAGGTGATTACAACCGCCGGGTAGGTCAGCGGCAGCAGCCCGGTGTACATGTGCTGAGTGGCGTGCGAAGCCGATACCAGGAGCAGGATTCGGCGAGCAGTGGTGGGTTGAACAGGCGTGGCCGCAGGCGCGCCCACTGAACCCATTGGGTCAGGATAGATGGCCGCCTAGCCTGAACCGCGCGCGGCTGGCCCGTAGATGAAACCGGCCAGACGTTCCGATGTGTCGCCGGTGCCACCCGCGGCCACGCCCCGGAGGTCCACATACGGCGGCCGCGGCCCGAAGAACACCCAGTTCGCCTCGGCCACGGTGTAGGCGCCGCCAGCGCTGACCCCCACCACCAGGGCGACGTGTCCGGCGCCCGAGTCGGTGTAGACGGCGATGGCGCCCACCTCCGGTGCCGGGCCTACCAGGTAGCCGTCGGCGTGAGCGAGCAGCAACCACTGGCCGGCGTTGCCGCCGAGCTCGCCTGTGGCCGTGTGCCAGACCACCCGCCTCCGGGTCGCTACGTACCAGGTGCATTGCCCGGTCGAGAACCCGTCGTAATTGGCAGGGAATGGGCTGGGGGAGTCGGTGCAGGCCGACGGATCAACCGCGAGAGCACCGGGCTCGGGCCCGCAGGGCAGGGCCCAGTTAGGAAAATCGGCGCTCCCGGCGGGAATGTCCGCGCCCTCCGGCAGCATGAAGCCGCCAGGCTCCGGCAGCAGTCCACTGGCCGAGCTCCAGCCCGTGACCACGGCGCTGGCCGCGAGTACCCCCAGCAGGCTCAGTGCCATCAGCATCGACAGGCCACAGCCAAAGCTGGCCAGGACGGCGATCCGGGTTGGGACTCGCATCTTCTTCAGGCGGGGTCAAGCAGCGGGTTGGCGCGCATCGGTGCAGAGCACCTGATGCAGGTCCGGTGGGGCCGCACCTTGGAACGCGGCTCGTTCCCGGCCAACAATCACGATTCCCGATCCCGGATCGGCGTCGCGGAGCAAGTCGCACTCGGCGGGGGAGAGTCCGAAGGTCTGGCGCAGCGTGGGGATAGCCACCTCCTCCTGACGGAGGAGCAGCTTGGTGTGGCAGTTGCGAACGATCACGTTGCCTACCGGGGAGTTGAGGAAGTCCTCAACGACCTGCGAGATCACCATCAAGCCCGCGCCCAACTTGCGCACCCGCCGGCTGAGCGCCTCTAGGGCCACAGCGCTCCGAGGCCGCGACAGCAGCACCTCAGCCTCGTCCACCAGCACCAGCCGGGGGCAACTCTGGTCTCGGCCCAGCTCCGACTCCAGCTGGATCAGGATCATCTGCATCACCGGCGCCAGCAGCTGCTCGCGGTCCCCACTCCACCCGGCTAACGAGAAGACGGTGGCCAGCCCCTCCAGGTCCGGCTCCTGCCGGCCGTCGAATACCCCGGCCAGCATGCCCTGGGTGAAGCGAGCCAACCTCCGGGCGAGGACTGGACGCTGGACGCTCTCCAGTGCCCGAACGAGGTCGGCGAGTCTGGGCTCGGCCTCGGAGCTTAGGAGCTGGGTGAGGACCTCCTCCAGCACTTGGAGATCGTCCTCGGGGAGTTCCCACCCCCCACTGCGCCCGGAGGCCAGCAACTCGATCACCGCGAGCGACCTGGCCGCCCGCTGGTACACGTCCCCTACGTCCTTGCCGATTGCCTGAGTGGGACCCAGAGCACTGAGGCCGGAGCTGCGCCCGGGAGCGATTTCGCGACAGGCGCCACCGAGAAGTCCGGCCAGCGCTCGGTACTCACCGACTGGGTCGATACATCGAAGGCGGCAGCCGCGGAGTGCGAGCCGGGCGGCGAGGAGCTTGGCGGTGTAGGACTTGCCAGCACCGGAGGTGCCCAGGACCACGACGTTGAAATTTGGGTTGGCCCGATCGAAAGGATCGACGACGACGAGTTCTCGGGAGATGACGCTGGGTCCAAGCAGAACACCCGTTGAAGCGGACAGGTTGCTGCGTAGGAAGGGAAAGGCGGTTGCCAGGCCGCTGGCTGTTATCTCCCGACCCCAACCAAAAGGGCTGACTCCGCTCGGCGTGGTCGCCCGCCAACCGTCAACGTGCCGATGGGTAAGAGGCCTGACGCCACAGCCAAGTTCGGCCATTGTGGTGAGCAGCTGCTGCCAGGCGCGGTCTAGTTGCTCAGTGCTTCCGGCCACCAGAGTGACGAAGAGCTCGATCTGAAAGAGCCGCTCCGTCTCCACCAGCACCTGGTCCTCTAGGGCCAGGGCGTCTCCCAGCGCGGTCTCTGTCCCCCGGTCCGGGCGCTGTCCTCGGAGATTGTCGACCACCAAGCTGGTCTCGAAGCCACGGATCTTGCGGCGGAGTCGGCTGAGGCTGAGCAATTTGGGCAGCGGCACGATGTGTTGGGCCACCCTGACCTCGCACTCGAATCCCCGCAGCAGGGGCGCCAGCCAGCCGACCGCGACTTTGCGCGGATAGGAGCTCAGAAAAAGACTCCGACTCCATCTGTCCCCCAGGCGGAACACCCGGGGCTGCACCTCGGCGGTCTCGGGTGCCAACCAGCTGGCGAACGTAGCCGGGCTGCGCTCGCTCCGACCCTCCCCGTGCTCCTGGAGCTGCTGCAGCCATTCCCCATCGGTGACTCGTCGGGCCTTGGCCCCGAGCTGGGCGATCCCGGATGCCAGAGCCTGGCAGCGCTGCTCCAGACTTACCGCGATCCCACCCTGGACCGCAGTTCCCGGGGAGGGGACCGGTCGCAGCCGCCGCAGTTGAGCGGCGAACCCAGACAGCGGACTGGCCACCTCTCCGCCCCAGACCACCACCATGTGCCGCTGCCGCTGAACCAGCCGGCCGACAATCAGCCGACGCCGGAATTCGCTGTCGAGGCCGGCCAATTCCCCCAGCGGCCCCGCGTCAACTGGCGGCGCAGCCCATTCGGACGCCGCGTACTCGGGCTGGGACCATGTGTAGATCGAGATTGGGCCCCCAAGTGAATTCAACAGCTGCCGGTAGCGCCGCCAGACCTGGTCCTGTTCGGGCTCACCCTGGAGCGCCAGGTTGATCGGCTCGATGCTGAGGGCCGCCCGTTGGTGTCCATGGGAGAGATGGGCCACCTGGCCTTCCACGTAGTCGATATCAACCAGGCGCAGGGTCGAGGATCGGTCGAGTCGGCCCCAGGCCCGAGTCAATCGGCCACCCACGGCAGCGAACTGAGCGTCCCGGATGGGCCAGTCTCAGGTCCCACCATCGCGGTATCAACCTCCACGTAGCGGCTGAAACCGTGGTCGCTGGCGCCTGCCTGTGGGTGATGGAGGCGGTGAGGCTGAACCAGAAATAGCAACCAGTCCGCGGTCCAGGCGTCCAAGCGTCGGCCCTCGTGGCGACCAAAGGCGAAGGCGAGGGCCGCCCCCAACCAGGGTGTCGTGGGCAACAGGATCAGCGACAACCCGAGGTGGCAGCGCAGCAGCAGGTAGGGTAGGGCCGATCCGACTGCAAGCCAGCCCAGCTGTGGCGTGGTGAATGCGCCCCAGCGCACCGCGGTTGCTGAGATCGACTGGGGGATCTCGGCCTGCATCAGGGGTTGCCTCGTTCAGCTCGGACCGAAGAGGGAACTTGGCGCAACCGACCGCGGCGAAGTGAGTTCAGGTAGGCTGCGTCGAGTTCGTGGACCCGGCTGCCTCCGGCGGCCACGTAGCTGCGGCCGAGATCCATGGTCGACTCCGGGTCGAGCGCAGCCCGTTCGCGGAGGGAGCTGAGCTCCCTGGGTCCGAGGCCGAGCAGCCGCCGGAGCTCGCTCGGGCTTGCCTTGCCTTCGAGCAGCGCCCGGCCCACGAAGTGCTCGCGAGTCTCGCGACCAGGTGCCTTGGGCCACCCGGAGGACGGGGCTAGCTTTCCCTGTTCGAGCTGACCGGCGATTCGGTGGTCTTGGATCCCCGGGAGACGCAGGATCGAGCGACCGGCAGGAATCAGTTGGGAACCGAACCTTGAGGCCCGGGGCTGGAGTTGCCCGCGGGCCACCGCCGCTCCGCCCAGGATGACCCCTCCGGTGGCTGCGGCCAGAGTCCGGAGCCCGTTGGTGGTGGCCAGTTCGCCCCGACTGACCCGCTTGGGAACCTCCAGCATCAGCCAGATCGCAACGATCGCTAGTAGGCACTTGGCGAACTGGTCGCCGGGGTCCCCGCTACCCACCTCTGACAGCAAGCCCGAGCTGGCGGCACCGCAGTGTGGGGACGCTGACGGTGAGATCAGCGGGCAGCCACCTAGATGGGCGGTGGCCGGGTTGGGAGCCAAGCCGGAAGCCGTCGAGACAATGGCGACGAAAACCAGGAATACAAGCGTCTGCAGCACCACCACCGAGGACAGCGCCGCCACCGTCCTCCAGTACCTAGCGAAGCCCGCTCTCCCGCCCGGCAGCGCCAGAAGCAGAAAGGCCAAGCTGGCACAAGCAGCAAGCAGCGCTAGGGCGATGTAGCGGGCCACATAGGTGAGCGCCAGCCAGAGCGCCAGCCCGGTCAGAACCGTGAACGCCAGCATTCCCTGGATGCCGTCCGGTACGTCGTACCCGTTGCGGCCGTGGGGACCGACACCTGACCACACGTCGGTGAAGGTCGGCACCGTCCCCCAGTAGATGTCCGCGTACCGGCAATCGGACGGGCTCTGCCCATCTCCGGCGTGGGGTTCTCCGGGCAGTGGCAATAGGTTCAGCTGTTGCGTCGCCAAGCCGGAGCTACCGCTGCCCTCCAGACAATCCTGACCCGCGTTGTTGTTCACCTGGTTGTCGGTGTCGGTACACAGCGGCTGGTCCGGCGCGGCGTCACCTCGGTCGCAGTTGGCGTCGTGCAGCGGCGGCCCGAAGAGGTTCTCGCTCCGGTCGAGCACCTCCTTGGTGAAGTCGGGATCATCAGACCCGATGCAGTGGGACTGCGTGAAGTGGGGATCCATCCAGGGCTGCACCAGCACCTGCTGCGCCGGAGTCGGGCCGGGTTCGCCAAGGTGGATGCCGGGGTGGATGATCGGGCTGTCTTCCGGGCAGTAGGCGGTCACGGCCAGCACCGTCATTAGGTCGAGAGGCTGCCCGCGCTGGTCCCCCAGGTGCTCGAAGGTGGCCTGGAGCAGGGCCTGAGATGCCCAGGTGCCAGCGTCAATGACCCGGCCTGCCAGATGCAGAGGGAGGCCAGACCCGATCACGCCGGCGGCGATCAGACAGGGAACGATGCCTGCCCTGAGATTGAGCTGCTGGCCGATCATGAAGAGGCAGACCTGCACTCCAAATGCCAGGACCAGAAGACCGAGGGATAAGGGCACCAAGATGGCGTTGAGCTGCTGGGCCCAGGGGATGCATCCCGCCGAACCACACTCGTGCCCTGGTTCTCCCCAGGCCCCGTCGTAGTTGTCGACGGCCGGGTTGCTACCGACCAGGGTGGTGATGATCCGCCAGGGGCCAGCAGTTATCGCCCCCGTCGTCGGGTCGATGTGGGCCGGGTCAGGACTTCCGTCGAGGCTGCCCATGATCTCCACTGGGCCACTGATGAACGCGTCGATCACATAGCAGAGGGGATCGGTGATGCCCCCGCATTGCTGACTGCTGCTACCGGCTTCGGCTGATTCGGCGGTGGATGTCGTGCCCGGCGATGACGTGACTGTGGCGGCCACCGGCCGAGCCGCCTCCGCCGCTGGTGCCAGCGGCGGCATCGGCAACATGATCGAGAGCGGGGTCGCCAGCCCCATCGAGGCGCCGGCCAGCAGGAGTAGGCGAGGGACTGTGGCCAGCTCTCAGTGGCTTGTGTTGGAACAGCTGCTGGTCGCGCAGGCGGTGTTGCTGCCCGAGAGTCCTTCGACGAAGCTTAGGACCGCGCCCTCGTTGACCAGCAGAAGCACGCCCACGAGGACGGTGACCAGGCCCTGGACGGCGGCTGCACGGCGCTGGCTGTTGTCAAGCGCCGTCATGTACCGGATGGCAGCGAAGCTGAGGCAGAGGACGGCGACTGCACCCAGAGCCAGGCCAGTGACGGAATGGATCACGTTGTCCAGACCGGTGCTGAAGGTCGCCAGAAGTACCAACCGCTACCCCGTCTCGGTATCGAGCTCCCGGGCGGCTCTTACGGCTCTACGTCCGCTTGCTTCCAACGAAGGGGGGAGGTCGCTGAGGACCATCCCGGGTCTTCGTCGGTCCAGCCAGCGAGCGGCCGTCCCGATGCCGGAGCGGGCGCCGCGGCCGCTGGTCCGATGGCCGCCCTACGGGTCAAGGTGAGGTCTTCGAACCAAGGGTGCTGGTCGATCACGGCGGGCTGCTCGCCCCCTCGGAGCAGGAGCGCCTGGCGGGGCCTTAGGCGGCGGACGTCGTCCGGATGGAGCAGGGGTTGGGATGAAACCGGCTCGCGAACCCCGCCTTCGGTGCGGCGGTACAGCGTCGAAGTCCCAGCCAGTCGGCTGGCTCGATCCAGCAGCTCCAGCTCGGTGATTCCGGGTAGCAGCAGCTTGGTCCGGCAGTTCGACCAAAGGCCGCCGGCGGCATCGGCGCCATAGGCAGCCGAGATCGAAGCCAGATCCTGGGCCATGAGGATCATCCGCACTCCCTGGGACCGGCCCAGCTGGACCAGCGCTGGCAGTTCGGGGAGGTTGGTCAACTGGGTGAACTCGTCCAAGACGAAGAGCGCCGGGACCTGCGGTGGGCTGGCGAACAGGCTCCTCCAGCAACAGGAGATCAGCGCTGAGACCAGACCGCGCAGGACCGGGGCGTCATGGGGCGCCACGACGCAGTAAAGGGTCCGGAGCTCGCCGGAGGCGATCGCGGCGGGGTCGAAGTCGCTGGTGGCGGTCGCGGCAGCCACCTGGTCCGCGCCGTAAGCGCCCAGCTGAGCGACCAGGGTGGCGACGACGCCCATCGCGGTGCGATCGCCGCCGCTCAGTGAGCCCTGGACCAGCCGCCTGGCGACGGGATGGTGTACCACCTCGGGAAGCTCCTCGGCCGGGACCATCTGCAGCATCTCGAGGATGCCTGCCGGCGAGAGTTGGATCTCGGAAGCTTCGGCGAGCAGTCCGTGGAGGAGCTGGCGCGCCAAGTCGTGCCAGAACGGCTCCCGATCCGGGGCTCGACCCATGAGGAACGTCGCCACCCGAAGGGCATCCTCTGAGCTCCTGATAGAAGCGACCGGATTCCAGCGGGCGCTCGGTTCCATCAGGGGCGCGAAGACCGCGGCCGGGCCCAAGCTCAGACGGTAGCCGAGGGTAGATCGGACCAGTTCCCCCTTGGGATCGGTGACAACCAATGGGCCTGGCCACTGCAACAAGGCCGGAATCGCGAGAGCGGAGGATTTGCCGGATCCGGTCGGACCCAGCACCAGGAGATGCTCGTCGGAGGGCAGCCAGAGGGCGCGCCGACGGTGATCACCAAGACGGACACGGGCCATCGGCGGATCCGCTGATCGCTTCCACCTGAGCAACCTGGTCGGATCGAAAGAAGTGCGCAGCCCCCGCAGGTCTCGCCCCCGCGCTCGACGGGCCCCGCCCAGTACTCCCGCTCCGACCAAACCCTTTCGATTCAGCCTGATCAAGACGCTCAGGCAGAGCAGCGCTAGTGCAGCAGCGGATGCCACCGCCGGCCAGGGCGGCCAGCCACCCAGCGGCGAGAGGCGGTCACCGGCACTCCCGGCGAGAATAGCCCGCGCGTTAGCGGCCGAAGGCCGACTCCGGTCGAAGTGGATCGCCATGGCCAGAAGCGCCATGCCCAACAGCGCAGCAGGAGCGGCGATCGAGTCCCAAGCCGGATCGGTTCTGCTACCCATACGCAGGTGCTGTCCCCCAGGGCCCGGGCCGGGGGCGGCCTTGGCTTGCGACAGCGTCGTAGCGGCCGGTTCCCCAAGCGTTACAGGCCATTGCCGGAACGGTGCAGGAAACTCAGCCATGGGCGGGTTACCCCCACCTAGACTGGCCGAGATGCCAAGTCCGGCAGCCTCGAAGGGGGCTTCTCCCAAGCCGCTGTCGGAGCGAGCGATTCTAGTGGCTGATCGCGATGAGGTCACGCGCACCGCCACCGCCTCCATTCTTCGCCGTCTGGGCTTTGAGGTGATCGAGGCGGATTCGGCCCGTTCAGCCCTGTCCCAGGCGCGGCTGGGCAGGTATTCGTGCGCCATCCTCGACCTCAACCTGGCTGAGATGACCGCCTTCGAGCTTTGTCGCCGGCTCCTTGCCAGCAGCAAGTGGAGTTGGACCCCTGTGATCTTCACCAGCGCCCGCCAAGCGAGGATCGATCTCCGTGTGAGCATGCAGGCGGGCGGATTCGCCTACCTCCCCAAACCCTTCCGCGCCGACCACCTGATGGCGGTTGTAGGGGACGCCCTGGCCAGCCAGGGCCCGATGCTCCAGGTCAGGCCCAACCGCGAACTGGTCCTGGCGCGTGCTGAGGCGGCGGCTGGTTCGGCCTGAGATTACGGAGGAGTAGGGGTAGGCGTCGGCGGCGTAGGAGGACCTGAGGGCGAAGGGCTGGGCGAGGGAGAGGTGGTGGGCGTGGTGCTGGGGCTGGGAGACGGGGTGGCGGTGCCGAGAGCGTTGGTGCTGGAGTTGGTGCCGGAGAGGTAATAGACGACATCACCGTCGATGACTTTGGTGATCAGCCCATTCGGAACCGGGTACCAGGTGTTGGCTTGACCGGCCAGGGCGTCGACGATGAAGTCGTGCCAGAGGATGGCGCAGCCGCTGATCCCGTTCACCCCACCCCCGTACATCGGTGAGTCGTTGGCGTTACCGACCCAGTCCGCGACCACCAAGTTCGGGGTCCAGCCAACCGCCGTGTTGTCCAGGAAGTTCGAGGATGTCCCCGTCTTGATGGCCACGGTGTAGCCCGGCACCACTAGCGGCGTGTCGGGACCAAAGGCGATCAGGCGGTTGCTGTTGCGAGCAAGGATCGTGTTCATGATGAAGCTGACCTGGGTGGAGAGCACTCGCCGGGCCACCGGGTTGGCCCGGTAGATGACCGTGTTCTGGTCATTGGCGACCTGGAGGACGAAGGTGGTGGGGTGCAGCACCCCCTCGGTGGCGTAGACAGCGCCGGCCTGGCCCATCTCCCAAAGGGGCACCGGGTAGGCGCCCAGAGTGAGGCTAGGCCCGTAGTACGAATCTGGCTCGGTGAGGGTGGTGACCCCCATGTTCCGCGCGGTGGCGAGGATGTTGGGGATGCCGGTCTTGAGCTCGATCTTGACCGCGGGAACGTTGAGTGAGTTGCCCAGCGCGACCTGAGCCTGAACCACTCCCGCGTAGTGACCCTCGTAGTCGACCACCACGTAGGGCCCGCCGCCGGGCCCCCCGGTCGGCAGGGTCAGGGGGGCGTCGAGCACCGGCGAGGTCATGGTGATGACGTGGTCCTCGAGGGCTGTCGGATAGTTGAAGATCTTGAACTCGGACCCGGGCTGCCGGGGCTGCGAGACCATGTCTATCTGCCCACCGGGAGCGTTGGCTCCCGCTCCGCCAACCCAGGCCAAGACGTCGCCGGTTTTGGGGTCCTCCGCTACGAGGGCTCCGTCGGTCATGTGTTGGTAGACCCCTTGGGCCACGGTCTGGTCGACGAGTTGCTGGGCCTCGTTGTTGAGGCTGAGGTTGAGGCTGGTCTGAACCCTAAGCCCCATGGTCTGATAGCCGGATCCGTAGCGGTTCTGCAGCCAGGACTCGACTTCATCGACGAAGTAGGGGGCTTGGTCGACCGAGCTACCCCCGGGCACCGCCAGTGCCGGTGCCTTGGCCTCGATGGCGGCCGCGTCAACGGCGCTGAGTTCGCCCTGCCGACGCATCGCCGCCACCACCAGGCGCTGACGCTGGCGCGCCGCGCTCAAGTTGAGAAAGGGATCGAGATAGCTGGGCTCGGGGAGGAGTCCCGCCAGCAGAGTCGCCTGGTTGGCGTCGAGCTGGGAGGCGTGCACACCGAAATAGGTAAGCGCGGCCGCTTCAATTCCGGTCGCCCCTTCGCCGAAGTAGACGTCGTTGAGGTAGTCATCGAGGAGGGTCGATCGGGAGAGCTTGGCGGTCAGCTCTTGGCCGAAGAGAATCTCCTTGACCTTGTAGGTCAGCGACCTGTTGTCGTGGAGGTAGAGGATCTTGGCCAGCTGCTCCGGAATCGTGCTGGCCCCCTGGGAGGCGCTGTGGTGGACCACGTCGTAGAAGGCGGCTTGGATGATCCGGCCCAGATCGAAGCTGGGTGAGGTCCAGAAGGTGTGATCCTCGATCGCGACGACGGCCTGGCGCATCACCGGAGCGATCTGATCGTAGGCGACCGGGATCCGGCTGCTGCCGTTGGGATGGAGATCGGCGATCTCCGCGCCGCCCTGTCCGTAAACCAGGGTGTCTCCACCAAGATTGCTCGCCCGAGGCAGGGCTCCGTAGGCTCGGGCCAGGGCGGTGAAGGGGACGGCCAGGATCACAACCGCCGCCACCGCAGCCAGAGCCGCGGCAGCCACTACCCGGCGCCAGTCGGTCGTGCTCGGACTGCGGCGCCGGGTGCGGAGCGGGTTGGGGGAACCACGCCCGGATTCCCGCCGCGCATTGAATTCAGCCATATTCAACGTTTGGGCACGGCGCGCGGTCCGGGGTCATACGATGAGGGTCGTGACCCGGCCTGGTGGGGAGGCACCGTGCTCGCGCCGTGCCCAGTCAATAGAACGCCACCGTCGAGATTTGGTTTCTGGCCCCTTGGAGCTGAGGCGCTGATCTTGGGTACCCTGAGTCGTTCGGGGGCTCCATGATCCGAGCCCGAGTGCGCGTCCGATGACCGATTCTGATCTGCCCGAGGAATCGCGGACAGATCCGCCGGGCCCGGTGATGCGGCCTACGCCCAGGCGCAACCAGCGCCAGTGGACCCTCTTTCTGGTAGCCCTGGTGGGCCTGCTCATCCTGATCCGGGTGATTGGCAATCACCCCTTCCCGACGCCTTCCCACGCCAGCCCTGCCGCGACCGTGGCCGGCTACATCACCGGCATCCAGCACAAGGATCTGAGCCAGGTGACCAGCTATCTGGCGCCCAAGCAGAGACCTCAGGCCGCGGCTCTGCTCAAGGGTCTGGCCCAGCAACGGGCCACGATCACAGCTGCCACCCTGGGGACAGTTTTGGGGGACAAAGGCAGCGCCACGGTCACCTTCTCCGCCCAGGTCTGCTACGAGCCCGGCCACGGCAAGCAGTACCAGTGTTCCCCGATCTCCCAAGCCCCGCTCGGGCTGACCAACGTGATCTCCTGCGTCGAGGTGGGGGGGAAGTGGTACGCCACCACTGTGTTGAGACCGAGCTGACCAGCTAACCTCCGCCAGGCGCCTCCAGGCCGGGGACCACCATGCGCTCGGGGTCCAGCAGCCGGTCCAGTTCCTCCGGAGCAAGCTGGGCCCGCGCCAGGGCCACCTCCCGGACGGTTTTGCCGCTCCGGTACGCCTCATGGGCGATCTCCGCGGCGGCGTCGTAGCCGATTGCCGGCACTAAGGCGGTGCAGATCGCCAGTCCCTGCTCTAGCAGTGCCGGTCCCCGGTCGGTGGCGGAGATCCCGTCCACTGCCTGCCCGGCCACGTTCTTGGTGGCCCTTGCCAGCAGCTCGATCTCCTCAAGCAGGTTGTAAGCGGCCACCGGCAGCATCACGTTCAGCTCCAGTAGCGAACCCGCGGCGCCACAGAAGGCGACCGTGGCGTCGTCGCCTAGCACCTGAGCGACCACCATCAGGGCTGACTCCAAGATGACGGGGTTGACCTTGCCCGGCATGATCGAGGAGCCCGGCTGGACCTCGGGCAGGCGCAGTTCGGCAACGCCGGCGCGGGGGCCGAAGCTGAGCAGCCGAAGATCGTTGGCGATCTTGTGTATGGCGATGGCACATCCCCGGACCGTCCCGGAGGCGAAAACCACCGCGTCCAGGCTGCTTTGGGCCTGGAAGTGGTCGTCAGACTCCCTCAGTCCCGGGTCATACAACGGGGCCAGGCGGGCGATCACCCTTTTGGCGAACTCGGGGTGGGTGCCGAGCCCAGTCCCGACCGCCGTTCCCCCCAGGGCGAGTTCGACCAGCTGCAGCCGAGCCAGATCGATCCGGGCCAGCGCCCTCTCCACCTGGCCCCGGTAGCCCTCGAACTCCTGGCCGATCCGGATCGGCGTCGCGTCCTGGAGGTGGGTGCGACCGGTCTTGATCACGGCCCACAAGCGATCGCGCTGCCCCTCCAAGCTGACCGCGAGCTGCCCTAGGGCCGGCACCAGTTCGTCGCGCAGGGCGGCCAGCGCGGCCAGGTGGATGGCCGACGGGAAGACGTCGTTGCTGGACTGGCCGAGATTGACGTGATCGTTGGGATGGACCCGGTTGCGAGCCCCGCGATCCAGGCCCAGCAGCTCCAAGGCCCGGTTCCCGATCACCTCGTTGGCGTTCATGTTCGACGAGGTGCCACTGCCGGTCTGGAAGATGTCGACCACGAACTGGTCGTCGAAGTCGCCCCGGCTCACCTGGTCGGCTGCGTCGGCGATGGCGGCACTGAGCTCGGCTGAGAGCAGGCCCAGCTCAGCGTTGACCCGCGCTGCCTCTCGCTTGATATCACCCAGGGCGGCGATCATCCGCCGGGGCAGCCGGAGGCGGCTGATAGGGAAGTTGGCGACAGCTCGCTGGGTGCTGGCCCCGTAGTAAGCACTGGCCGGGACCTCCATCTCGCCCATGGAGTCCCGCTCCAGGCGGATCGAGCCCTGGCTCATGACTTCGAGTCTATCGGCTGAGCACTTAGAGGAGCCTGCCCCGGCGGGCGGTCGAAGAGCACCCGGGTCAGAAGACTGTCGCGCGTCCGGCCGGGCTCGGCGGGCCCCCGCCGGTAGCCCTCGAAGCGGCGCAGGATCAGGCAGATGACGACACCGATCGCGGTGATGGCATAGGCGGGAGAGTCGTGGGTGAGCCAGAGCACCAGCGGCAGGCCGGCGAAAGCGATCAGCACACTGATCGCGCTCCTACGAGCCACTCCGCCTAGGATCACCAGGAGCAGAACGAAGCCGATTCCCCACCAGGACCAGAGCGCGACCGCGCCGGTGGCGCTGGCCACCCCGCGGCCGCCGTTGTACTGGAGAAAGATGGGCCAGCCGTTGCCGAGAACGGCGCAGAGTCCGGCGGCGGCCGCAACCCAGGCCGGCGCCCGGAGAAGTAGGGCGACCAGAACCGGAACCAGCCCCTGGCAGAACTGGAGCGGACCGACCACGGCGGCGGGCAGCAGACCGACGCTGTGGAAGAGATTGCTGGTCCCGATCTTTCCGGTCCCCACCTGGCGCAGATCAACTCCAGCCAACCTGCCCACAATCCATCCCACCGGGATGGCGCCGATGAGGTAGGCGCCGACGCAGATCAGCGCCACTCCGAGCGGGGTCGCCACCGGGGCGACCGAGGCCAGCGCGCTCACTCCTCCAGTGGGAGGTCAACGACGGCGGCCGCGCCGATCAGCCCAGGACCCGTGTGGAGGGCGATCACCGGGGTGAGATTGAGCCGCTCCACCGCCTCGTCGCCGAAGAGTTCATGGAGCTGGTCGATCAGCTCGGGAACTGCGTCCGGGGCGTCGCCACAGAAGACCGCTAGCCGCACCTTGGTCTCGGCCGGGATCTGCTCTCGAAGCTGCTGGGCAACGGTGCGCAGGGCTCGCTTGGTCCCTCGGACCAGTGCCAGGCGGCGCACATCCCCGGCGGTGAAGGCGAAGAGGGGGCGCACGTGGAGCAGGTCGCTGCCCAAGCCGGCCAGGGCTGGCACCCGGCCGCTGCGAATCAAGTACCGCATCGTGGCCAGGGTCGCGATGACCCGTGCGCTCTCGGCAACTTTCCGAGTGTGAGCAGCCACCTTGTCGTGATCCAGGCCTGCCGCGCAGGCCGCGGCGGCCGCCTCGGCAACCAGGGTGTAGCCACCTGCGGCGCTGCCGGTGTCGATGATCTCGACGTGCTTGTCGGGGGCCTCGCTGCGGAGCATCTCCGCCGCCACTCGGGCGGAGCGGCCCATCGTCGAGTAGCGCTCGGGGATGGTGAGACAGACGATCTCGGGGATGGCCGTCGCGAGGAAAGCCTTGAGGTAGTCTCCGGGGGACGGCGAGCTGCTAGTGGGCAGAGGACCGGGGCTAACCAGCCGGGCGTAAAGCTCGCGGCTGGAGATGTCTATTCCATCTCGCAGGGTCCTGCCGTCGATCTCGATTGACATCGGAACTACGTTGACCCAGGGCGATTCGCCCAGCGAAGGCGGCAGACAGGCGCCACTGTCGACCACTACCGCTGTCTGGGGGGAGGTCACCAGCCACCCCGCACCACTGCTCGGACGCCCAGCGAACTTGCCTTGAGGGCAACGCCTAGCCGCTCATCCCGCGGCCGGAAGCGCACCGGAAAGCGCGTCGCTGCCGCCTCGTCCACGCAACAGCCCTCCACAGCAGTGTCGCCGATCCCGAGCCGACACCTGTGCGGTGTCAGCGGCGCGATCCCATCTTCTACGGCTATCTAGTTGAACTGACCTCGCCCGCTGCCCGACCCAGGCACACCGCGTAAATTCCTAAAAGCCGGTCCAACATGGCGGGCATCCCATGATGACGCTCCGCCTCCTCACGTGCCATAACCCCTCGGCGTTGGAGCTCCTCCGGCTCCTCTAGCAGGAGCTGCAGCTGCTGCGACACGGACTCACTTAGGGCCTTGGGATCAAGGGCTGCTGCAACTCCCCCCACCAGGGCCGCACCGCCCTCCGGTGTGGCAGCGACCGCGCAGCCCGTGGCCATCGCCTCGAGCAAGGCCAGTGACAGTCCCTCGGCGTTGGAGGGAAGGCAGAACACGTCCACTGCCCGCCAAAAGTCGACCCGCTCTTGGAGTGTGAGCAGCCGTCCCAGGTAGATGACGCGGGGATCACTCTGGGCGGCCTTCACCCTCTCCACCAGCGCGCCACTGCCGGCAATGATGAGCCGGGCGTCCGGACCGAGGTCAGCTTTAAGAAAGCCGTTCAGCAAGTGAGGGACGCCTTTCTCCGGATCCAGGCGTCCCGCGAAACCCACCACCAGCTTGGCGCCGGCGAGCCGGGTATGACGGATCAGGGATGGCCCAGGGCAGAAGATCTCTGTGTCCACCGCGTTGGGAAGCACCTCGATCCGGGACAGCTCCACTCCGACCTCAGCGAGTCGAGCGCGATGCCCTTCCGAGAACACGATCACCCGCTGGTAGGCTCGCAGCCGCGGGGCCCAGAAGCGATGGAGCTGGCGCATCACCAAGGCCCGCCCACTTCCCTCGGGACCAAACGGCAGGTGGAAGGTGGCGACGGTGGCCGCTCCGCTGGCCCTTGCCTGTCGACCGAGCCAGCCATCGTCCAAGGTGAAGCTGAGCGAGGTGTGAACTACGTCGGGGCGAACTCGCGCCAGCCAGGACTTCAACTGCCGACGGAAGCCCATCCGGGGCACGGTGACTGTCTTGAAGCGCCAGGTTGGCCAGCCGATCCGGTGGTCCTCGGCCACGGGCGCGGTCAGTCCGTCCCGAGTCGCGTGGTGGAACCAAACCTCGACATCCCGCCGTCGGAGCCCGCCGACAACCTCGGCGGAGTAGCTCGTGAGGCCGTCGGCACGCTCGCCCATCGCATGCCCGAACCAGGCCAGACGCAGCCGGCCCCCGGGGGCGTGATCAGTCGTTGCGGAGATCAAGCAAGCGGTCCGAGCTGAACGGGTACCACTGCTCGGGCCAGCGCCGAACTGCCCGCTCAAACACTGGGATCACCTGGCGAAGGGCCTCGGCCGGGTCGGTACCAGGAGCCACCGTGATCGGTGGAAAGAGCTCCACTAGGTAACCGCCGTTGGGGGTGCGGAGGCAGGTGGCGGGCATCAAGGGGGCTCCCGTGTGGGCCGCCAGCATTCCCGGGGCAGCCGAGAACAACGTCTTGTGATTGAGGAACTCGACCTCGACGGAGGGGGTGTCGCCGGGGATATCCGCCACCAGGGCCACCCACTGCCCGGCGCGGAGTTTCTGGAGCATGGTTCGGGGCGACTTCGACGCCAGAACCACCTCGACGCCCATCTCTGCGCGCGCCCAGATGACCAGGTCGGACAGGACCTTGCTGCCCTCATCGGCCATCACTGAGGTGAGGTGGACATCGTGGGCGATCGCCAGCGCCGCGGGAGTGTCCCAGCTGCCCTGGTGGATGACCACCAGGATGCCCGGCTTTCCGGCTAGCTGCAGTCCCTCCATATAGGTCTCGTAGCCGTAGACCCTCATCTCGGACAGAACTCGGGGGCGAGGCAGGCGCTGGACATACAGGAAGTCGATCGCGGTCCTCGCGTATTCCCGGAAGCTCGCGGCCGCCAGCCGGCGAGCCTGTCGAGCGCTCAGGTCCGGGAAGACCGCGCGGAAGTTCCGGATCGTGGTGCGACGGCGGCTCGGCTGCAGCGCGAAGGTGGCGTTGGCGATAGGGTCGGAGAGGTGGTACCGATGCCGGCCCAGGGTGCGCACCCCTACGGCGACCGCGCTCAGCCCGACCCTGAGCACCAGCGGCGGGATCTCGGACCTGGTTTGGGGCACCCGGCGATTGTCGCAGCCGTATCCAGATCACCAAGAGGGAGCTCTGGGAGTAGGTTCGCAGTGTGAATCACCTCGCCGCGGAGACCAGTCCCTACCTGCGACAGCACCGCCAGAACCCGGTGGATTGGTATCCCTGGGGGGAGGAGGCGTTCCGACTTGCGCGTGAGCAAGACCGCCCGATCCTGCTCAGCGTCGGCTATTCCGCCTGCCACTGGTGCCACGTCATGGCGCACGAGAGTTTCGAGGACCCCGATCTTGCCGCGGTTCAGAACCGGCTCTTCGTCAGCATCAAGGTGGACCGCGAGGAGCGCCCGGACGTCGACCGCGTCTACATGGACGCGCTCCAGGCCCTTACCGGAAGCGGCGGATGGCCGATGACTGTTTTCCTGCTGCCCGACGGGCGGCCCTTCTTCGCTGGAACCTACTTTCCGCCTGACGACAGCCGGGGCCTGCCCGGCTTCGGGCGGGTGATGGAGATGGCGGCCTCGGCCTACCGAGATCGACGCCAAGAGGTGATCGGCAGTGCTGATCGGCTCAGCCAAGCTCTGGCTCCGGCGCCCTTGGTTCCCCTGGGGTCCCCTGAGGGCGGGATGGCGGCGGTACTGGTCGACGCCGAGGCCCGACTGATTCGAAATGCCGATTCCGAGTTCGGAGGCATTGGGGGAGCCCCGAAGTTCCCCCAGTGCGCGGTCCTCGAATTTCTTCTCTCCCGGGAGGTGCTCAACCAGAGCGCCATGGCGGGCTCGGTTGTGGAGCGCTCGCTCCAGGCAATGGCGGCGGGCGGCATCAGGGATCAGCTCGGGGAGGGCTTCCACCGGTACACCGTCGATCAGCGCTGGGCGGTGCCCCACTTCGAGAAGATGCTTTACGACAACGCCCAGCTGGTGCGTCTCTATCTCCACGGTTGGCAGGCTCACCGCAACCCAGCCCACCTCGACATCGCCAACCGGACGGCGGACTTCCTGATTAGCCAGATGGAGCTGCCAAATGGAGGTTTCGCCGCCAGTCTCGACGCTGATACCGACGAGGGCGAAGGGGCTTTCTACGCCTGGACCCCAGAGGAGCTGGCGGCGGTCGTAGGCAAGGAGCGGCTGGCGATCGCGGAAGGGCTGTTCGGCGGACCCGGAGAAGCCCGCACCGAGCGCGGGGCGATGGTGCTTCGAGGCGGGGAGGATCCCCAGCTGCTTTCCGCCCGCTTCCAGGTTGCGCCGGAGGAGCTCGGCAAGGTGCGGGAGTCGATGGTGCGAGACCTGGCTCTCGCGCGCTCCCGGAGACCGACCCCAGGTCGCGACGACAAGCTGATCGTGGGGTGGAATGCGCTGGCGATCACCGCCCTGGCCGAGCTGGCGGTCGCCGCCAACGAGCACCGCTACCTCGATGCGGCCCTGAGGTGCGCCCGAGCGATCCTGGACAGCGCCCGCGTGGGCGGCCGCCTACGTCACCTTTACGACGGCTCCAGCGCCCGCTTCACCCCCACCCTCGATGATCTCGCGGCGATGGGATTGGCGGCCCTGTCGCTACATGAGGCAACCGCAGATCCGGGTTGGTTCGATCTGGCGTCGGAGTGGGCCATGGCGGTGGAGGCGGAATACCGGGATCCGGACGGCCCGGGATGGTTCGACACCCCCCTCCACCATGACGCCAACCTGGCGATGCGACCCCGGAGCCTCGAGGATGGGGCTCAACCCTCGGGCACCTCCCTGATGGCCGAACTCTGTCTCAAGCTCTACGCCCTGACTGGCGAAGGGTCCTGGCGCGACCGGGCGACAGCGGTGCTGGA
Organism: Candidatus Dormiibacterota bacterium; assembly: GCA_049583555.1. GTDB lineage: Bacteria > Chloroflexota > Dormibacteria > Aeolococcales > Bog-877 > Bog-877. The sequence goes on along the minus strand of JBAUWA010000146.1, from coordinate 13,642 downwards.
GACGCTCTCGAGCGCCGCCGGCCGTTTCCCCTCGGCCTTCGGCTCCCTCCTCACGGTGGCGGCCAGCTTCGACGCTGGCCAGGTCGAGGTGGCCCTGGTGGTTCCGGAGTCCCAAGGATCTCACCTTCCGCTGCTGCGCCAAATCAGGTCGCGGTGGCGACCGCAGGTGGTCGTAGGGGTGGGGCGGATCGCCGCCGGAACCACCGAGGCCGAGACCGGGCCGCAACTGGCGCGCTCGAGGCCGCTGCTGGAGGGAATTGCCACCGCGTATGTCTGTAGGGACTTCGCCTGCCGGATGCCGGTCTCGGATGCGGCCGCCCTGGAGCGTGAACTGGAGGGTGCTTCGATCGAATAGGCTGGGTCGGAGTCAGCCCGATCGAGCGCGGAGGGAGAGAGTTGGCGATTGACGGGGGAGGCGGGCACTCTCAGGTCTCGGGCCGGCCTCTAGCCGTGGTAACCGGGGCCAGCGCCGGGATCGGCGAGGCCATCTCCCGCAGGCTGGCGCAGGAGGGCTTCCGCCTCCGCCTCGGGGCTCGCCGGGAGGACCGCATTCGAGAGCTGGCCCGGGAACTGGGCGCCGAGGCCAGCGTTCTCGATGTCAGCGACGAGGAGAGCGTCGCGGCGTTCTGCACTGGAATTGGCGAGGTCGCTGTTCTGGTCAACAACGCCGGCGGCGCTCGCGGTGGTGACCCCATCGCTGAGTCCGACAGCGCGGGCTGGCGCTGGATGTGGGAGGTCAATGTGCTGGGCCTGATGCAGATGACGAGAGCACTGCTACCTGCCCTGGAAGGCTCCGGACAGGGGCACATCGTCAACATCTCTTCGACCGCCGGGTTCGAGGTCTACGAGGGAGGCAGCGGCTACACCAGCGCCAAGCACGCGGTTCACGCCATCAGCCAGACCCTGCGACTGGAGTTGGTGGGACGGCCGATCCGGGTGACTGAGATATCACCAGGGATGGTGGAGACCGATTTCTCTCTAAACCGATATCCCGACGACCCAGAACGAGCCGCGGCGGTCTATCGAGGTGTGACTCCCCTGACCGCGGCGGACATCGCCGACGTGGTGGCCTTTGCCGTGACCAGACCTGCGCACGTGAATCTGGACCAGATCGTGCTCAGACCGGTCCAGCAGGCGGCGGCCTACAAGGTGAGCCGCCGCACCACCTGACGCACTGCCGCGATCAGAGCTCCACCGGGCGCGCTGGATCCTGAGCCCAGTCGCTCCAGCCGCCCGGGTAGAGCATCACCCCGCCGATTCCGGCAGACTCCAGAGCCAGGATCAGGGCGCAGGCAGTTACTCCCGATCCGCAGTAGGCGACCGCCGGCGCACGGTCCCCGGTGGCCTCGGCATTGCGGTCGGCGATCTCCCTCCGGGGCAGCACGTAGCCGTTGCTGTAGGCCTCCGTCCAGGGATGGCTCCGAGCGCCGGGCATGTGGCCGGGACGGGGATCGTAGGGCGAGGGGCTGCCAGAGTACCTGTCTCTGGTCCGGGCGTCCACCACGATAGCCCCGGACTTCAACAGTTCAGCGGTCTGGTCCGCCGTGACCCAACCCCGAAACGATCTCGCTTCGAAGTCACCTTCGATGGCGGGCGGCGTCCCGCTGCGGAGTTCACCCCCGGAGGCAACCCAATCCGCGAAGCCGCCGTCCAGGACTGCCTCCCAGGGGTGACCGGCAGCTCGCAACAGCCACCAGACCCTGGCCGCCGCCCCGGTCCCGCCGTCGTAGGCGATCACCCAACTGTCCTTCGACACCCCTGCCCGGCGCATCGCCTCGGTGAACTGTTGGGGCGACGGAAGCGGATGTCGGCCCCCCAGTCCAGGGGGGCCGGCCAGCGCCTTGTCGAGATCGACGAACCGTGCTCCCGGGATGTGGCCGGTGAGGTAGCCGTCAAGGTCGGCGCCCTCGGTCAGGGTCCAACGCACGTCGAGGATCCTGAGTCGGGGCTCGTCAAGGTGCGCTCGCAGCCAAGCCGACGTCACCAGCGGTCCATCCGCGATTGCCATAACACCATGATGGCGCGGGTGAGCCAAGGGCGCGGGGGTAGGTGGTGGACGGAGCCGTCTCGCCAACCCTGCGCGCGCCGCGACCGGTCTCTTCCGGCACAAATCTGGACGGCTGACTGTTAGACGTGACCGGGATGGGGCCCGTTGTTCCTCGGCAATTCGCGGCTGCAGTAGGGTCAAGGAGATTGACGGCCGCCAAACGGGCGACTACGCTGCTGCAAGAAGGGCAGCGCATATACCGCGCCTGGGGCCGGGAGGCGGAGCGTCCATCTGACGCTACGGTGCGGTTTGGATTAGCTAGGAGGGAGAGATGACCGTAGACGCCAAGAGGATCGACGCCCGAGCTGCCCATGACTCGGTCCGGGAAGATCATGCGTCGATTGCTGCGTGACGTAGCGGAGAACCGTCCTCTCGGTGACACCACCACTCTCGTCGACCCTGCGCTGGTGGAGGAGCTGCGGAGCCGGGCAAGTACAGAGGAGGGTAAAGAGAACTAGCAACCACTAGGGATCTCTGACTAGCTCGGATTGCGTCGGTAAAACCACAGAGGGGTGACTAAGAATCATGGCTAATACGTATTCCGCAGGAACACCTGCCGCAGGAACACCTCCCGCGGGTCCCGAGACGGTCATGCACACGACCGAGGCCCGACATCCGATCGCCGACCCCGCCCCGTTAGGGTTGGCGGGGTTCGCCTTCACCACCCTGATGCTGTCGTTCATCAACGCCGGGATCATCGGTGCAGGGGCGACGGCAGCCGTGCTGCCGATGGCCGCAGCCTACGGCGGTGGCGCCCAGCTGCTCGCGGGCATGTGGGCCTTTCGCCGGGGCAACACATTCGCGGCTACCGCGTTCACGTCCTACGGGGCCTTCTGGTTCAGCTACTACCTCTTGATCGGCGTTTGGATCAAGGGGGTCGCACCCGCAACTGTCGGACCCATCGTGGGCCTGTATCTGTTTGGGTGGGCTATCTTCACCGGCTACATGTTCGTCGCGTCGCTACACGGAACGCGCGCAGTCCAGGTGGTGTTCGCCCTGCTGACCATCACCTTCTTTTTCTTGGCAATCGGCTTCTGGGACTGGTTTGGCGCCGGGGTAACGCTCGGGCACATCGGTGGCTACATCGGTATTTTGACCGCAGCTGCGGCCGCGTACGCGTCATTCGCGGACGTGCTCAATGAGACCGCGCGGCGGGTCATCCTACCCACCAATTAGGTCGACGGTTCGCTGACGCAGAGCCCGGGTCCGCGTGGATCCGGGCTCTGTCGTTTCTCAGTCAGGTGCAACCGTTGGACCGGAGAAAGCGCTGGACTGTAGGGCGGCCCGCGGGTGTCCGTCTACGCCTCGCCAGAGCGGGACCAAGACCAGCGAGGCTAGCCACATCGCCACTGCAGTAGCAATGAAGGGCAGGGCGATAGAGACTCCAAAGAGCGCGCCTGCGGCTAGTGAGGCGATGGCTGCAGCGCCGACTTGAGCCGATCCATACAGGCCTTGGACCCGGCCCATCTGACTCGGGTGCACCTGCCGCGAGAGCATCGCCAGCCTCGCCGGGGTGCCCGTGACCGTGAAGATCCCTTCGAAGATACCTAGACCGATCAGCCAGGCCGGATTGGGAAGGAAGGGGTAGGTGATGGCGAAACAACCAGCGGCCAGGGAACTGATACCGATGAGCCAACGGTTGTCCATGTGATCTGCCAACCAACCCGCTGGCCACGAACCCAGAGTGAACGGCAATGCGAACAGAGTGAACGACAGTCCGATCTCCAAATCGGTGGCGTGACGCGCGTGCATCAAAAGACTCCAGACCGTGTCGTACATGCCGATCAGAATTCCCACCGCGGTCGAGGCGATGGTGACGCCGACGATGATGGGATCACGCCACAGCGACAGAGTCGGTCGATCTTCGTCGGACGAGAGAACGGTCGGCCTCAGCCAGGGAAGACTGATGGCAATCACTCCCGCGACCACCAGTGCAGAGAAGGCGGAGGCCAGGAAGGTAGCCGCTAGGGAAATCTGGAACAGCGAGGCCCCGATCAGCGGTCCCACTATGGTGCCGCCCATGTTGGCTGCGGTCAGCGATCCGTAAGCCCGGCCTCGGCGCTCGACCGGCACGAAGTCTGCGACCGCCGCCATCGCCAACAAAGTGGCGGCCCCGGCGGCAGCCCCCTGGATGGCGCGCAGGACGATGAACCAGACCGGGGAAGGGGAGACGGCGAAGGCGGCCGTGGCTGCGGCATAGATGAGCTGCGAAACCAAGATGGGCCCCTTGCGCCCGATCCTGTCCGACAGCTTTCCCACCGGGTAGCGAACCGCCAGGCCAGCCGCCCAGAACACCGCGGTGACCACTCCTACCTCGGCGAAGGAAGCGCCGGCGTGGCGCACGAATAGCGGCAGGATGGGCAGGATCATGGTCGCCCCGAGAGCGTCGGCGGCCGTCGCCGCGACCAACCCCCAGAGGGCGAGACGGGCACGACGAGGATCGAGCGAGGGGGAGCTCAAGTTGCCACCAGACGTAGGTCCATTGGTCAGGGTTTGGTCGGGGCTGGACCGGCCACCGTCCAAGTGCAGCCAAACACTCGAACGTCGACGCTCCTTGGGGGTGCCAGCTGCGCGGGTTCCCTAGAATACGACTTGTACACGGAGGTGTCTCTATGACCACAGCAGGTGAGATCGCGATCGTTCTCGGCATGCTGACACTCCTGGGCGGCGGATCCCTGATCGCATGGATCTTCCTGTTCCTTCATGCCGCCAAGACCGAGAGGGAAGCGTCAACCTCGAGTGGAACCGCCTCGCGTGCGGGTGACCACGCCTGAATCAATCACCGGAGGCACAAATGAAGGCGACCGAAGAGGCCAAGACGCCCGGACCAATCCTGGCGCCACCCGGACTTGAGGGGGTCGCCGTCGCCGAGACGAGCATCGGTGACGTCAGAGGCGAGGAAGGCTTCTTCCACTACCGCGGTTTCAACGCCACCGAGCTTGCGCGCGAGTGTTCATTCGAACAGGTCTGGCATCTGCTCATCGAGGGTGAACTACCGACTCCGGAGCAGACGAAGCGGTTCCGCGCGGACTCAATCCAGTTGCGGGAATTGCCAGAGCAGGTATCCAATCTGCTGCCCGCAATCGCCCACATCAAGCCCTTCGTCCCCCTGGACGCGCTGCGCACAGCCATCTCGCTGGTTGCCAGCGCGATCGGGCTGCGCCCGACCATGGACATCGCTGCGGAGGAGGTCCGTCAGCAGGCCGTACGCATGACCGCGGTGGCACCGGTCCTGCTGACGGCAATGTACCGCGCTCACCAGGGACTCGAGCCAGTGGCACCGGATCCTGACCTTGGCTATGCCGGTTCCTACCTGCAAATGCTCACGGGAAAGCGTCCCGACGAAGAGCACTCGCGGGCGGTGGAAAAGTACCTGATCCTTACGATGGACCATGGATTCAACGCATCGACCTTCACCGCCAGGGTCATCGCCTCTACCGGAGCCGACCTCGGCTCCGCTCTGGTTGGCGCCATCGGGGCGCTGTCAGGCCCGCTGCATGGAGGCGCGCCATCCCGGGCGCTGCACACGCTCGACGAAATCGGGACTGCTGACCGAGCCTACGACTACCTTCGCGAGAAGGTGGCTTCAGGGGAGCGCCTGATGGGCTTCGGCCATCGTGTTTACAAAACTGATGATCCGAGATCGACGCTGCTGCGCGAGGTGGCTCTCCAACTGGGTGGGGAGCAGGCAGATCTGGCCCAGCATGTCGAGCAGACCGCGCTACAGGTGCTCAACGAGCTGAAGCCGGGTCGGAGGCTCTATACCAATGTGGAGTTCTACGCGGGGGTGGTGATGAATACCGCCGGGATTCCCCGCGACATGTTCACTCCCACATTCGCCTGCAGCCGGACCGTGGGGTGGACCGCAGCCATCTGCGAGCAGGCTGGCCACAATCGTCTGATCCGTCCCTCGGCAATCTACATCGGACCGCCGCCTCCCCAACCCCTTCCTCCGGGCTATCGCTACGTCTGAATGCGGAGCCGCCCCGCAGGGCAGGCGGACCGGTTTCGCGGTCCGCCCGCCCCCGGGGAGGAATCAGTTCTGAGCTTTTTCTAGGTGCAGGTCAGCTAGCTGCGAAACCCAGGTCGAGAACTCGCAGCGCGACATGCAGGTCGAATACGCTCCGGCCGCCAGCCACCACGATCTCGCCGTCGGCGATGGTGCCGGGATTCTCCGAGGTTGGCTTGACGCCTAGGCCGTGGTACAGCCAGCCTTTGGTCCGATGGGCCAGGGTGATGGTCACGTCGGTACCGTCTGGCTCCTTGAGTACCAGCTGACCTGCCCCCAAGGGTCCGCCGCTGGAGGTGTCCGAGACCACCTCACCGACAACGCGGAAATGAGGGAACTTCAGAATCGCGGGGGAGTTGACAATCGCGGACGCGCTGGGAGTTGGGGTGGTTGAGGCGCTGCTGCTGGCGCTGGGAGTCGCGCTGGGAGTCGCGGCGAATACTGCTGTCGCTCCACCGGCGACTGCGAAGCCTATCCCGGCCGCTACGGCAAGTCCTCGAATGACGATCCTACGCATGGTTTGCCTCCTTCTTGGCGGACAGCCCAGGCGACCGCCGCCGATTGGTGTCGCGTTACCTCTCGAGGCTAGACGACACCCGGAGTCACAACCTGAGACGACCCTGAGAACGACGGCCGTCTTATTGCTCGGTTAGCGCCACCCCTGTTGCAGCGCCGCGAATTGCTCTTGGCTCAAGCGCAAGTCCGCCTCGCCAAGATCGCGAAGGGGAACTTGGGGCAGATGCTCTCGGCTATTGAGGTCGGGCGCCTCGGGATTCACGTAGAGAAGTCCGGTGACCACCTCGCCACTCTGTCTGCCCTCGTCGATGACCCGCAGCGCCTCGAGCCGATCTTGGGGGTTGTGCTCTCGACCCAGTTTGCGCAGCCGCAGGTGCGAGCCATCGTGCAGCTCCACCTCGGCTGAGGTGCCTTCGGCGTACTCGACCTCAACCTCGGCTTGCTGAGGAATGAAGTCGAGTTCCTGGAGGATAAGCTCATGCTCTTTCACGTACTGATAGCTCTTGGTTGAGCCCTCGTGATCGTTGAAAGTGACGCAGGGACTGACGACATCGAGCACCGCGGTGCCACGGTGGGAGAGGGCCGCTCGCAACAGTGGCACCAATTGCTGCCCGTCACCCGAGAAACTTCGGGCCACAAAGGAGGCGCCCAGTTGCACCGCCAGCCCGGCGATGTCGATGGTTTCCAGCTCGTTGACTGTGCCCTTGCGCTGCACCGAGCCCAGATCGGCGGTGGCCGAGAATTGTCCCTTGGTCAGTCCGTAGACGCCGTTGTCCTCAACCACGTACGTGCAATCGACATTTCGCCGCACCAGATGACAGAACTGTCCCAGGCCGATGCTGGCGGTATCGCCATCGCCACTGATGCCCATCAGCAGCAGCTCCCGGTCGGCGACGGCAGCTCCGGTGGTGACCGCTGGCATGCGACCGTGCACGGCGTTGAAGGCGTGCGACCGCTCGACAAAATAGGCCGTAGCTTTCGAAGAGCATCCGATCCCACTCATCTTGGCCAGGCGATAGGGATTGACTCCGTGGTCGTAGAGGGCCTTGACGATGTGATTGGTGATGGAGTTGTGGCCACAGCCGGCGCACAAGGTGGTGGCCAATCCCTTGTAGTCCTCCCGGGTAAGTCCCAAGGAGTTGGTCTTGACGGTGACCGCGCTCACTTGTGGGCAACTCCGGCCGCGGTTGGCAGGGAGGCGGAGGGCTGCGCCACCTCCTCCAACTGACGCAGCGCCGCGACTAGGTCGGCTGCGAACAGGGGCAGGCCGTCATAGTGGCGAACCGACCGGAGCCGAACAGCGAGTTCGGCACCCAACTCCACCTGAAGGATCTGCAGCATCTGCCCATCGCGGTTCTGCTCCACCACGTAGACGCGATCATGTTCGGCCACGAAGTTAGCCACTGCGCCGCTGGTCGGCAGCCCTCGCAGGCGCAGATAGTCCGTCTCCAGACCATCCTCGGCGAGAATCTGCCGCGCCTCGACCACCGCGTGATGCGAGCTGCCGTAGGCGATGATGCCAACCTTGGCACCGGCACCTTCGAGCAGGGGTACCGGGAGCAGCTCGCGGCCCTGCTCGAGCTTGCGGGCCAGCCGGTCCATCACTCGCGCATAGGTGTCCTCGTTCTCGGTGTACCGAGCCGCCTCATCGTGACCTGAGCCCCTGGTGAAGTAAGCGGCCAAGGGGTGCTCGGTGCCGGGCAGCGTCCGCCAAGTCACCCCGTCGCCGTCGACATCGCGGTAGCGCTCAAAGCGCTGCATCTTGTCCAGGTCCTGCTTGTGCAGCACCTTGCCTCGGTTGAAGTCCCGCTCGGGGTAGGGAAGCGCATCCGTCATCCAAAGATTCATGCCCAGGTCGAGATCGGAGAGGACGAAGACCGGGGTCTGGAGCTGGTCGGCGAGGTCGAATGCCAATTGCAGGAACTCGTAGCACTCGAGCACGGTTCCCGGCAGCAGCACCGGATGGCGGGTGTCGCCGTGGGAGAGCGTGTAGGCAAAGCTGACATCACCCTGCATGGTTCGGGTGGGGAGTCCGGTGGACGGTCCCACCCGTTGGATGTCGACGAAGACGCCGGGGATCTCCGCGTAGTAGCCGAGACCAACGAACTCGGCCATCAGCGAGATTCCCGGCCCCGAAGTGGTGGTCATCGCGCGGGCGCCGGCCCAACCCGCCCCCAGCACCATCCCGGCGGCCGCCAGCTCATCCTCCGCCTGAATGGTCGCGATCCTCCGCTCGCCGGTCTCGGGGTCGATGCGGTAGCGGTCGGCGAGAGCGATCAGGTGTTCAGCCAGCGAGGAGCTGGGGGTGATCGGGTACCAGGCCAGAACTGTGCAGCCGCCCATGATCGCCCCCAGAGCCGCGGCCTGGTTGCCCTCCAGCAGGAGCTGTCCGGAGGTCGCGTCCAGGGGTTGGAGCTGGAGCAAGTCGGTCTTGGTCAGATTGCTTCGAAAGTAGTCGCGACCAAGCTCGATCGCGTCCCGATTGGCGGCGAGAGCTTTGGGTTTGGCATGGAACTGCTGGGTCAAGGCCTGCTCCAGGGCGGACTCCGGGATCCCGAGGATCTCCGCCACCACCCCCACATAGATCATGTTGGTGAGGTACTTGCGGAGATCCGCATCGGGAACGGACTCCTTGGCCAGCTTCGCGAACGGGACCGGGTAGAGATGCGGAGGCACCCCCTCGTCCAGTTCCGGCGGGCCGTAGGCCTCCTCGTAGACCAGCACGCCGCCTGGTTCCAGCCGAGCGATATCCGCCTGGAAGGTGGCCCGGTCCATGGCCACCATGAGGTCGGCCCGACGCCTCCCCGCCCGGTATCCGGCCGAGTTGGCCCGGAGGAAGAACCAGGTGGGCAGGCCCTCGATGTTCGACGGGAAGAGGTTCTTGGGCGCCACCGGAATCCCCATCGCGAACACGGCCCGCGTTAGCACCAGATTGGCCGACTGGCTTCCCGACCCGTTGACCGTCGAAGCCACCAGGTTCAGATCGACGGAAACCGACTCCGTGGGACTGCCTCCTTGTTGCCGAACGCCTCAGCTTGACCGGGATCCATCGTAGCCTGTGCCAGCTTCGGCCACTCCAGGCTCCTGGGAATGGTTGGGCGCCGGACCTGAGAGCATGGGGCCGATGGCGGGACGGGTCCTGGTCGGCACTTGCAATTGGAGCGACCACCAGCCCTTCTATCCCAAGGGTCTGCCGCCCACCTCGCGGCTCGCCTACTACGCCCGTTTCTTCAGGCTGGTCGAAGTCGACAGCACCTTTTACGGCATCCCTCCGCCCAGCCGGGCCGCCAACTGGGCGGCAAGCACCCCCGATGAATTCCTCTTCAATGTCAAGGCCTATCGGTCGATGACTTATCACGAGCGCGAGGGAGGGGTGCCCCGAGATCCCACCGAAGATGAGGTGAGTCAGTTCGCAGAATGCCTGGCCCCGCTCCGGGCGAGCGGCAAGCTGAGGGCCGTGCACTACCAGTTCCCGCCTTGGTTCGGATGGTCGCCGCTCGATCTGGATCGGCTGGCCCGGTTGCGCGATCGCCATCCCGACGACCTGCTGGTGGTGGAACTGCGCAACCGGAGCTGGACGGAGCCGGAGCGTTGGCTCCAGGTGGTCGATCTCCTTCGCGAATCGCAGACTTCCCTCTGCATCGTCGACGAGCCGCAACTGGGCACCGGGTCATTCCCGCGCTTGGTGGAGGTGACCGATCCCCGCCTGGCGGTGGTGCGCTATCACGGTCGCAACGCGCGCTCGTGGTACGTCCAGGGCAAGAGCTCCGGGGATCGCTTCAACTACCTGTACAAGCGCGAGGAGTTGGCCCAATGGGTGCCCGATGTCCGGCGTCTCAGCGAACAGGCTGAGGAGGTGCACCTGCTCTTCAACAACAACCGGTCCAACTACGCGGTGCTCAACGGTCTGGAGATGGCCGAGATCCTTGGCCAGGAGCTCCCCGACGGGCGCCCCGCCTCCCCCGATGCGATCGAGGCTCCGGTAGTGGAGCCGCCGTTGCCGCTGGAGCCGCGGGGCTGAGTTGGCTCTCGACCTCAATCCCGACCATCTCCTCCACGTCTACGGATACGCCGCGATATTCGCCGCTCCCCTAGTCGAGAGCACGGGAATCCCCTTCCCGGGAGAGAGCGTCCTGGTGGCTGGTGCCGTCTACGCAGCCGTCACCGGCCGACTGAACCTGCCGGCGGTCGTGGCGGCAGCCGCGGCGGGAGCCGTCTTGGGGGACAACCTCGGCTATGGCATCGGTCGGGCGGTCGGCAGCCGCCTTCTGGAGCGCTACGGTGGCTGGCTGCGTCTCAGTCCCAAGCGTCTCCAGCTGCTGCAGCGTTTCTTTGTCCGGCGGGGCGCCCTGGCCGTCTTCGTGGCCCGATTCATCATCGTGCTCCGCACCTTCGGGGCTCTGGTCGCCGGCGCGGCCCAGATGCCGTACCGGAAATTTCTGCTCTTCAACGCGCTGGGAGGAGCCGCCTGGGCAACGGCTTACGGTCTCCTCGGCTTCGAACTGGGCCGGGCTTACAACCGCTTCGGCGGAACTGTGAGCTGGTTCAGCATCGGGGCCGGGATCGCGCTCCTTCTGCTCACCGCGCTGACTGTGGTGCTGGCCCGTCGGCGGCTGGAGCGCTGGGCTCTCGGCGATGGCGGGCCGGGGCGGGCTAAGTCTGCCTAGGACTTTGAGCGACGGTGAGTGCCCGGCAGCAGCCGCCCCGCGACCTGAACCCCGGCCCGGGTCCTCGAGTAATGGAAGAGATCTGCGGCTCGGCGAAGGGCCAACAGCTCATCCCCGGTCAGCTGCAGGTCTGCCGCCTCGACGTTGGACTCCAGCTGGGCGATTGACTTGGCTCCGGGGATGGCGATCACCCGGGGTTGGGCCAAAACGTAGGCCAGCGCCGCCTGGGAGGAGCTGCAGTGGTGGGCGTCAGCCACCGCGCGCAGCGTCTCCAGAAGCGGCTCCATAGCCGAGAGCGCGAGTTCGGTGAAGAGAGCGTTGGTGCGGCGCAGGTCACCGGGAACCAGGCCGAGGTGGTAGCGACCACTTAGCGCCCCTTGGGCCAGCGGGCTGTAGGCGATAACCAAGCGCGACTTCGCCTGCGCGTAATCCAAGAGACCGGACTCCGGGCGTCGCTGCAAGAGGTTGTAACGGACCTGATTGGAGATCACCGGTTGGCCCAGGGCTGCCTCGGCCGCAATCCACCGCTTCAGAGAGAAGTTGCTCACCCCGGCGTAGCGGCTCAGGCCCAGTCCCAGGATGCGGCGCATACCCTCCATCTGCAACGCCAGCGGGATCACGGGATTGGGCCAGTGGATCTGGTACAGGTCCACCAGCGGCACCTGAAGCCGGTCCAGGCTGCGCTCGCAGTGCGCCACCATCACCCGAGGCAGGGGCATGATAGGGAGGAACTTGGTGGCTAGGAAGCGGTCTCCCTGCCAGGAGCTGAGCGCGGAGCCGACCATCATCTCGCTCCGCCCGGCGCCGTAGAGCTCGGCGGTGTCGAAAACGGTGACCCCGAGCTCGAGCGCTCGCTGCAGTACCGCCAGGGAATCCGCGTGCGAGTACTCGGTCCCGTAGCCCCACTGCTTCTCGCCGAACTGCCAACAGCCCAAGCCCACCACCGAAAGCCGGCGGCCGTCCAGATCGATGTAGCGCACGCCAGGATTATGGCCGGGGTCCGAGGCGGGACCGATCCCTGAGTGCTACGCTCGCGGCCGCGGGCTCGGGGCTCAGAAAAGTGGGGAGAAGATGGGCACAGCGTTGGCGGCCTGCTTGTTGGGGGCGGCCTTCTCCACAGTCGTCTGGGGTCGCTGGTTGCGCTCCCGCCGACCCGCCTTTGCGGCCTGGGGAACTGGGCTGGCCATCTTCGCTGCGGCGGCTCTGACCCAGGCCCTGGGGGAGGCATACGGTTTCTCGGTACCGCTCTTCCGCGCCTTCTACCTTCTGGGCGGCGTCCTGGGGGTGATCTACCTGGCCCTGGGGACGACCTTCCTCTTGACTCCAGCCAAGGTCGCCAGGGCGTGTGCCGCGGTCTTGGTCGTCCTCACTCTGCTGCTGGCGGTGGACGTGTCAGTAGTGCCGGTCGACGCCTCCAAACTCACTACCACCGCTGGGGTTTTGGGCGGTGCTTTAGTTGGCCATGGAACGCCGATCTTCGTGGCTGCGGTCGTATTCAATATCCTCGGGACCTTGGTCTTGGCCGGGGGCTCGGCCTACTCCGCGATCGCCTTCATCCGATCCCGGGCCACCATCGACCGTGTGGTCTGCAACGTGTTGCTCACCATCGGCGCCTTGGTGGTCGCCTTGGGCTTCTCGTTGGCCAAGACCGTGGGAGGGAGCTTCACCGAACTGGGCGCCGCTGAGGCAGTCGGGGCCGCCATCATGTTCGCCGGGTTCCTCAGCCTGGGTCGGTTCGGCGCCACCCAGCCGGCTCAGACGCGGGCGGTGGCCGGCGCGGCCGGGGAGGAGTAGAGCTCTTCGGCGTCCCCGCCATCCGAGTTCAAGGATGGCCTCGGACCGGATTGGCGAAGGTCTGCCGCCGCGCGTCAGTTAGTCATCTCCGTTACACGGGTAGCGTCGGCCCCTGGAACTTGTCGGTCTCCCAGCCGCCACCGCCGTTGCAGGGTGTCAAGGCTTGCGCGCACAACCTTCACTACTACGTGGCAGGTGGTGAAGGGAGGGCGGGTCACAGTCACCTGGAACGCCCTGGCGGCGTCGCTGACGCCTGACTTCACGAGGAGTGCAATGCCCGCGATGACCATGGTGCCGAGCAGGTGGCGCGAGGGCCTCAGACCACCTGCCGGTCTGCTGGCCAGCGTCCAGTGGGTGCTCCTCGCCATCGCCCTGATCGCCCTGTCACTGGCGCTCCTAATCATCAGTTTTGAGTCCAGCGCTCCCCAGGCGGTGAGGATCTGCGCCTTTGTCGGCATCGGCTGGCTGGTGCTCTGGCTCCTCTCGGGTTACCGACTGGGAAGGTTCCCACTCTGGTCTGACCTGCTGGCGGTCTTCGCTTTATTCGTGGTGGGGGTGGGGTCGTGGCAGTCTGGAGGCGCGCTTGGGGTGCTGTACGCGGCGCTCTAC
>JBAUWA010000145.1:0-5203 GCA_049583555.1 Candidatus Dormiibacterota bacterium | reverse complement strand
CACCCGGCCAGCGGTCAGCCGGTCCCGGTGGAACTGGTTGAACTCTCGCGCTGGTTCGGGCCGGTCGCCGCCTTGGACCGCTTCTCGCTGCGGATCGAGCCCGGGGAGTTGGTGGCCCTTCTGGGCCCTTCAGGTTGCGGCAAGACCACCGCACTGCGCGCCCTCGGTGGGCTCGAGCAGCTTGACGGTGGCAGAGTGTTGCTGGGCGGGGTGGACATCACCAACCTGGCCGCCCACCGCCGGGCGATGGGGATGGTCTTTCAGGCCTACAGCCTGTTCCCCAACATGACGGCAGTCGAGAACGTCGGTTTCGGGCTCAAGATGCGCAAGGTCCAGGTCGGTGAGCGGCGTCGACGCGCCGACGCTCTGCTGGAGCTGGTTGGCCTCTCGACCCAGGCCGACCGCTACCCGCACCAGCTCTCGGGGGGCCAGCAGCAGCGGGTGGCCCTAGCCCGGGCGCTGGCCATCCAACCACCGGTGCTGCTCCTGGACGAACCGCTCTCGGCCCTCGACGCCCGGGTGCGCGGTCAACTCCGGGACGAGATCCGTCGCATCCAGCTCGAGGTGGGGACCACCACCCTCTTCGTCACTCACGATCAGGACGAGGCCCTCTCGATCGCGGACCGGGTGGGAGTGATGAGGGCGGGCAAGCTGGAGCAGTGTGATACCCCCTCGGAGATATATGCCCGGCCCACCACTGCCTTCGTGGCCGAGTTTGTGGGTTCGGTCAACCGGCTTCCCGGCGTCATCGGCGCCGACCACAGCGTCGACGTGGTCGGCTGCCGGATACCACTGCCAGGGTCGGGCAACGGTCATGTCGACGGCAGCCGGGTCGATGTCTTGGTTCGACCTGAGACGGTCAAGATCAAGCCAGATGTGGATGGCCGGGGCCGGGTCACCAGCCGACACTTCCTGGGGCCGGTGGTGCGCATCGCGGTGGTCCTCGCCGACGGGGCGGAGATCGTGGGTACGGTATTGGCCGCGGAGGGGGAGGCGCTGTTTCCCGGCACCGGTGTCAGCGTTGAGCTCTTGTCCGCGCCTCTCTTCGTGGTCGAGGCGGCGGACCCGGCTTGATGGCCCGGATGAGACTTGGGGGCCAGGCTAAGCCCGCTCCCTGCGCCAAGGCTCGCGAACTGGAGGACACCGGCAAGGCCACTGGTCGAGTCGGCTGAAGGTGGGGCGGATGGTGGTGGTGGGCGGGGGCATCCTCGGGACCATGCACGCGTGGTCAGCGATCGAGCGTGGCCACGAAGTGATTCATCTGGAACGCGAGCCCGAAGCGCGGGGTGCGTCGGTCAGAAACTTCGGTCTGATCTGGGTGAGCGGACGCTCCACGGGAGCCGAATTGAACCTGGCCCTGAGAGCCAGAGAGCGCTGGGGGGCGATTGGGGCCAAGTGCCCGGAGACCGGATTCCGCGCCAGCGGCTCAATCACCCTGGCCAGCCTCCCCGAAGAGCTGGCGGTGCTGGAGGAGGTGGCGGCCCGCCCTGACGCCGAGGAAAGAGGCTGGCAGCTGATGACTGCCGCGGAGATCTCCCGAACTCAGCCAATCCGCGAGGGACGCTTTCTCGGGGGCCTGCGCTGCGACACCGACGCCATCGTCGAGCCGCGTCTGGCCCTTATTGCCCTTCGGGGTTGGATGGACCGGAGTGATCGCTATCACTGGCTACCCGGACGACAGGCTGTAGGGCATCGGAGTCATGGAGTGCTCGATCACACCGGCGCCTGGCATGACGGCGACCTGGTCGTGATCTGCCCAGGAGCCGCCCACCTGGGCATCGCAGTCGAGGTGATGGCGGCGGCGCCCCTGCGTCGGGTGCGGATTCAGATGCTGGCGACGGCGCCGCTCGTCGGGCAACTTGGGCCGGCCTTGGCCGACGGGGACTCGCTGCGCTACTACCCCGCATATTCGGGCCCAGCGTTGGATCGGCTACCGGCCCAGGACCCCAGCGCCGCCGAATGGTTCGCGCAGCTGCTCTTGGTGCAGCGGCTCGACCGCACCCTGACGATCGGTGATACCCACACCTACCAAGAGCCCTTCCCCTTCGACGTCGCGGAAGCCCCCTACCAGCACCTGCTCCAGGTGGCGGAGACCTTTCTCGGTCGGCGGGTGCCCGAAATCACCCACCGTTGGGCGGGGGTCTACAGTCAAGTAACTGACGGTTCCCTCTATTTCCGGGCGCAGCTGGCGTCGGGCGTCGTCGTGGTGACGGGCCCGGGAGGTAGGGGCATGACAATGTCACCAGCCATAGCTGAGGAGACCTTCCAATGATCCCTGAGAGGCCGCCCTACACCCTCGCCTGCCTCGACCTGGCTGGAACCCTGGTGGCCGATGAGTCGGGGGACGGTGGCGGCCTGGTTGGCCAGGCTTTCGCAGCCGCCCTGGACGCCGTCGGGGTGAACAGAGACGGCCCAGAGCGGGAGTCGATGAACGAATACATCAAGGTCACCATGGGCCAGGCCAAGGGCGACGTCTTCGCCGGGCTCTTCCCCGAGCCGGCCCGTGCTGCTGCCGCCAACGCAGCCTTCGAGTCGGTGTACGGGGAGCTCATCGACCGCGGCGCCGCGGTTCCGATTCCGGGAGCGGTCGAGGCGGTCGCCTGCCTGCGCCGATCCGGGATCCGGATCTGCCTGGTGACAGGGTTCTCGCCCACCACCCGTGACCGGCTTCTAGCCAGCTTGGGCTGGGCCGACCTGGCCGATCTGGCCCTCTCACCTGCCGACGCCGGCCGCGGACGGCCCTATCCCGACATGATCCTGACCGCCGTGCTGCGCTTGCGCGTCGATGACGTCAGGAGCGTGGCGGTGGTCGGTGACACCGAGGCCGACATCCGGTCCGGGCTGCGGGCCGGTGCTGGAGTCGTCGCCGGAGTGCTCACGGGAACCTGTGATCGCCCCACCCTCACCCAGGCGGGCGCCACTCACGTGCTCGATTCGGTCGCCGACCTAGGGGCGATATTGGCGGCAGCTTAGATTCCACTGCGGTGTACAGCGCGGCCGTCTTGCCCTCATCTAACGCCGATAGAGGTGCGCTGCCGGCCGCCTAGCGGCTGTGCTCGCGCAACTCATCTGCTCTCGTCCCCGTGGACCTGCGTAACGACGTGGGGCCTACTCCGCTAGACAGTCAAGAAGGTGGCATGGTTTGCCGACCCCATGTCGTCAGCGCGATGAGAGCGGTCGGTGGAGGGCCCGGCGATGATTGTCTTGGGCATCATCCTGCTGATTGTTGGTTACCTATTGGCAATTCCCGTGATCTGGACGGTCGGTGTGGTTTTGGTGGTCGTCGGAGTTGCGTTGTGGATCTTGGGCGGTCTTGGACATGCACTCGGTGGCCGCCGTCACTTCTTCTAGCTCCTAGAAGCGCGCGCACTCGCGCGCAGCCCGCCGCTGTCATACCGCTCCCGAGCCGCTTTGGGCGAAGGCTGAACATTTCCAGAGGGCCGACCGTATACCCAGCGTGATTCGCCATGGATGGAAAGCTCGACGGCAGCCTAGTGACTCGCAGCCATCGCATTTCGGCACTTTCGTTAGGGACTTCGACTGGGTGTGGGAGCTCACCACCAGCGACACCCGAACGCGGCACAGGCCCGGGCACGAACAAGCCGCCAAGACTGGCGCAATCACCATTTCCACCGTGATTCGCGCCCGCCAGGGCGATCCCCTTACCAGCCAAGGAGTGAGCTTGTGATTTCGTCAGTGGTCAATCGAGTAATTGGGTCGCGGATTCTGATCGGGGGCTCCCTGGCGGTGGTCGCGGGCATGGCCCTGGCCGCCTGCGGCACCACTCCCACCGCCAGCAGCACCACTTCACCTTCGAGTGCAGCCGCGTCCAAGTCCACCCCAACCCCAACTCCGAGTCCTGCCGCCACCGACGGCGTCGTCATCAAGACAGCCGCCACCTCAGATCTGGGGAGCGTCCTGGTCGACAAGCAGGGCCGGACCCTCTACATCCTTACCTCGGAGACGGGAGGCAATATCACCTGCACCGTGGCCAGCGGATGCACCACGTACTGGAGTGAAGTCGACCTTCCCAGTGGTATCAGCGCGGCGACCGCCGCCGGAGGCGCGAACTCCGCTCTGCTGGGCACCGAGGCCGGTGCCACCGGGACGGTGGTCACCTACAACGGCCGACCGCTCTACACGTTCTCGGGAGACTCTGGTCCCGGCCAGGCGACCGGAGAGGGGATCAGCAGCTTTGGCGGGACCTGGTACGTGCTCTCGGCGTCGGGCAATCCCGTCAGCGCCATGGCCACACCCACCCCCACCCCCAGCTCCGGCGGCGGCGGCTACTGACGGTCGGCTGGGGTAGGTGATCACCCGTGATTCTCTCCCGGTGGCCGCCTCCCCCTCATCGCTTGCCCTCCAACCCCAGCCCGGAGCCCAATTCGGCACCGCTATGACTAGCTGCACCTACATTGGCTCCGTGACTGGGACCTTGGGAGCTCGTCGGGACGAGGGCGAAAGCGCGGCCTCAGAGAACCGCGAGACCCGGGACCGGCTGGGGGCCGCCTTTGAGTCCCACAGAGCCGAGTTGCTCGGCTTCGCCCGACAGTCACTGGGCGACCCCGAATTGGCTGAGGAAGCGGTACAAGAGACCTTCGTTCGAGCTCTCAGGACGCAGCATGGCTTCAACCCCGAGCTCGGCCCGATCCGGCCCTGGCTCTTCGCGATTGAGCGCCACATCATCGTCGACCTCGCCCGGTCCCAGAGCGCTCGCCAAGCGCAAGAGCTGGACCGTGACCTGCCCTCGGAGGTCGATCAGCTAGACGCCGCGATGCGGGCCTGGAACGTCGAAGAGGCCCTGCGTCACCTAGGTCCAGAACACCGGCAGGTGGTGCTGGAGATCTATTACCGGGGCCGCCCCAGCCGCGAGCTGGCTCGCCAGCTGGGCATCCCCGAGGGAACAGTTCGGAGCCGGCTCTACTACGCTCTGCGGGCACTCCGACTCACCCTGGATGAAATGGGGTGGAACGAATGACCACTACCGACTGCGAACGGATGCGAGGCGACTTGGCGATGGCCGCGGTGGGTCGCCTAGACGGATCGGAGCGGCGGGCCCTGGCCGCCCACCTGGACGGTTGCCCCAGCTGTCGCAGCGAGCTGTTGGAACTGGAGTCGACCACCAAGAGCCTGGCGCTGGCCGATCCCGCGCGCGTCGAGCCCGGCATTGAGAGGGTGCCAGGTTCACGGTCCGGCGCCCGTC
>JBAUWA010000144.1:0-1761 GCA_049583555.1 Candidatus Dormiibacterota bacterium | reverse complement strand
GGCGCATGACCAACGGAGAGGACATTCGCTACAACAGGGTACGCGGGTCACACACAGTGTGGCGGCCAAGTCGATGAGGGCCCAAGTGACCGGCGCTGCCTCATCGGACACTGCGATGAGAGCTTCGGCAAGCCGCCAGACATTCGGACTCTTGCGTGCCTCCAGGTGGGATGGCGTAAGCGCGAAGATGCGGCACAGAACTCGTGCAACGTTCGTGTCGACCGCTGCTGTTGGCAGCCCGAGCACTGCTCCCACCATTCCCGCGCTATATTTTCCGATCCCGGGCAGGTCGAGAAGCTCGCTGTAGTCCCATGAAGGCTGCTCGCGATCGACAAGGTGGCTCGCGAGCGAAACGAGCTGGGCTGAACGCTGTAGCGAGAAGCCAAGCGGATGCAGGCGCTTCGCTAGCTGGGTCTCGCCTGCTTGCAACAGCGACCCTGGGTCAGGGTGATCTCTAAAGAATTCTTCTACAAAAGCGGAGACCATTGGTGCGCGGGTCTGGCGCAGCAGCACCTCTGTGACAAGCAGTCGGTACGGGTCGCTCCAGTAGCGCCACGGGTAGGTTCGCTGATTGACTGCCCACCATGAGAGTAGCGCGGTGACGATTTCAGCCGCCGTATCGTGGGGAACAGAATCCTGCCCTACCTCCCGGTGTCGGCGAACCTTCGGTCGTTCAACGATCTTCTCGTGGGACACCTCTCGCCGAGGCTAACAGGGTGGCAGGCTCTCCGGACCATCGCGCGTCCGGCTCGAACAGTCTCAGTTGGCTCGGCCGACCAGCCGTTCCGGTAAGTACTTGCCGGAGGGCTAGTCCGACCGCGTTGGCGACTGGAGGCGGAAATGCGTTACCCACCTGGCGATAGGCTGCCGTCTTCCTGCCCGCGAACGACCAGGTGTCCGGGAATCCTTGGATCCGTGCCACCATCCGGACGGTGAGCTTAGGAAGGAACTGAGCGGGAGTTTCTGCGTCTGGGGGGCCATCCGCGATCCCGAGGCCATCCACTCCCATTAGCCGCCATTCAGCGCGGGCGCGCGTCGGGCCGAGATCCGGACCTCCGTGCTTTGTGGAGCCACCAACGATCGTCGGCCCTATGCCTGCAGCCCTGGCTGCCCAGCGGTGAGCCCCAGACCACTGGCGGGCGGCCATAAGGTCGCGGAGGGTCTTCCCCACGGAAGGGGGCTTGCCGACTGGCTGTGGCCATTGCCAGCGCCGCACATACCGCTTGCGGAGAGCGACGAGCACAAAGCGCGGCCGGAGCTGGGGCACACCGAAGTCGGAGGCATTGAGAACTCGCCACTCTGACTGATACCCGAGGCGGTCTAACTCGGCAAGGAGTGATGATCTGTACGACCGAAATCGGTCAGTTGCTAAGCCGCGTACGTTCTCCAGTAGGACAGCCCTGGGCCTGGTTTCGGCTACGAGCCGCAGCGCCGCGGGGAACAGGTCGCGACCGTCGTCGGCTCCGAGCTGGTGGCCAGCGATCGAAAAGGGTGGGCACGGCACGCCGGCTGCAAGGAGATCCACCCCACGATATGGCCTTCCGCTCATGTGATTCACGTCCTCACCGAGGACCGTCCAGTTGGGCCGGTTCTGGCTAAGGGTGGCTCGGCAAGTTGGGTCAATCTCGATCGCAGCTGCTGTTGTGAAGCCGGCGGCCTCGAGGCCGAGCGCCTGCCCTCCACCACCAGCACAGAGCTCGAGCACACTTAGGTCATTTGACATGGGGTACACCTGTTCGAAGCTTACGATCGGGACTGACG
>JBAUWA010000143.1:0-14600 GCA_049583555.1 Candidatus Dormiibacterota bacterium | reverse complement strand
GGCCCAGCCCCAGTTGCTGCGCTGCATCCTCGCCTACGAGCCGGTCTGGGCGATCGGAACCGGTCGCACGGCGGTCCCGGAAGACGTCTCCACCGCAATTGCCCAGATCCGGGAAGTCATAGACGATGTAGAAGTTGGGGCTGGGGTTGAATTGCGCGTGCTCTACGGCGGCAGCGTGACCGCCGACTCCGCCGTCGAGCTCTTCAAACTTGCGGTCGTCGACGGGGGTCTCATCGGTGGCGCCAGTCTCAATGCTGAGGAGTTCTGCGCCATCGTGGCCGCGGCCGGACAAGCTACCGCCTGAGCTACTGAACTCGGGAGGGCGAGGGCCGGATGGTAGGCTCAGGCGGCCGTCGCGCAGTTTGGTAACCATCGCCGACCGCACGGACCGCCCGTCAGGTGCTGGCGGAGCTCTTCTCGGAGACCTTGGCCAGTGAGCAATCAGACACTTCATCCAGCCATCCTCTGCATTTGCGATGGCTGGGGCTGCAGCCAGGAGTCCAGAGGTAACGCGATCGCCCTGGCCCGGACTCCGAGCTTCGACCAGCTGTGGTCTGAGTGGCCGCACACAACTCTGGCCGCCAGCGGCCGTGCCGTCGGGCTTCCCGAGGGCCAGCAGGGTAATTCCGAGGTGGGTCATCTGACCATAGGTTCGGGGCGGGTGGTGCTTCAGGACCTGACCCGCATCGACGACGCCATCAGCGACGGCAGCTTCTTCGCCAACCCCGCACTGCGGTCGGCTCTGGCCCTGGCGCTCAGCCGTGGCAGCCGACTTCACCTCATGGGGCTGGTCTCCCCAGGAGGGGTCCACAGCCACCAGAAGCATCTGGTCGCACTCTGCGAGCTGAGCCGGAGGATGGGCTTGGAGCGGGTGGCAATCCACGCCTTCACTGATGGTCGGGACACACCTCCCATGAGCGGACGGGCTTTTCTGGCCCAGGCTCTGGAGGAGCTGGCCCAGGTTGGGGTGGGATCGTTGGCGTCGGTGAGCGGGCGCTACTTCGCCATGGACCGGGACCGGCGCTGGGACCGTACTGAACTGGCCTACGCAACCATCCTGGGTCGAGGACCGACCGTGGTTCCGGACGCTCTCGAATACATGGCTGCGCAATACCAGAGTGATGTGTCAGATGAGTTCATTCCTCCGGCATCGGTGGTCGCGCCGGGTGGCGAAGTCGTCGGTGTCGAGGACGAAGACGTAGTGATTCATTTCAACTTTCGACCTGACCGGGCGCGCCAGCTATGTCATGCCCTGGTTGATCAAACCTTCGCGGGGTTCGAGCGGGGAGCAGTCCCGGTCGGCCTTGAGCTCACCACCATGACCAAATTCGACGACGGCCTAGATGCCGAGGTTGCGTTTCCTAAGCCGCTGGTGAGCGACACCCTGGCGGAGGTCGTGGCCAAGGCAGGAATCCGCCAGTTTCATGTCGCGGAGACCGAGAAATACGCCCACGTCACGTACTTTCTCAATGGTGGTCGAGAGGAGGCCTTCCCAGGAGAGGAACGACTTCTGGTCCCCTCCCAGCGGGTTACTACCTACGATCTTGCCCCCGCAATGAGCGCTGGCGGAATCACCAGTGCAGTTGTGGACGCACTTACACGAGGCACCTTCCCATTCATCGCCGTGAACTACGCCAATGCCGACATGGTTGGCCACACCGGCGATCTCGACGCGACCGTTGCGGCGGTGGAGTTCCTCGACTCCTGCCTTGGCCAGGTGGCGGCGGCGAGTGCTGCCGCTGGATACCTGCTGCTTTTGACGGCTGACCATGGAAACGCCGAGATCAAAATTGATCTTCGCGACGGTTCGAAGCTGACGGCCCACACGACCAGCCGGGTCCCATTGGTACTGGCAGACCCCGGTCAGGGAGGAGGCCTGGCCGATGGCGGCGGGCTCCGCGACGTCGCGCCGACGCTGCTTGCGGCCATGGGACTGACAGTGCCTCCAGAGATGACCGGGTCGGATCTGCGGCTCGGGACCACCGGCTGATGCCCGCCACCCCGGGTGGTCCCTCACCTCGCACTGCCAGGGCCAGGCGTCGCGCTGAGCAGGCCGAGGACGAGGCCGCGGCGCCCGCGCTCTCAGGAGTTGTGGCCTTGGTCGGGAGGCCCAATGTCGGTAAGTCCACGCTGTTCAACCGCCTAACCGGGGAGCGACGCGCCATCGTCTCCGAGCAGCCCGGATTGACTCGGGACCGGATCTACGGTGACGTGGAGTGGCGCGGGCGTGCCTTCACCGTGGTCGACACGGCGGGTCTTGAGCGAGTGCTCAAGGGGAATACCGAGGGTGACCTGCCGGCCAACACCCAAGCCCAAGCCCGGGTAGCGCTCCGGGAGGCCGATCTGATCTGCTTCGTCTGCGACGCCAAGGCTGGACTGACCGCGACGGATCGGGAGGTGGCCGAGGAGCTGAGGCGGGCTCGCCAGCCGGTGATCATGGTCAGCAACAAGCACGAGGGCCGGGAGGATCGGCTCCTGGGACACGAGCTGCTGGAGCTCGGGCTGGGCGACCCGGTGCCGATCTCAGCCCTCTCGGGGAGCGGGACCGGGGATCTTCTCGATCGGATCGTAGCGCTGCTGCCACCGCCGGAGGAGAGCGAGGAGGCGCCGGCGACCGAGGTCCTGCGCTGCGCTATCGTCGGCCGCCCCAACGTCGGCAAGTCCTCTCTGCTCAACGGCATCCTCGGTGAAGACCGCGCTCTGGTGAGCACGGTTGCCGGTACCACCAGAGACCCGGTGGACACCTTGGTGCAGACCCAGCAAGGCTTGGTGCTGCTGGTGGACACCGCTGGAATCCGCCGACCTGGGGCCAGCAAGGATGCCGACTACTACAGCCTGCTCCGGGCGATCCGAGTCGTTGAGCGCGCGGATGTGGCCATCCTTGTGGTCGACGCCACCACACCGCTGAGAGCACAAGACCGCAACATCGGCGGACGGGCGCGCGACGCCGGCGCCGCCACCCTGGTGGCGCTCAACAAGTGGGACCTCTTGGACGACGATGCCCGCCGAGACCGAGGACTGATCCGGGAATTGCGGGCCGCCTACGACTGGGCCCCGGGTACCCCGTTCCTCTTCACCAGCGCACTAACCGGGAGGGGAATTGGCAAGGTGCTACCCACCGCCTTCGAACTTGCTGACGCCAGATCCTTGCACATCCCCACGGCGGAGCTGAATCAATTCGTTCGCGCGGCGGTGGACCGGCGGCCACCACCGAGCGGCCGCGGCGGTCGCCGTCTGCACATCTACTACGCGGTGCAGGCGCGGAGCCGCGTGCCAACCTTTGCGCTCTTTGTCAATGACCCAGATCTGATGCATTTCAGCTACGCCCGGTACCTAGAAAACCAGTTCCGCGAGCGCTACGGATTCCAGGGGGTGCCGTTGCGGCTGCGGGTGCGCCGGTCTGAGCAGGCTCGATGACACTCCAGGCCGTCTAAAGCTCGCTTCTGAGCTAGGGAATCGGTCCCGCCATCGGGCCGGCAGTTGATGTTGCGGATTCCGGCTTGTCTTCCAAGTACCAGGTTTGTCGGGAGGGATGAATTCTCCCCGATACGGCGTACGCTCTCAGCCTCAGCCATCGACCGTCGACCTAGCGGGCCGCCACCGCGGGGAGGCAAGCTACGTCCGACCTGTCCGACGCCGTCGACACGGGTGGCCTGCGCCGAGGCTACATGGTCCATGTGCCGTCAGGCCCTCCCGCGAGCGGGCGCGCGGTGCTCCTAGTTCTCCACGGTCGACGGCTGACCGTGCCCGAGATGAGGCGGTTGACTCACTTCGATGCGGTGGCCGACCGGCATGGGTTCATCGTGGTCTATCCCGAAGGACACAAGTTGAGTTGGAACGATGGCCGCGGGTACTCACCAGCTGCTGTCGACGGCATTGACGACGTCGGCTACATTCGAGATCTGATTGATCGAGTGGTGGCGCGAACCGGGGCTGACAAGGGCCGCGTGGCCGTGGCCGGGCTCTCCAATGGGGCGGTGATGTGCCACCGTTTGGGACTGGAGCTCAGCGACAGAATCAGCGCAATCGCCGCCGTGTCGGGACTGATGCCCGGCCGCCTGGCGTCGCTCACCCCTACCCACTCTGTGTCAGCCCTCCTGATCCATGGGACTGAGGACCCCGTCGCGCCTATAGATGGCGGTCCGCCGCGGAGCCTCCTGGGGCGCTGGCGGGTTTGGCGTCTCGGCGGCGGACCTGGAAAGAGCGAGCCGGTGCTCTCTCTGTCCGCCACTGCCGCGCGGTGGCGCGAGATCGACCACTGTCAGCCAGATATATATGGGGATGTCCTGCGCGCCGTGGGAAAGGACCGGACCAGTGTGGAGAGACGGGTCAGTCCTGGCGGCAGCGGAGGGTCCGAGGTAGCGACCTGGATTGTGAGGAAAGGCGGCCACACCTGGCCGGGCGGACCTCGGTTGCTGACGCTGGGCAAGACCACCACTCGTTTCGATGCAGGGGAAGTGATCTGGCAGTTCGTATCCAGTCACACCTCTCCCGCCCGGGAGAGGCTGCTCGCCGACCAGCTACCAGTTTGACGGCCGGCTTCGACCGGCGACACCGCAGCCGGATTTGGGGTCAGCGGCTCCGGTGCCGCCCTCGGCGACCCGACCACGGGGGAGGACTGTTCCGGGGGTGGCGCGCTGCTCCAGGGTTGAGAGGCCGTGCCTGGCTCCGCGGAGCAGCGGCTCCGTCCGCCCCGTCAGCCAGGAAGACCATGTTGCCGGTACCTAGCAATTCCGCTTGGTCCACGAAGCGAAGCGATGGTGCGCCGAGGCGACGCAGCTTGCGCCACTTCTCGCCGTCATCCTCGCTCATGAAGGTTAGGGCCCGGCCGCTGGCGCCGTTCCGCGCTGTCCTTCCGATCCGATGGGTCAACCAGAGCGCAGTGTCGGGTAGCTCGTAGTTGACCACCAGATCCACATCTATGACGTCGATGCCGCGGGCCGCGACGTTGGTGGCGACCAGGACCGCGGTGTCCCGCCGTCGAAATGCGGCGATGTCCCGGTCCCGAGCTGGCTGGGATAGGTTCCCCTGCAGCTCGGAGGTGGGGTGACCAAGATCGCTAAGGTCTCGGGCTAGCTTCTTAGCCCCGTGCTTGGTGCGGTGAAAGACGATGGTGGAACTCGATCGCTTCAGGAGCTTGCTCAGCACCGCCACCTTTTGCGACCTCTGCACCGCGAAAAGGCCATGTTCGAGCTGGGAGTCGACCGCTGGGACGACCGCGACCTTGGCCGGCTCGACCAGGTGCTTGCGTGAGATCGCCGCCACCCAGTCGGGCATGGTGGCCGATGCCAAGACTGTTTGACGCGGCAAGGACGTGGTCCGGTGGGTAGTTCGCTCGGCGATTTTCTCGACGTCCTTGGCAAATCCTGCGTCGAACATCTCGTCAGCCTCATCGAGGACCAGGAACTCCACCCCGCCGAGAGCGGCGGACCCGCGACCGACCAGGTCTAGGATCCTTCCGGGACATCCGATGATGACGTCGGCACGGCCGAGGTTATTGACCTGCTTTCCGTAGCCGACGCCCCCGAAGACGAGTACCTGGCGCAGACCGGGCTCTAATTGGGCGAGGACCGAACCGATCTGGGTGGCCAGCTCGCGGGTCGGGGTCACGATCAGGGCTCGCGTTGACCCCGGCCGATGCGTCCCCAATCTTTCCACCATAGGGATCAGAAACGCCAAGGTCTTTCCGGAGCCGGTGGGAGACTGAATAACGCAATCCCGCCCGGCTTGGAGAAACGGTATTGCGGCGGTCTGAACCTCGGTAGGCTGGTTTATCCCAAGTCGGCGAAGGGTTTCCAGGGTGCGCGGCCGCACTCCAAGTTCGGCGAATGATGTCATGCAAATCCCCTGAGCGTGTGGCCCGAATGCGGTGTGGTCAGTTCACCTGGCAGCGCTTCTCAACTATGCCGCTGTGCCAAAAGACCAGGGATCAGCAGAAGGCCGCAGTCGGTTTTGGCCCGACTATGCCTCGATGGTAACAGCAATGTCGAGCACCCCAACAGAGATTGGGGAGTACCGGCTCCGATCTGTGTCAGTTACGACACTGCACTGTTGGCTCCGAGGATGTTGCGTATATGTCCCCGATTGGACCGATCAGGCGACTCAGCAGAATCATGGTGAAATCTGGCTGATCCTGGATCGCCTAGCTACGGCGGCGCCGACCCGACAGCGTTATTACGGAGTTCTCGGGCGAGTCTCCGGCGCTCCCGCTGGCGCACCGTCTTGGGCCCGGTGTATCGACCGCCATCACGGCAGCGATCGCAGTGGTGGCGTCTGGTGGGACTCTCTGACGGGCGTCGCTCCGCGATGACGTAGGGCTGGCGGCAGGTGGAGCAGCGGAAAATCCGGGGGCCAGCCGCTACCGCACCGGCCAGCTCGGTGGTAAGTCTGCCAGCCAAGCCACCGGCTCTCAGGGCGGCCCCCCAAGTCGCTCTGCGGCCGAGCCGCGGGGGGGTCAACCTCCGCTCGCAGTAGGGCTGGAGCGGAAGAGGCGTCCAGTTGAGCCAGATCTTGATGGCCTCGGTCAGTGCTTGGTCAGCTTCGACCCTCGTTCGAGGCGCCTGCAGCGGCCAATTCTCGACGTCGCCGACAGGAACCGGGCGCCCGTCGTCCGCCCACTGTGGCGCCCCATGAGTGAAGGTTTGGGGAGAGGTGGACCAGTCCGAGGATCGTGGCTGGACCCAGGCTAGATTCAGCCAGAGCGAGTCGTCCGAGGACGGATATCGCTCGTACTCCTGGCTGTCAGCCAAGAGGCAGAGGAGTGCGTGCAGCGAACGTGAGTAGCGGCGCCAGGTGACGACTGGTTCCGCAAATTGCGCCGCGGCTACAGCTGGATCGTGCCAGGGTTGGCAGCTTGGGGCGTGCGCGAAGGGACGCAGGTGAGCGTCACATAACTCCAAGGGACCCCACCGTTTGGCAAAACTGAGGACGGCGGCGGGGAAGTGCTGTGGATCTTCGTCCCAGAGCCGCGCGAACTCAATTAGGGCTGCGTCCTCCGAGGGGGCACGGGCAGGTTCCGCACCCGGGGCGGGTCCGTATCTCAGGATGTCTAGGTTGCCGAGCTTGCTGAGGAACACCGTCCGAGGAACCGGGTAGTGCTGCCCGAGGTGGCGGGGATCGGTGACCCGCAGTACTGCGCCCTTGGACTCCTGGCTGCTGTCCACGTGAAGAACTTTAGTGCTCTTCTAACTACGTCTGCATGTCCACCGGGCCAGGTACTCGGGTGGGTGGGGACTATGCCGTGGGGCAGAGGACGGCGTCCAGGGACTCCGCATACATCCGAGTCGTGGGGGAGCAGATCCTCCCGGCCTAGGCGACCGCTCCTGCCGGTTCCGCCACGCTTACCATTCGGACGGTCCGCACCGCTAACGCCGCTCTCACCACTAGCCCAAGGAGCGGAGTAACCATTTCTTTGACCGCATCTCGCAGGCCTACGGACGACCAATCGCCGGCCCGCGGCCACCTCGGACTGGCTTTGGCCGTGATCGCGGCCGCCCAGCTGATGGTGGTGCTCGACGCCACCATCGTGAACATCGCCCTGCCGTCAATCCGACGCCAACTGCACTTCTCGGGCGCCAATCTGGAGTGGGTCATTACCTCCTACGCGCTGACTTTCGGGGGACTTCTGCTCCTCGGCGGCCGCACCGGCGACCTGTTCGGGAAGCGACGGATGTTCATGGTCGGGATTGGAATCTTCGCCGTGTCCTCGCTGATGGGTGGCCTGGCCACGAGCCAGGTCTGGCTGATCATCTGCCGCGCCGCCCAGGGCGTCGGGGGCGCCATCGCTTCGCCAACCGCCCTCTCCTTGATTGCCAGTACGTTCCCCGAGGGGGCGCCGCGCAATCGGGCCATCGGCGTCTACGCCGCCATGGCGGGAGCGGGGGGCGCGGTAGGCCTGCTGGCCGGCGGAATCCTCACCGACCTGGCCTCGTGGCGGTGGGTGTTCTTCGTTAACGTCCCGATCGCCGTACTGGTCCTGCTGCTCGCCCCTCGGGCCCTCAACGAGACCGAGAGCCGAGCCGGCAAGCTGGACCTGCCCGGCGCGGTATCGGTCACCGCTGCTATGGCCCTGCTGGTCTACGGGCTGACCAACGCCGCAGCCCACAGCTGGGGCCAGATGGCGACGGTGGTGCCGCTCCTGATCTCTGCCGTGCTCCTGTTGACGTTTGTGTTCATCGAAACCAGGACCCAGCAGCCGCTGATGCCGCTGCGGATATTCGCCAACCGCAACCGCTCGGGAGCCTACGCGGTCATGCTCACCGTCGGGGCCGCCATCTTCGCCATGTTCTTCTTCCTCACCCAGTTCATCCAGAACATCATGGGATTCAGTCCGCTGCAGGCGGGCATAGGGTTCCTGCCCCTAGCCGTGGTCATCGGTGGTGCTGCCATCGGAACTTCGCGGCTGGTCGGTCGGGTCGGCACCCGGCTCCCGGCTACGG
Source organism: Candidatus Dormiibacterota bacterium (assembly GCA_049583555.1). Classification (GTDB taxonomy): domain Bacteria; phylum Chloroflexota; class Dormibacteria; order Aeolococcales; family Bog-877; genus Bog-877. Next base: position 6,162 of record JBAUWA010000143.1, on the reverse strand, counting down.
TGGGTCCATTGATGGCGGCAGGGGGACTGTTCTGGCTGTCGCGGATCACCGCCGGCACCGGATATCCGGGGGTGCTCGCTCCGATGTTGCTGGTGGGCCTAGGCATGGGCCAGACGTTCGTCCCGCTCACCCTGACCGCTGTGTCGGGGGTTCGCCGGCAGGAGACCGGCCTGGCGTCTGCCCTGCTGAACACGGGCCAGCAGGTCGGCGGGGCGGTGGGACTGGCCGTCTTGGGCACGATCGCTAGCTCCACCATCAAGAACCAGGCCGGGCAGCTGGCCATCGCGGCCCACGGCAGGCTGACTCATCATCTGATCGATGTGGCCACGGCTTCGGGCTACGCCCATGCTTTTATGGCGGCGTCGCTAATCGCCCTAGGGGCGTTCGTCGTGGCCGTGCTCGTTATCCGAGCCCCTCAGCCGACGGCGATTGGGTCAGTCGCCGTCGAAGCTGTTGTCGGAGAGGGCGCTAGAGGGTAGCCGGCCGCTAGGAGATCAAGGGCCAGCTCCACCTTAGTCAGCCGGGCGCACCGGCCACCCGTGCTGCGCGCGCCACCGAACCGCGGAAGTGGCCGCCTCACCCACGTCCCATCTGCTCACAGTGAGCGCCGTCGAGGTTGACCTACTCCGGCGCGCAGGGTCACGTGATGCTCTCTCCTAGACGGCGTCTTCATAGCCGGAAGCCGTGAGCGTGATGATTGGCGTGCCCGAAACCGTGTCCTCGTAGTAATAGTTCGGGCCAGTGGTGGTAGGCTGCAGGCGGAGGGCTCCGTGCGCGTCAAGGATGCGATGTCCACAGACCTGCTGGTGGTGGGGACCGCGGTCACGGTCGCAGAGGCAGCGCGTCTGATGCTGAAGCGCCACGTGGGCGCCGCGGTGGTGAAGGACGACAGCATCCCCGGCCCCGGCATCATCACCGAGCGCGACGTCCTTCGGGCGGTCGCGGACAGGCGAGACCTCGACGCCACTCCAGTGGAGGCCTGCATGACCTTCGAGGCACGCACAGCGACCACCAACTGGGACCTCGACACCGCCGCCCTGGAGATGATCAAAGGCCATTTCCGCCACCTTCTCGTCGTCGACGAGCAGGGAAGTATGGTCGGCATCCTCTCGATGCGCGACATCGTGGGCGCTCAGACCCGGGCGGCGCACGCAGGCGAAGCGCCTCCGGCGGCCGCTAGCCCACCCTCTTAGCGGGCCCTTGGACCCGGAATATACGAATCCGGGCAGCCGTTAGGGGCTAGCTGGTGCCCGGGATCAGTAGTTGGTGTTGATCCGAAGGCATAGGGTCGACCCAACGCGCCTGACTCTGGATCTCGTTTGTCGGACGTTTGAATCCTCTTGGCCCAGGAAGTCGTGGACCCCTCACGACATCGCTGCAACTCCAAGTCGACCGCAGGGGTGCCGAGGAGCTCGTAATCGCGGGCGGGGTCGAGGAACGGTTCGCGTCGACTGACGCAGCGGTTACTTGGCCGTTGCACGGCTGTCAGTCGCCGGAACCATAAACTCCGTGCGCCTTATTGAAGGGCTGGGATTGTCAATTCCCAGAGGACGAATCGGAATGGGAGGTATCGAAAGGTGCTTGGATCCTGGTACGTTCGGCTACGCGACCGCCTCGCTGGGGTAGTCTCGGCCCACGACTCGGAGGAAGAGGGCCAGGGCATGGTTGAGTACGCCCTGATCCTGGTTCTGATCGCGATCGTTGTTATCGTCATCCTTTCTCTCGTAGGACACCGGGTCAGCGACGTCTTCTCCAACATCAACAACGGTCTTACTGGCTGAGGCGTATTAGCACAGAGTGCGCGGCGGTTTACAGCCGCGCACTTCTCATCTCGACCCGAACCAGAACCGGACAGCAGAGCCAACGTGAGCACCATCGACTAGTGACTCACCAAGCGGAAGACGGGAGTTAGGTCAGTTTTCCAGACCTGCGACCGGCGACCAAAGGTTTGAGTTCAACCGCACCTCGGGCGAGCGAGTTCAAAACAAGCGCTCAGCCGACGTCGTCTACGATCCGCCCTTCGTGCGCCAAGTGCGAGCGCGGGCGGCTCGTTGGTCCTGCCCGGAGGTGGTAGCTGCCAAGGCCGGCGGAGCTCGCCAAGCTGCGCTCGGGGCGCCCGTACACCAAGATCGGTGGGACCCGGGGAGGGGCCGATCGCCCTTCCCCGGGTGTCACAAAGTCAGTTGCTGAGGCCGTTGCTGACGTTAGAGAAGACGTCGCTGGTGTTGTGTCCTACCACGCTGAGGATGACGATGACAACGACCGCGATCAGCACCAGGATCAGGGCGTACTCAACCATACCCTGACCCACCTCCAACGCACCACGACGCGAAACCGCCCCTGACAGGCGACTTTGTAGCCGAACGTACCAAGTACTCAACATGCCTTGAGAATCCTCCCAAGTCGCGTGGTCGATGCGTGGCTCTCCCCAGGATCGCCAGATAGGGACCAGACGATATGGGAACAGAGGTGAAACTTGCTGTAACGGTCGCGCGACGATTTCGTCAGTTGCTCTCGAGGTTTTGGCCGCTGCATCCGCGCGTAACCGCCCCGCTGCAGAAAATGCGCATGAATTAGGGGGGAACTTAGGAGCTGTCGGGGAGGCAGGACTGCAACCTGCGACCTAGAGTTCCCGAGATCTCGGCGGGCAGTCTGCCAGCGTCCGTCGCTGGCCTTGGTAGTTCGTTTGCGGCGAGTCCGTTCGGGTGGTCGTCGCTGGTCAGCCTCTATCCATCGGCAGCCACGTCGAGGTGATCACGCCGGACGCTGATTCCCGATCCGCAATGGGCACGAACCAGATGGATCCGGCCACCCGCATCCCTACCCACCGTGCCGGTTTCGCCCAAGGCAAGTAGGAAACGACCCACGTCACTTTCATATGAGGATGGCAGGCAGACGCCGAGGCAAAGCCGCCATCTGTGAAGAACCGGAATAGAGCGGCACCCCCTCGCAGCCTCGCGCGATAAGCCGTGAGTTGAGCCATGAGCCCGCCTCTCACGCGCTGAACCCAGTCCCGGCAGACGTGATTCTGAGCTCAATTTAGTGGTCGGGGAGACAGGACTCGAACCTGCGACCCCCAGTCCCCCAGACTGGTGCGCTAACCACCTGCGCTACTCCCCGCGACCGGGTGTTGAGCATATCAGGCGTTAGAATTTCGAGTTGGAGATGCCTTGGATGCGCCGCTGCGGTAACTGCGACCGGGAGTTCCCGATCTACCGACTGGCCGCAGTCCTTTTGGATGGTGAGCTGACCTCGCTCTGCCCCCGATGTATGCAAACCGAGCACGACCGGATCTCGGTGCCGTACGCACCGCAGGCTCCGGGAGCGGCACAGACCAGCACCTCCAGAACCTCCTGGTGACCCAAGCTCCGTTCCGGGAGCGACTGGCCGAGGCCGTTGCCATTAACGGAGCCGCTCTCTGCGTGGGCTTGGACCCTGACCCAGCCACGATTCCTGCACATCTGGGCCAGGGCATAGCCGCGGTGCGTCAGCACACGCTGGCGGTGGTGGAGGCAACCGCACCGTATGCGGCGGCCTTCAAGCCCAACCTGGCTTTCTTTGAACGTCTCGGCCCAGCCGGTTGGGAGCTACTGATCGAGGTGGTCAGGACAGCTTCGCACCATGCCCTGGTGATTGCGGACGCCAAGCGCGGAGATATCGGCAGTACCGCGGCTGCTTACGCGGAGGCTCTTTTCGATCTGGTGGGCGCCGACGCCTGCACTGTGCACGGGTATCTCGGAGAGGATTCCCTGCTGCCATTCCTGGAACGACCGGACCGATTCGCCTTCATCGTCTGCCGCACCAGTAATCCGGGAGCGGCGGACTTCCAGGACTTGCCGGTCGGGGAGGGGGGAGAGCCGCTCTACCTCCATCTGGCTCGGCTGGCCAGAGGTTGGAACCGGCTGGGAACGGTGGGATTGGTCGCCGGGGCGACCTGGCCCGGGGAGATCACCCGGATCCGTTCCGTAGCGCCCGATCTCCCGCTCCTTATTCCCGGTGTGGGCCGGCAGAGTGGCGACCTGGAGCAGTCGGCGGCTGCCGCTCGGGGCCACGATGGCCAGGGCCTTTACCTGGTCAGCGTTTCAAGGGCGATATCGCAGGCTTCGACGGGGGAAGACTTCGCCGCCGCGTCCGCGGCTGCGGCCCAAGGCTTTCACGGGCGACTCAGTCGGGAAGCGGCGGCTGCAACTAACTCCAGTTAGCCACTGACAAGAGGGCGGAGTAGCCTGGCGGCCATGGGCAAGGCCCACGGATCCCTGAGGCTTACGGCCCCCATCCTCACTTTTCTCGCCCTCATCCTGGCGGCTTGCTCTGGCCCCAACAGCCATGCACCCACCGTCTCCCCTGGCTCGCCCCATCCAACCCCGAGCGCCACACCACTGCCGACAGCCCTCACTGTGATTGCGCCCCTGGGCGTCAACCTCCGGTCGAGCCCGGGCACTTCCGCGGCGGTCTTGCAGGTGATTGCCCAAGGAGTGACGTTATCGATCGTCGGTCACTACTCAGCAGACGGTGGCTGGTGGCAAGTTAAAGGTGCGACCGAGTCGGGCTGGGTGACCGCCCAGCCTCAATACACATCCACCCAGGCCTTCCAGACCTTCTCGTCGGCGGCCCCGGTGGCGTGGTCGGTGATGTATCCGCCCGGTTGGACGTTTGCCCAACAGAGCGCTGGCACCGTGGTCTTCACCGACCGCGCTGGGGAGACCATCACCTTCGTCGTCGCCTCCACTACCCCACAGCTACCGGCGGCGGCGCCGACGGGGGCGACGCAGACGGGAGCCGTCGGCGTGGAGGTCTTCGGTGTCACCGCACCTTTGGTCACCTACGCCAGCACCACTGCCTACCTGGCCTCGATCGAGTTTCAGGCCCAGCCGGCTCTGGCGTTCCTGATCAAGGCCCAGCTGCTGCCCAAAACCGGGGCGGCCACCTTGAATCTGTTCCTGGAGACGGTGTACTTCACCCCTGGGGCGGCTTAGTCTCCCGGGCCGCCGGGACCTTGGTCAGCCTCTCAGCCAGCTCAGCGTAGGCGGCCGTCCGGGCAGCGTCCACCACCTTGGTGTAGCCCTGCATGGTGTTGAGGTTGGCATGCCCCAAGACCTCCTGCACCAGCCGGACGTTGCCGGTGATGGTCAGCAGTTCGGTGGCGGTGGTGTGGCGAAGAACGTGCGGCGACTTCAGGCGCTCGACCCCTGTGGCTCGACGGAGCCGGCGCAGGATGTGACGGGCTCCGGCGCTGGTCAGCTGCCGTTTGCCGCGGGCACTCGAGGAGCGGTCGTAGTTGAGGAACAGAGCCGACTCCCGATCATGGCGAGCGGCCAGGTAAGTGCGGATGGCTTCGACAGCCTCGGGGGTGAGGTTGACCATCCGCTCCTTTGATCCCTTGCCCTTCACCACCAGCCGGCCCTCGTTGCTGATCTGAGTGCGCTTGACCGAGAGCGCCTCGGAAATCCGGCAGCCGGTGCTGAGCAGGAAGTAGACAAGGGCAGCGTCGCGGAGTCCTGGCTCGCCCGAGCCGTGGTCGTAAGCCAGCACCTGCCGGGCTTCTGAGGTGCTCAGCGGTTTGGGCAGTGGAGCCGAGACCCGGGGGATGTCGATGTGGGCAGCCAGGTCCTCGCGCACCCAGCCCTCGCGCAGCGAGTGACGAAGGAAACCGCGCAGTGCCTGGAGGCGACGGGCCCTAGAGCTGAGGGCCAGGCCCTTCTCGCCCAAGCGCCGCTGATAGGCCCTCACTGCATCGCGAGTCAGTTGCTCGGTGTCGGTGGCTGGGTCTCTGAGCTCAGCCCAGAACTGGATCGCCTGGTCTAGGTCAGTACGGTAGGCGCGGATCGTTAGGCCGCTGCGCGCTCGGTCCACCGAAAGGTAGGTCAGATACTCCTGGACGGCCCTTCCGATCTCCACTCTTCCAGCCTACCCAGGGTGAGCCAGCGGTGGGGGAACTGGAATGAAAGGTCTGCTCGGAAACGCCTAATTGCTTTGGCGAAGGCGTGGCTGAGGGTCTGAGCCATGGCGTCGGAGTCGGCTTGGGAGAGGGAGCCGCCCACGGTTTGGTTGGGGTCGGGGTGGGCTTGGCGGGTGGGCTGGGCCAAGGCTTGGTCGGAGAGGGGCTGGGACACGGTTTTCTCGGCGTCGGACTCGGCGTGGGCCTGAGCGTCGGGGTGGGAC
>JBAUWA010000142.1:0-16247 GCA_049583555.1 Candidatus Dormiibacterota bacterium | reverse complement strand
AAGACCGATGTGGATGGTGGTGCTGGCATCGCCCTGTTGGATCTGGCTGGCGATCGAGAGAGCCTCATTGATGGGGATGGAGAACGCCACCGTTGAGCACGAGTCCCCTGAGGAGCTGTTGTTCTCCGCAGCAGTGTTCATGGCAATTACCTGTCCGGCGGAGTTGGCCAGCGGTCCACCCGAATTGCCCGGGCAGAGGGAGGCGTCGCTCTGAAGGAGGCCGGTGAGATTCTCACTGTTGGCGTTGCCCTCGTCGCTCGCGGTGATGGAGCGATCGAGACCGGTGATCGCACCGCTGGTTACTGTTGGTTTGCCGGGCAGGTCCAGGGCGTTGCCGATAGCGACCACGGCCTCCCCTACGGAGACTCTGGAAGAGTTGCCCGCGCTGATCGTCGCCAGCCCCGAAGCGTTCTGAAGCTGGAGCAGCGCCACGTCCTGGGTGACGTCATACCCGACCACCTTGGCGGTGTACTTGGTGCCCACACCATCCACCTGAGCCGTGATGCTGGTGGCGCCGTCGATGACGTGGTTGTTGGTGAGCACCTCGCCGTTGGAGGTGAGAATCATCCCTGTTCCCGCCGAGGTGGCGTTCTGATACCCGTCGACGGCGGTGATGTCCACCACGCCGGGGTCAACCTTGGCGGTCACAGCCGAAACGTTCAGAGTCCCCGCCTTGGACGTCACGCCCGAAGAGGCGGGGGGGCTGGGGATCGGCTGGGTGGCTTGCTGGACGCTGGCGGGGTACCCGATCAGGTGGCCGGCAAAGCCGACTCCCACCAGGACCACCAGGGCCGCGCCGGCAGCTGCCAAGCGCCTGCCCCAACGGGGACCACCTGGCGGGCTGCTCGCGTAGCCGGCCAGGCCATCGTCGTCTGGAGGCTGGGCGGCGTCGCCCGAGAACGCTTGCGACTCCGGGCCGGAGTCGTTGAGGTCTTGGTTACTGTCCATCTGCTCTGGTTCCTGTCTTGAGTGGGCGTCGCGTGGCTGCGCCCCTAACGTCTCTGCCAGTCTGCCCCCTGTCGCTTGGATTCTTGTGGGAGGAAGCTGAGAAGACGGCGAGAGTTGGCGATAGAGCGCCGCCCGGCCCGGTACTCAACTACATTGAGGTCTGATCGGGACAGTAGCGAGAGTCGGAAGATGCAAAGGGGGCGTTGATGGCCGAGATCACCTTGTACGGCGCCCCCTGGTGTCCCGACTGCAAGCGCAGCAAGCAATTCCTAGCCGAGCACCGGGTCGGCTACAAGTGGGTCGACATCGACCAGGATCCCGATGGGCTCGCCTTCGTTGAGCGCCTGCAAGGGGGCGGACGCACCATCCCCACCATCGTCTTCGGGGAGGGTGACTATCTCGTCGAACCCACCAACGAAGAATTGGCCGGCAAGCTGGGACTCTCCCTCAAGGCGGAGCGAAGCTTCTATGACCTGGCCATCGTCGGCGGTGGCCCCGCCGGGCTGGCAGCGGCTATCTACGCCGCTCGGGAGGGGATGAATGCGATCGTTATTGACCGCAGCGCACTAGGCGGGCAGTCAGGGGTCACCGAGCGGATCGACAACTACCCAGGATTCCCCGAAGGCGTCGGCGGTGCAGATTTAGCGGAGAGATTCATCGCCCAGGCCAGGCGCTATGAGGTCGAGATGCTCTCGGCGGTCTCGGTCTCCCATCTCGACCGCGACGGGGAAGATGTTCAACTCCGCCTTGGGACCGGTCAGGAGCTGGCCAGTCACGCTGCCATCCTCGCCACCGGCTCTTCGTATCGGCGCCTGGGGGTGCCGGGTGAGGAAGACTTGATCGGCGCGGGCGTGCACTTCTGTGCCACCTGCGACGGCCCCTTCTACAAGATGGCGGACGAGTTGATGGTGATCGGAGGAGGCAACTCGGCCCTCGAGGAGGGGCTGTTCCTAACCCAGTTCGGCAAGCGGATCCGGGTTCTGCAATTGGGTCCTGAGCTGAGCGCGTCCAAGCTGCTTCAGGACAAGGTCCGCAACCATCCCCAGTTCTCGATTCACACCAACACCGAGGTGCTGGAACTCAAGGGCGAGGGTCGCCTTGGGAGCGTGGTGGCCCAGGACCGCTCCACTGGCGAGAAGCACATTTGGAACCCGGCCGCCGTGTTCGTCTTCATCGGACTCGATCCCAACACCAAGTTCCTTGAGGGCACCGTGGACCTCGATGCCGCCGGCTTCATCAAGACCGATCCCATCTTCTGGACCTCGCTTCCGGGGGTGTTCGCCGCGGGCGACGTCCGGGCCGGGTCGACCAAGCAGCTCGGCTCCGCGGTCGGCGACGGGATCGCGGCCCTGCTGGTGGCTAGGCGGTTCCTGCAGGATCACGACCACCTGCCCGCCAAGCCCTAAGGGAACGCTGCAGGAGGCGTGCCTCCTGCCCCGCGCTCAGATTCCGGAGTGCTTCTGCTGGTGGCTGCGATGGAAGCGGAACAAGGAGAGAACGACCCAGACTATCGCTACCAGCAGGACGAGGTGGAAGAGCAGGGAGAGAGCCGGTAGCACCAAGAAGAAGACGACAAAGAGCGCGACCAGAGCGAGCAACACGAGCATTAGTGGATGTCGTACTAAGTGCATGATGCCAACTACCTTACGCGTCTTCCCCGGAGAATGCCAATTGCAACAACGGCCCTGGTGCGGCACCGAGGTCAGATTGCGGCGTCCGAGGCGATCGGAGACGCTGTCCAAACGCAACCGATTGCTTCAGCGCAACACTTCGCTGTGCAGCTCACTGACCGCGTCCTCCTCGTCCGCGGGCGGGAGCTGAGGGCCCACCGCCCGCCTCCGGACCCGGTGCGTCGCCGCGGCTCCCAGTCCTGCCGCCAGAACGCAGCTGAGGCCGCCGGTGGCCAGGCCCACCCGGGCGCCAGCGGTGGCGGTTATCCAGCCGATGAGGGGTCCGCCGATGGGCGTCGTGCCCTGAAACGCGATCGCCCACAGCGCCATCACCCGCCCCCGCATCTGGGGAGCGGCTGCCAGCTGCAGGGTGGTGTTGCCGCGGGCGATGAAGGAGATGCTGGCCCAGCCCACCATGGCCAGGGCCACGTACTCGAGGGTCAGAGTCGGTGCCGCCGCGGCCAGGAGCAGGACCACCGCGAACACCCCGGCCGCGATCGACACGCCCCGAAGGCCGACCCGGCCGCGGGCGGCGGTGACCAGACCCCCTCCAACCGCCCCCACGCCCATGGCGGCCGTCATGAACCCGTAGGCGCGGGCACCGCCGTGAAAAGTGTGGCTGGCCACCACGGGCAGCACCACCTGGAACTCGTAGGCGAAGGTTCCAACCAGGGTCATCATGAGCAGCGGTACAGCCAGCTCAGGTATCCCGGCGACGTAGCGCAGGCCGGCACGCAGCTGCCCCTTGGCTCTGGCGGTGGGCAGGCTGGGGTGGAGCTGGGAACGGTTCATTGCCAACAGTGACGCCACCACGGCGACGAAGCTGATCGCGTTGAGGATGAAGCAGGTACCTATCCCCACCGAGACGATCAGCAGACCTGCGATGGCCGGACCCACGGCCCGGGCCACGTTGACCATCACCGAGTTGAGGCTGACCGCGTTGCGCAAGACTTTGGGGCCGACCATCTCCATTACGAAGGCCTGCCGGGCCGGGTTCTCGAAGGTGTTGTTGAGGCCGAGAATGAGCGCCAGCACCGCGATTTCCCAGAGCCGCACCACGTGTGTCAGGGTCAGGATCCCCAACGTCAGGGCCTGGATTCCCATCAGGGATTGCAGGGTCACCATCAAGCGTCGCTTGTCGACTCGATCGGCGATCACGCCGCCGTAGGCGCCGAGGAGCAGGACGGGCAAAAACTGCAATGCCACCACCAGACCCAGGATCACGGCGGAGTGGGTGATGGTCAGGACCAACCACGACTGGGCGGTGGTCTGCATCCAGGTGCCCACCAATGAGGTGGACTGGCCCGCGAAGTAGCGGCGGTAGTTGGGAACAGCGAGAGCCGCGAAGGTGACTCGGGTCGCCCGAAGGACTTGGCTCAAATTCTCAACGGGCCTGATCTAAGGGGAGTGCGTCAGCGCCTCAGGGGCAGGTGGTGCGTCCACCAAGCGCTGGCGCCATCCGGTCCCGAGATGGTTGCTTGCTAACCGGGCATTGTAGGACTCGCCCGGCGACGGCCAGCGCTGAGCGTCTGATCACGGCTCCGAAAATGGTGGCCTGCACATGGCGGTTCAGATTCGCGAAATTCGAATAGAAAGGTGCGATTCCCTGGGATTTGTGCGATCCTGATGGCTGGGAAGGGATGGTGTTTTGGGGCTGAAGTTGTTGACATCTCAGTCGAGCCCGTCTGACGCTGCCGTCTCCGCTTCCAAGCGTGCCGTGACCGCTGCCGCCGGTCGCCGCGCCGGTCGGCTGTCGGCTCCCTTTGAGCTGCCTCTCGAGCAGGCCATCGTGCTCGCCCAGTTCGGCCCTGCCGGCATCCCTGAGAGCAAGCTGGCCCAGCGCCTACGGACCTCGGCCGAGGAGGCGACCAGGATCAAGCAGACCCTGCTGCGCAGAAGGCTGATCCGCCGAGATCCCCCAGGGCGGGCGCGAGCGTCCTCGCGGCTGCACCTGACCGAGCGCGGCAGGCAGGCGAGCTCATGGTTGGACACGCTCCAAGCCTCTCTGCCCCCAGCCGTTTTTGACGCTTCTGATCTGCGTCGCGGCAACCCCGGCGGTACCCTCGAGGGAGGGCAACGAGGCTCGGAAGGTGGCCGCGATTCTCAGCTCGACCGGCCCCTGGCGCGGTGGCGCAAGTGGTGGCATGGTGAGCAGCTGGCTGAGCTACCAATCGGTCTGTCCGAGCCGGCACCCGAACCGTCGGTGTTCGAGCGCGGCCTGCTCAGTGTCTGGGTGGGAACGGCCCTGTTCCTGACCGCAGTGGTGGTGGGACTGCTGCTCCAGACCGAGAGTTCTGGGCTGCTTGCGCTAGGGGTGGGCGTTTTTGTCGCGCTGGTCTTCTTGAGCCGGGCGGCGTTTCTGCTCATCCGTCAGGCGCGAGATCGGAGGCGGGCCCGAAGAGAGGCTCGGGCGGCCGAACAGGCTCGCGCGACCAGGCTCGCGGGTCGCTCTCGCCCTCACTCTCGGCGCGCCTTCCAGTAGGTCTACACCGAGCGGCGGTCTGGATCGGGCTCCGACCCGGATGGAAATTCGACAAAACCCGTCAACTTTGACATGATGGCTCGACTGTGATCGACACCCGCCGGCTATTCAGCTTCCCCAATCCGGTCAATGAGGTGGCGGCCCGCACCGTCGCCGGTGTCGTAGCCGTGATCGGGCTGGTGGCGATCGTCGCCCACCTGCCCTGGCTCAGCGCGGTGCTGGCCGCTGGCTTCCTGGCCAGGGTGGCAAGCGGGCCAACCCTAAGCCCCCTGGGCCAGCTGGCCACCCGCGTGATCGCCCCGCGGCTGGCACGCCCGAAGTTGGTGGCGGGACCGCCGAAGCGCTTTGCCCAGGGCATCGGTGCAGTTCTGACAGTCACCGCCACCATCACCTATTTCGGCTTCGGTCAGACGGGCGTCACCTACATCATGCTGGCGGCCCTGGTTGTAGCGGCCACTTTGGAGTCGGTCTTCGCCCTCTGCCTTGGCTGCCAGATCTTTGCCGTCTTGATGCGGCTGGGGGTGATCCCCGAGGAGGTGTGCGCCGCCTGTGCCGACATTTGGAGTCCGGCGGCCCTAGCGCATCGAGCCCGATCGGCGGCCGGGTCAGCACGGGTCGAGTCCTGAGCCAAGGCGGCGCTGGCTTGCGTTGAAGCGGCGTAGCTCGGTAGCGTCGGCGGGTGCGCCATCTGCCCATCCTCGACATTCGAATCCGCAGCCCACGCCTCGAACTGCGCCTACCCGATCTGGAGATGCTCGACGAGCTTGCTAGCTTGGCAGCTGCGGGCATCCATCCAGCCGAGACCATGCCCTTCGCCGTCCCTTGGACGGATCAGCCCTCGCCTGAGTTGGAGCGCGCCACCGTGCGCTTCCACCTCCTGCAACTCGCTACCTGGTCGCCGTTGGCATGGAGCTTTAACCCGGTAGTCCTCTACCAGGGCAAGGTCATAGGCAGCCAGGGAATCAACTCCACCAACTTCGTGGTGACCCGCAGTGTCACCACCGGGTCTTGGCTAGGTCGGGCCTATCAGGGGCAAGGGTTGGGACGGGAGATGCGGGCGGCCATTCTGGAGTTTGGGTTCTCGGGGTTGGGAGCTCAGGTCGCTCTCAGCGGCGCGTTTTGCGATAACGCCGCCTCTTTGGGGGTCTCGCGGTCGCTGGGCTACCAGGACAACGGGAAGGTAATGGTGGAACGCCGTGGGCTCCCAGCCGAGCAAATCCACCTGCGGCTCAGTCGCGACCGCTGGGAGGGGATCGATCGCCCGACGGTGGAGCTGGAAGGGGTCGAGGTCTGCCGAGAGTTTTTCGGCGTCTAGCGGCTTGAGGGTCGGGCGCCGAGACCCGGGCAAAGAGCTCCTGGTCCTGAGCAGTACTGAGGTCGCCGCGCTCTTGGATGGCCTAGATGTGATGGAGCCCTTGGCTCGAGCGCTGGTCAGCTACAGCGCTGGGGCAGCCCAGTCGCCACCGCGGGCGGCGGCTATCACCGCCAGCGGCTGGCTAGGGGCGATGCCTGCATACATCCCACGGTCGGCGTTGGCGGCCAAGGTCATAACCGTGTTCCCCACCAACACCACCCGGGGGATGCCCTCACACCAAGGCCTGATCGCTCTGTTTGACGAAGAAGGCGGCCAGCCTCTCTGCGTCATGGACGCCCGTCACATCACCGCCCTGCGCACCGCAGCCGTCTCGGCGCTCTCGGTGCAGGAGCTGGCCCGGGCGGGGGCCCGGGTGCTTGCCGTTCTGGGATCCGGGGAGCAGGCTCGGTCGCATTTGCGCCTGGTCCCGACCGCCCGCACCTTCTCGGAGTTGCGACTGGCGGCACGCAATCAGCGAGGCGCCGAGAGACTGGCGGCTGAGATTTCCGGGTGCAGGGTTGTGAGGTCGTTCGAGGAGGCGGTGCGAGGAGCAGACGTGGTGGTCTGCTGCACCAACTCTCCGGAACCGGTGATTCAGCTCTCATGGCTGAGCCGTGGCGCGCACCTGGTCTCGGTCGGGATGGGACGTGAGGTGGACGAGTTCACCATCCGGGAGGCGCACCTCTTCACTGAGTGGCGAGGTGCGGTCACCGCCCCTCCTCCGGCCGGCGCCCTGGAACTGCAGGGAATGAACCCGGACGCTGTGACCGAGCTTGGGGAGGTGCTCGCCCGCGTCCAGCCCGGACGGCTCTCCGCCGCCGAGGTGACCGTGTTCAAGTCCACCGGGCTTGGGGTGGAGGATGCTGCCGTGGCGAAGGAGGTCTACGTGGCGGCCCGAGACCGGGGTCTGGGATCCTGGACCGCCTTCTGATACTGATCGTGGCCCCCGCCAGACGACGGGCCAAACCCGCGCCACCTCACTCCAGTCGCAGTTCGGCCTCATCTAGCAAACGGGCGCGAAGAAATCGCTCGGTGTCCTCCAAAAGGTCGGCGAAGATACGGTGGAGGACGGGATCGAGGTCCTTGCGCGCCAGGTTTTCCTGACAGCACCGGACCAGTTCCGGAGAGGGGGGTAGGGACTGGGGCAACCAATTTCCCAGGTTGATGGTGAACTCGCCACCGCGGTTGGCGAGGATCTCGTCGAACATCTGAGGTACCTGGGGAATGTAGGGAGCCAGCAGCTCCTCGTGCCTCACCCCGGCCACGCCGGTGCTGATGTTCCTCGCCTCCTCTATGGTGATCTCCGGCGAGGTCAGGCGGGCAAAGGCAGCGGCTTTGGCGGCGGCTGTGGGGCGGGCTGCTCTAGCCGCCTCGGCACGCACCAACCCGGTCGAGCTGGGATCGGCCGCCAGCGCGCGCAGGATCTCGGGCTCGTCGGCGGCGCCACGAGCGGCTAGGGATAGCACCAGTGCCCAGCGCAGCTCGGCATCGACCGAGATTCCGTCAGGTACCTCGCGGCCATCGAAGAAGCCGCGACAGAGCTGCACCTGAGCATCACTGGCCGCGAGAGCGACGAAGGCTCGGAGCCAGACCATCTGGTCGTTGCTGCCGGGCTCGCACCGGCTCATGGCCTCCCAGGCCTCCCTGGCCAGACCTTCCTCCAGGCCGAACCCTCGACGGGGTGCTCCGTAGCGTCGGGTCGCGGTTCGGAAATTGGCCAGAACCGAGCTGACCAGGGTGGTGTCGGTCTCCTTGGCGATGTGCCTTGCCACCATCCGGGAGAAGCGATGAGCGGGCAGCTCCAGGTCGCGGACCATGTCCCAAGCCAGGTCCCAGATCAGAGCTCGGGCGAGGTCGTCGGTCACCGAGCTGAGGTGGTTCTCGGCATTTTCGAGGGAGAGCGGGTCGAGGCGGATCTTGGCGTAGGTTAGGTCGCCGTCGTTGGGCAGCAGCAGAGCTGGTCGCGAAGTTCCCACCAGGTCGGCCACCTCGGTCCGCGGGCCCTCGATATCGAGTTCGACCCCGCCTACGCGCACCAGCTTCTGGCCGACCCAGTCGAATCGCCCCAGCCGGATCCGGTGAGGCCGCAGAACTGGCTGGGTCTTGGACGCACTCTGGGCCACGATCGCGCTCGAGATCCTGTCCCCCGGCTCTCCGCACTCGCTCTCGATCTCGCAGCGCAGGAGATTGATCCCGACTGTCGCCAGCCAGGCCTTCGCCCATCCCTCGACGTCCCTACCTGAGGTGGCCTGGAGGGCTCCCACCAGGTCGGCAAACTCCGCGTTGGCGGAGCGGTGTTGGGTGAGGTGTGAGTTGATGGCGGCGAAGAAGTTGTCCTCGCCCACCCAGGCCATCAGCTGGCGAAGCGCCGCCGCTCCCTTCTCATAGGTGATGCGATCGAAGTTGCCTCGGACGGCCTCGACATCCGCCACCGCGGTCACGATCGGATGGGAGCTCTTGAGCTGGTCCTCACTCCGGCCCATGGCTTTGTAGATGGTGAGGAACGAGACCCAGGCGTCCGTGTACTTGGTGGCCCGATCGACGGCCAGGTTCGACATCAGGCTGGCGAAGCTCTCGTTCAGCCAGAGGTCGTCCCACCACCTCATGGTGACCAGGTCACCGAACCACATGTGGGCCATCTCATGCAGGATCAGATCGGCCCGGATCGAGCCCTGTCGGGTGGTGGCTCGACCCCGCCAGAGCACCTCGTCGGTGATGGTGACGCAGCCCGGAGACTCCATCGCGCCGTTGACCTTCTCGGGGCAGAACACCTGGTCGTACTTAGCGAACGGATAGGGGATGCGGAAGACTCCCTCGAAGTAGTCGAGACCCTGCACGGTGATCTCAAAGAGCTCGTCCGCGTCCAGATACGCTTCTAGGGACTTGGCACAGTAGAGACCGAGTTCGGTTGCCCCCCGCCGGCCCTTCACAATATGGAAGGGCCCTGCCGCGAGGCCGATCACGTAGGGCGCGAGCGGCATCGTGGCTGGGAAATCCCACCACCGGGAGCCGTCGCCGGGGTCAGCTTCCTCGGGGCTTCCAGGCTCCGCCGAGACCACCGACCAGCCCGCGGGCACTCGCACCCGAAATCGGAACGAGCCCTTGAGGTCGGGTTGGTCGAAGCAGGGGAAGGTCCGGTGAGCCTCGTAGGGTTCGAAGTCGCTGTAGATGTAGACGGACCCGTCGGTCGGGTCGGTGCTGCGATGGAGCCCCAGGCCGGTGTGGTCGTAGCTAGCGGTGCCGCGGACTCTGATCGAATTGCTCTCCTCCAGCTCAGGAAGAGCGATTCGGTGGCCGTCGTAGGCGGAGTTGGGCAGTTGCCTGCCGTTCCAGACGATCTCCTCCACGTTGGCCACCTCGGCCTCGATAAAAGTCCGCGCCCCAGGGCGCTGCCCGGTGAAGTCGACCCGGGCGTCGAAGCCTAGGGATTGGTCGCCGCCGGTGAGGTCCAGTTCCACCCCATAGTCGATGCTGCCTATAAGTTGGGCACGCTCCCGGGCGGCGGACTGCGTCAAAGTGGCTGGCCGGGAGGGCATCCGGCGCAGTTTAGCTGGGCGCCATCTCCAGCTCGGCCAGGCCCGGCCCCCATTTGAACCCGCGGCTCTGCGCCGGCCCGCTAAGGTGGGCAGGAATCAGATGGAGTCGGGCTCGCTTCCCTTCGAGCGGCCTGGAGGTACCACCAGGCTCGGCCTTGCCCTGGGCTACTGGGGGGCGGGACCTCCCGACAATGCCCCCCAACTGGTCGCCGAGGCAGAGCGACTCGGCTTCGACTCGATGTGGACCTCAGAAGCCTACGGGTCGGACGCTCTCACCCCCCTCGCCTGGTGGGGGAACCGGACCAGCTCGTTGCGCCTGGGTACCGCTGTGGCCCAGATCCACGCCCGGACCCCGGCTGCAACCGCCATGGCTGCCGCCACCCTGGACCACCTCAGCGGTGGACGCTTCGTCCTCGGGCTGGGAGCCTCGGGGCCCCAGGTCGTCGAGGGCTGGTACGGAGCCAGCTTTCAAGAGCAGCTGCAGACGACCAGGGAATACCTGGCCATCGTCCGGACGATCCTTCGCCGCCAGGGTCCGCTTGAGTTCGCCGGTGAGCGGTATCGCTTGCCCCGGCCGGGGGGCCGCGGCAAGCCGATAGTCCTGACCGTTCATCCTAGGCGAGCGGATCTGCCCATTTGGCTTGCGGCCGAGGGACCGAAGAACACCGCGCTTGCCGCCGAGATCGCCGACGGCTGGCTGGCGGGCTTTCACGCACCGAGAGCCTCGGATTGGCAGCGGCGAGCGCTGGCGGAGGGATTCGCCCGGCGCGATCCCAGCCTCGATGCGTCGCGCTTTGAGATCGCGGCCAGTCTTTTCCTGGCGGTCGACGACGACCTCGAGAGGGCCGCGGACCGCTTCCGACCCCTGCTGGCTCTCTACATCGGGGGTATGGGCAGTGTCCGAGAGAACTTCCACTTCGACCTCTTCTGCAGGATGGGATATGAGAAAGAGGCGACGCGCGTCCGGGATCTCTACCTGGCTGGTGACAAGCCTGCGGCGGTGGCCGCGGTCTCGACCCGGCTGGTGGAGGAGGTGGCACTGGTGGGACCGCTGGCCAAGGTTCGAGAGGAAGCAGAACTCTGGAGGGCGTCGCTTCCCACGCTCCTACTGGTGGGTGGCCCGGTGGAACAGCTGAAGGCTGCCTCAGAACTCTTCGGATAGGCCCACAGCGGCAGTGTGAGGGGTTACGCTTTGGGACCTCCAAGCTGGAGCCAACACCTAAAAGGGCTCTAAGCGCCCTCCTCAGCGGCCGCCCAGAGATTCGCCCCCTTGGGCTCAGGAGGCTCGCAGCGCCGCTAAGGCTTGGGCGCTGGAGCCGAATCCGGGTCGATCGGTGAGCTGATCCGCCGGCACGGGCCGGCCGATGAAGAAGCCCTGAGCCAGATCGCAGCCCATGCCGGTGAGCACGGTAAGGGTGGCGTTGTCCTCGATCCCCTCCGCCACCACCCGCAAGCCCAAGGCGTGGCCGAGGTCGATGGTCGCCCGTACCAGAGCCGCGTCAGTTGCCTGTCCGGTTCCCAGACCGGTGATGAAGGTTCGGTCCAGCTTGAGCTCGCTGACCGCCAGGTTGCCCAGATAGGCCAGGGAGGTGAAGCCAGCGCCAAAGTCGTCAACCGAAATGCCGACGCCCATCCCTCGAAGCTGGGCGATCACCGACTTGCAGCGCTCAAAGTCCCGAACGATGGTGGTCTCGGTGATCTCCAAGATCAGGTTGGAGGCGGGCACCTGGTGGGTCAGCAACTGCTCTCCTACCAAATCGATGAACTCGGCATCGAGAAGGTTGGTGATCGAGATGTTGACCGAAACGGTGAGATCGTGCCCCGACGCCCGCCAAGACGCGCATTGAGTTAGGGCCTTGTCGAGGACGATGGTGGTCAGAGCCCGCATCAACCCCGCTTCCTCGGCCAGAGGTAGGAAGTCCAATGGCGGGACCAGCCCCAGCCGGGGATGAGGCCAGCGCAGGAGCGCCTCGACAGTGCTTACCATCCGGGTGCGCAGGTTGAATTGGGGTTGGTAGTGGAGAGCGAATTCACTCGCCTCGACCGCGACTCGCAGCTCATCGACCAGGCGTAGCCGGTTGCCCTCGTCATCAATTTCCGAGTCGTACATCTCGAAGGGGACGCCGCTCAACTTGGCGCGGTACATGGCTAAGTCGGCACAGCGCAGCAGAGCGGCGCCGTCTTGGGCATCGCGGGGGGCGACCGCAATGCCGATGCTGGCGCTGATGCGGACGCTCACCGCGTCGAGGTGAAAGGGAGCGGCAAGCCGCTCCAGGAGCCGCTCGGCGACGTTTACGGCATAGCCGGCATCACCGCCGGTGATGATGACGCCAAGTTCGTCGCCACCCACCCGCACCAGAACGTCGGTGCTCCGCAGCGCACCTTTGAGGCGAGGCCCGAGCTGTCGCAGCAGGGCATCGCCGGCGGAGTGGCCGAAGGAATCGTTGATCTCCTTGAAGTGGTCGAGGTCGACAAACAGGAAGGCAAGGGAGGTGTCTGGGGTACGGGGATCTCTGCGGTCGGCAAAGTAGGCCTCGAGAAGGTCGAAGAGCTGGCGACGGTTACCCAGCCCGGTCAGGTGGTCGGTGACCGACTGTCGCTGGCGTTCATCCGTCAGCACTCGCAGTCGCCTCACGGACAGTCCCGCTCGGACGCTGGCGGTGATCAAAGTGGCGCTGGCGAGTCCCAGGGCAACTGATGAGACGTGGTGCATGGTTCCATCGAAGAGGATGGCCAGACCACAGAAGGTGCCTAGCCCGGGAAGCAGAAATCCTGGCGTGCGCTGGGTGATCAGCAGATTGGTCGGGCCGGGTCGGATCCACATGGCGGCGGAGATCAGCAAGATGGCGGTGGGCCAGGCGACGGAGTTGGCGATATTGGCCGCCGTGCCACCCTGATCCGATGTCAGCACCAGGTTGAAACTGTCTCCGATCACGACCACGCCGCAGGCCGCGGCCAGCACCAGCCACTGGAGCTTGGGCCGCCCAGGGAAGGTGGCGGTGGCTCCGATGACTAGGGCGAGGAGGAGCAGGTCACCGACGGGATAGGCCAGGTTGACCGCGACAGACAGTGGGTGATGGCCCAGCGAGGTGGCGATGGGGTGAAACAGAAAGGCGGCGCAGACAGCGGCGGCACCCAGACCTGCGGTAACGCCATCGAGCCAGGTGGCCGGGACCAGTTTTCCGGCCGACCGGCGGAGAATCAGAACGAGGCCCACATACGCGGCCGGGTAGAAGAGCAGATAGAACAGGTCAGCCAGCTGGGGACTGCGAATTTTGGGCGTCAAGGTTAGGACCGCGTCGCCTGTCGCCCAGGAGAGCACCGCCAGGCCCAGAATCACGGGGATGGCGCGGTCGCGGGGTCGGGCCAGGCCAAGGCCGATGCACAGTAACGCCGCCAGGAACTCGAATCCGACCGGGGGCCAGGCGTCGATGACGTTCTCAGCCTTCGTGGGCACTACGAACTGGGTTAGGTAGAACGCGACCAGGAGCACCCCCAACAGCCCATAGACTGTCCAGACCAGCCCGAGTCGGCGTCTCTGCCCGACGAGATCCGCGCCGCGACGGGCTAGCGGAAGTGCGCTGAACACGCCTGCAGCTTAGGTGGGGGCCGGTTCACGCCTAGTGACGAGGTCGGGACAACACCGAAACAAGCCTTTTACTCATAGCGCCCCAGGTCCGAGATCGAAAGTTGAGGCAAGGTCGCGAAATCGGGCAGCTCAAGCGGCTGCGGTCACCACTGGTTGGATCCCAGCCGCCACCACCGCCTTGCTGACCCATCGATGCGAGAACCCGAACAGCAGGAGTCAGGCGTCTCTCACAGGTCCGTGCCCACGTGACCGGATCTGCCGACATCGCGGGCCTATGCTGAGATTGGACACTGACCGCGATCCGCCGCTTTGGTGCCGCTGTTTTCTTTCATTGGTCCTAGTTGAACGGCGGCGCTCTCGGTTCCCGCTAGAGTGAAGGCATGAGAATCAGCGCTCGCAACCAGCTGCCCGGCACCGTCACCCGGGTGGATATGGGTGCGGTGATGTCGACGGTTGTGATCCGCCTGGCTGGGGGAGAGGAGGTGGTGGCTGCGATCACCAAGGACTCTGCTGATAACCTTGAGCTAGCAGTGGGAGATCCGGTCATTGCCGTTGTCAAGGCCACCGAGGTGATGGTCGCCAAGGACTGACCGCGGGCTGGCCGGGAGGCCCTCGCCGCTGCGCCAAGGCTTCGCCCGTCCCTGGTAGTCGCTCTCTCCGATCGCGTTGCGGGAGACTCGGCTCGGCCTGACCAGGAGCTAGCTTTCCGGGTCTAGGCAGGTTGGTCGTAGGGTGAATGGGGCTGCCCGGGGCGCCGGTTGCGAACCGCGAATGCCCGGTCGGCGTTATATTGCCCAGTGCGGATCTGATGGCGTGGGGCCGAGATCTGTCCGGGCGGCCGCAAAGGGCCGGGCGGAGCGAAGGAGACATTGATGCCCACTGCAACGTGGCGCGGTACCGTCAGCTTCGGGTTGGTGGCGATCCCGGTTCGGATGTACAAGGCGACTGAGTACCAGCGGGTTTCGTTCCGTCTGCTCTGCCAGTCTTGCGGCAGTCCGATTCAAAACCGCCGCTGGTGCCCCAACGAAGAGAAGCAGATCGGGTGGAATGATGTAGTTCGGGGCTTCGAGGTGAGTCGCGACGACTATGTAGAGATCACCGACTCTGACTTGGAGCACCTGCCTTTGCCGAGCACCGACACCATCGATATCACCGAGGTGGTGGACGACAGCGAGATCGACTCCGCCATGTACTTGGACCAGGCGTACTTTCTGGAGCCGGAACCCGCAGGCGTGCGGCCCTACTTCCTGCTCAAGAAGGCCCTGGAGACGAGGGGGCGCAGTGCGGTCGGCAAACTGGCGATTCGAGAACGCGAGCATCTGTGTCGGCTATCGCCCAGGGAGCACGTCTTGGTGCTCAACACCCTGCACTGGCCGGATGAGATCCGCTCCAGCGAGTCCCTGCGTCTGCCTGGGGCCGACGTCGAGATCCGCAAGCGTGAGCTGGACATGGCCCTGGCTCTGATCGACAACCTCACTGCTGCCTTCGAACCAAGTCGATACAAGGACGAATACCGCGAAGCGCTCCTGCAGGTGGTGGAGGCCAAGCAGGCTCACAAGCGTCTTCCCGAAAGGCGCGCGCCGGCGCGGGATGACAATGTGGTGGACCTGATGGCGGCGCTCAAAGCGGCAGTGGCGCAGACGAACGGCAGCCGCCGAAACGGCAGCGCTGCTGCGAAATCGAGCAAGACCGCCCCCGCCACGGCGGCACCCCGCAACGCTCCACAGTCGGCTCAGCGCCGGAAAGCCTCTTAGCCGTCGCCGGACGCCGGCTCCGACCTCGGCACAACTAGTCAAGTAGTGCGAGGAGAGGTAGCGCCGACCAAGTTTCGCGCCGCCTGACCCCGGCGAGACCGACGGGCGGCGAGAATCCATTTTTGTGCGGGTTCACCTGGTCGATGGCACGTACGAGCTCTTCCGTCAGTACTACGGGCTCCCCGAGCCGCTGCGCGCCCGTCCTCAGGCCGCTGTCCGGGCGGTGGTAGAGGGGACAGTCGCTCTGCTCGAGGGCGGCGCCACCCACGTGGGGGTTGCCACGGACCACGTCGTCGAGAGTTTTCGCAACGACCTCTGGCCCGGCTACAAGAGCAGCGCTGGCATGGAGCCGGCCATCCTGGCCCAGTTCGGCCCCCTCGAAGAGGCATTGGCCGAGCTGGGAGTTGCACTGTGGCCGATGACCGAACTCGAGGCCGACGACGCGCTCGCCACTGCGGCCGCCGTGGCGGGGGACGACCCATCGGTGGAACAAGTGCTCATCCTGACCGCCGATAAGGATCTGGCTCAGTCGGTGCGCGGGGAACGGGTCGTCCAGGTGGATCGGCGCCATGGCCGCATCGTCGACCAGGACGGGGTGGTGGAGAAGTTCGGAGTCGAGCCGACTTCCATCCCCGACCTCCTGGCTCTGGTCGGAGACTCCGCCGACGGCTTCCCGGGGCTGCCCGGATGGGGTGCGCGCTCTTCGGCTCTGATACTGGCTCGCTTCGGTCACATCGGCGCTATCCCAGAAGACCCGGCGGAGTGGGGGGTATCGGTGCACGGGGCGGTGCGGCTGGCGGCCGCGCTTCGCGATGGCCGCGACCTCGCCCGTCTCTTCCTGGATCTAGCCACGCTGCGAGTGGAGCGCTCCCTGGTTCCATCAGTCGCGGCACTTCGCTGGCGCGGCCCCGGCC
>JBAUWA010000141.1:0-2875 GCA_049583555.1 Candidatus Dormiibacterota bacterium | reverse complement strand
GGTTGCAGACGCACTACACCGGCAGGCCCTCACCGCTGTACGAGGCCGCCCGCCTCA
The DNA here is from genome assembly GCA_049583555.1 of Candidatus Dormiibacterota bacterium. GTDB lineage: Bacteria > Chloroflexota > Dormibacteria > Aeolococcales > Bog-877 > Bog-877. The sequence goes on along the minus strand of JBAUWA010000141.1, from coordinate 2,818 downwards.
GCGAGCACGCCGGTGGCGCAAGGATCTTCCTCAAGCGAGAAGACCTGAACCACACTGGTTCTCACAAAATCAACAACGTGTTGGGCCAGGTCTTGCTGGCTCGCCAAATGGGCAAGACACGGGTGATCGCCGAGACCGGTGCCGGCCAGCATGGGGTGGCGACCGCCACCGTCGGGGCCAAGCTGGGACTGCCGGTTGAGGTCTTCATGGGAGAGCTGGACATTCAGCGACAGGCTATGAACGTGGCCACCATGCACTTATTGGGCGCCACCATTCACTCGGTCGACACCGGCACCAGAACCCTGAAGGACGCGGTCAACGCTGCGATTCGGGAGTGGGCAACCAGGGCCAACGACACCTTCTACGTGATTGGCAGTGTGGTCGGACCTCATCCCTATCCCTACCTGGTGCGGGAGTTTCAGAAGGTGATTGGAATCGAGGCTCGTCGCCAATGCCTGGAGCAGTGGCAGCGGCTGCCCACCGATGTGATCGCCTGCGTGGGTGGTGGCAGCAACGCGATCGGCATCTTCTCTGGTTTCGTGGACGACGCCGCGGTGAGGTTGTGGGGCGCCGAGGCCGCGGGCCGCGGCCGCGGCCTCGGCGAGAACGCCGCCGCGCTGACCTACGGCTCGGTGGGAATACTCCACGGCTCCAAGTCCTATCTGCTCCAGGACGGCGATGGTCAGGTGGCCGGAACCCACTCGGTGAGCGCCGGCCTCGATTACCCGGGCGTTGGCCCGGAGCACGCGTTACTCAAGGAGAGCGGCCGGGCCCGCTACCTAGCCGTAACCGACGAGGAGGCGATCGCCGCCTATCACCGCTGCGCCGAGCGCGAGGGCATCGTTCCGGCTCTGGAGAGCTCGCACGCCCTGGCGCTGGTCGATCGGGTGGCAGAGGCGAGCGGGCCGGAGGGGCTGCTGATGGTGAACCTGAGCGGTCGGGGCGAAAAGGACATCGAGCAGCTGGCGGAGCGGGAGCAGACCGGGCGGGCGATGCTGGGCGCGGAAGGTGGCTGAGACCCTGGCAGCCGATCGACTTGGCCAGCACCTGCGGGAGATCCGATCCCTGGGCCGGACCGCTCTGATCGGTTACCTGGTGGCAGGGGACCCTGACCTGGTCACCACCGAGCTGGTGATCTCAGCCGTGGCTGCCGCCGGTGTCGATGTGCTGGAGCTCGGGATTCCCTACAGCGACCCCTTGGCCGACGGGCCCACCATCGCCGCCGCGGGTCAGCGGGCGCTAGCTGCCGGCGCCACTGTCGAAACCTGCCTGGACTTGGTCCAGCGCGTGCAGCACCTGGTGCCTACGGTTCTCTTCACCTACCTCAATCCCGTCTTCCAATTTGGGATCGAGCGATTCGCCCAGAGAGCCGCCCGGGCCGGAGCCTGGGGGGTGATCATCCCGGACATCACCGTAGAGGAGATCGACGAGGTCAGAGGACCGCTGCACGCCCACCAGCTCGCCATGCCTCTCCTGATCGCGCCCACCACCAATCGCGCCCGGGCCGGTCGCATCGCCGAGGCCAGTGACGGCTTCGTCTACGTGGTCTCCAGAATGGGCGTGACCGGTGAGCGCAGCGAGCCTGACCTCGACTGGCTAAGAAGTCAGGTCGAGGAGCTGCGCCAGGTCACTGACAAGCCGCTGGCAGTGGGGTTTGGCATCAGCACGCCGGTGCAGGTCGGTCGGGTTGCACCCTGGGCCGACGGGGTGATCATCGGCAGTGCCCTGATCGCCTCCTATCGCGGCCATTCAGGTGGCACGGCCGCCCGGCTGGCCGCCGACTACGTTGGCTCGCTGGTCAAGGGGTTGAGGAAAGAAGCCTGAGCGCCTCCAACGAGGCGCTCAGGCAGGATGGAGGAATCAGTCGGGGAGCTGTCCGGTTAGCGAAGACACCCGCAGCAGCTCTCGGATGTCGGTCCGGCGTGGCGCCAGCTTGAGCAGCTGCCGATAGACGGAGATGGCGTCGAGGTCGGCGCCCTGTGCCCGCAGTAGACGCGCGACGAACTCCAGCCAGATCGGGGCCGCCTCAGCATCCCGCCGCTCGACCGAGAGCGTGCAGAGCTGCCACAAGGCACGATCGCAGGGAGGCGCGCAGAGCACGGCCGTGGTGAAGCAGAGGACGGCTAGCTCCAGATGCTTGGCCTGCCTGACCCCTTCGCCAACGGCACAAACGACGGCCGCTGCGTCATCTCCGGGAGACCGTCCCGCCATCCTCAGGGCCAAGGTCGCGGCTTCTTCGAGCTGTCCCGCTTCCAGCATCGCTTTGATCTCAGAGGCGGGATCACCGTTGGCAGCCCGGGCCGCTCCGTCCTTTGCCGCAGCCATCACCCGTCGCGCGTTTCCGCGCGCGGAGAGGCGGTCCTGCTGACTCCTGGCAGCCAGCACGATCTCGTCGATCAGGGGTGGCATCTCCAACTCACGAGCAGCCAGCTTTCGCTCCTGCTCGGTCGCCCGCCGCGGCGACAGCCTGACCGTCCAGCCAGAGCGGGGCTCCTGCTCGATCGAGGGCCGAGGCTCGACCGCAGCGGGCTCAGGAGGGGCGGCGCGCTGTACCTCTGGCGGTGCCACAGATTTTGGTGGTGCCGGACTCGACTCCCTCGCCTGGGCAGCCGCGGACTCCTCCAGCGTGGGTGGGACCGGGTGCTCTTCCAGCGCGTGCTCACTGGCCTCGACCTCGCGGGTGGTGGGATCGAACCCCCAGAGTGGCGCCTCCTCCTCGGTTAGCTCTCGGGGAGCTGCGGACGGAGTCTGCGCTGGCGCAGTTGGGATGACCGCAGCGGGTGGGATTGCAGTGGCTGGCGGAGGCGGAGGCGGCGGA
>JBAUWA010000140.1:0-16824 GCA_049583555.1 Candidatus Dormiibacterota bacterium | reverse complement strand
GCGATAGTCGCTCCATTCCTCTCCGAATCCGGTTCCGGGGAAGATCAGGACATGTGCTTCCTCAAGTAGCCGGCGGGCGAGATCAAAGGCCCTCACTCCGATCGATGAGGCATCAACGAAGACGTAGAACGCGCCCATCGGCCGGCCATACTTGAAGCCCAGACGGTCGAGGGCGCTAAGAACGATCTTCCGTCGGCGGCTGTAGATCTTCAGGTACTCTTTAAGAAAATCCATGGGGCCAGACAAAGCAGCTAGCCCGGCCCACTGCGAGACGGTCGGGGCACACACGCTCATGAGCTCCTTAAGCTGACGTGCTTCGGCCATGAAGCGACTCGGACCGGCCAGGTAGCCTAGGCGCCAACCGGTCATGCAGAATGTCTTGGAGAATCCGTTGATGGTCACCGTTCGCTCTGCCATCCCGGGCAGCGAGCCAGCACTCACGTGTCGGGCGTCGTCGTATAGCAGCTTCTCGTAGATTTCATCAGAAATCAGCGTGAGGTCGTGCCGAATGGCCAGGTCGCAGACTTCGCGGAGGCTTCTCTCCGACAGAACGCCCGCGGTTGGGTTACTTGGTGAGATGACCAGAATGCAGCGTGTCCGCGGAGTGATCAGACGCTCCATCGCGTCAGCGTGAAGCTGAAAGCCGTCAGCAAGCGAAGTAGGCACCATCACCATCTTGGCGCCCGCCATCTCTATCGCCACATCATAGGAGGTGTATCTGGGATCAGGAACTAGAATCTCGTCGCCGGGGCGCAGCAGAGCCTGCACCGCAAGATACATTGCCTCCTGAGCGCCAGTCGTCACCACCACGCCATCATCGGGATGCACTGGCACCGCGTTTTCTCTAATTAGTTTGGCGGAGATCGCTTGCCGTAGCTCAGGCAGGCCTCCGGGATCCGTGACGGCATCGACGCCTCGGTCGATTGCGGTGTCCGCTGCGCTGACAATGTGTTCAGGAGTAGGTAGGTCGGGATCGCCCCTGCCGAGAGCGATCAGATCAGGGAATCTCTGCGCGAGCTCCATAAGTTGATAGCGTTGCTGAGTCCCTTCTTCGGTGAAGGTCCGCCGAATCACAATCTCGCGCTCTCGCTGATCAGCCATTGGCTTGACCCCCGATCAGCCGCGCCAACCTGGCGGCCGCTTCTGCAAGTAGCGGCTCTGACTGGCTCAGGGTGATCCGCACCGTGCCGGGCAGATTGACATCCGCTCCGTCTGCGACGCGCACCCGGCACTCCTGCCAGATCTCCCGAGTGTAGTCGCCTCCAGATCTCGGCCAAGGAACGAATAGGTGGTATCCGGCCTCTTCTACCCTAACTGGTACCGCGGAACGCGATAGAGCGGAGACCACTGCCTTCCATCGGGAATCCAGAGTTGACCGGAGCGTGTGCAAGTGGGCTTGGGAGCCGGACACCGACGCAAGTGCAGCGTATTGCCCGAGAGCCGGGCTACAGATACTGAGCGCCTGCTTGAAGGCAGTCATCGGCGCGACGAGGCTCCGTGGTCCGACCATGTATCCGACACGCCAACCATCCAGCCCCCATGCTCCGAATCCGCCAATGGTCACGGTTCGGTTCTCCCCATCCCGCTTCAGAGCGAAGGGGCGGTGCTCATACCCGGTCCTGTAGAAATCTGCCCCCACCTCGATTGAGACTACGACCGAGTTATGCAGTTCCACCTGTGTATGCAGCAGTTCCACAAACGCGTCGTCGTCCAGGTCCCCTTTAAGCGAAGGACGGCGAACCAAAACCACACGCGTCCGATCGGAAATGGCCGGCATCGAATCGGAGGGCTGCTGTGGGACAGGACTCGACCGTGAAACGTGCCGGACGGTGCCTCCGGCACGGCGGACGACGTCGTCGTCCGAACGTGGAGATGGACCGAGAATTAGCACTTCGTCGCCAGAAGCGATCAGCGTGTGGATAACGACGAAGAGTGCCTCCTCCTCACCTGAGGTAATCAGGACTTGGCTCAGCGGGTCAGTGCTGATTCCGGTGGCATCGCTGAACGAGGTGGCGATCGCTTCGCGCAGGGGGATGATCCCAGGCCGCGTCGTGTAGTGTGTTTCGCCTCGCTCCAGCGCCATCTTGGCCGCCGCTCGGACGTGGTCCGGGCTAGCGACCACTAATCGGTCCTCAGAGAGATCGATCGCGTTATCCATCACTTGAAGCTGGCGATTGCGGTCCGAAGCTCCGATGCAACTAGGCGGACTGCAGCATCGGACATCTCGGGATATAGGGGCAAGCAGAGTAGGGTGCTAGCCAACGTCTCCACAACCGGAAAGTCGCCACGTTTTTGACCCATGTAGCCGTAGGCGGGCTGCTGATGGAGCGGGGGAACGTAGAGTAGAGAGACGCCAATGCCCTGATCGCGCAGGAACCGATACACCCTGTCACGGTGGGGGACCCGCACCACGAAGCTGCGATAGACGTGCGTGAAGCCGGCGGGAACGGACGGAAGACAGACATCAGCTCCCTCCAGTAGCTCTCCGTATTGGGCTGCGATTTCCTGGCGGCGTGAGATCCATGCCCCCACGTGAGGAAGCTTCACCCGCAGTATCGCGGCCTGGAGAACGTCGAGGTGGAGGTGGTAGCCTTCCACCAACAGTCGGATTTTCCCGTCCTTCCCCGACATGCTCTCGCGGTTTCGCTCCCCATATCCAGCAAATTGGCGAGCCCGGTCGGCCAAGGCTCGGTCCCGAGTCACCACCATCCCGCCGTCCCCAAAGGCACCCAGGACCTTCGTGGGGGCGAAACTAAAGCAGCTTGCATCAGCCAGTGCGCCGACAGGGACAGAGTTGATGGTGGCTCCAAAAGCCAGCGCAGCGTCGCCAACTAGCCAGAGGTGATGCCGTCTAGCAATCTCGCGGAGCCGAGGTAGATCGGCCGGAAGCCCGTACAGCGATACGGCCAAGATGGCCTTCGACCGCGGCGTGATCAGCTGCTCCACCCGTCTCGGATCGATGTTGTGGGTTGACTCCTCTACGTCGGCCCAAACGATCCTGGCTCCAACATGGGTTATTGCAGAGCACGTAGAGATATCGGTATTTGGGACGGTGATGACCTCGTCTCCGGGTCCTATGCCTATCGCCTTCAGCGCGACCAGGACAGCAGCAAGACCGCTACCCACACCTACCCCATACTCAACGCCGCAGGCGTTGGCGAATTCGTCCTCAAAGTCCCAGAGTTGCTGGTCCCGCTCGAATTCGCCTCCCGCCAATACCTGATGAATCGCAGCATCCAAGTCCGACCGAATACCAAGGTACTGTGCGGCAAGATCGCTGGAAGGAACGCTGACCACTCCGCCGTTCATAGCGGTGGTCAGCGGATCGGCTCCAACATCGCCCGGTCCAGTTGAAGCTCGACCGCCAGAGCGCTCAGGCCCTCGTACGATTCCTCGGTAAAGGGAATCCCTCTCTCTTCGCGCTCCCGACTTCGGCCATACTCCATCTCCCCGGGTAGCCAGACCCGCTCCACTCCTGGGGCTAGGGGACTCGAACGGATCTCGGAGATCAGTTGTCCAATTCGAGTTGTGAAGGAATCCAAATCAGAGAAGCGGGCGATGTCGAGGGCGATCATTAAGTGCCCAACGTCCTGATGGTCAGGTGCGAAACACGAGAGCCCAAAACTCGCGCCGGCCAAGACCCCGGTGAGCGCGTCCACGACTACGGCCATTGCATATCCCTTAGGCCCTCCCAAGGGATACAACGTACCCAACATGGCGGCGGCGGGATTCGTAGTCCTTTGCCCATCAGCCGTCAGTGCCCAGTCGTCGGGGATCGGCAAACCAGCTAACTCGAACCAGCGGACCATCCCTTTACCGGAAGTACTGGTTGCCATATCGAGGACGATAGGCCAGGGTTCAGCCGTGGGCACCGCCACCGCCCACGGATTTGTCCCAACCGTGGCCCTGGTCCCGCCCCAGGGGGCAATCTCCGGACCCGCATTGGTGAAAGCGAGACCGATACAACCGTGGCTTAGCGCCCGCATCGCATAGTGGGAGACGACACCGAGGTGGGTGCTATCGCGGACAGCCACAACCCCCACTCCCTGTCCCGAAGCCAACTCTACAGCTAGATCCATCGCTCGGCTAGCAGCGATGGACCCAGCTGCCCGATCCGCGTCAATTAGCGCGGTGGCTCCAGCTGCCATCGACACGCGGAGGTCGGCTCGGGGATGGATAACGCCCGCCCGCACACGGGCGAGATAGCGAGGCAACTGCTGGACTCCTTGTCCCTGACCGGGGTGTGACCGGAGAGATCCGGTCATCAGAGCGTCTGTAACTAGGCTCGCTTCAGGTTCAGGGAAACCAATCGCCTGCACTGCCTCTACGGAGAAGGCACGCGTTTGTGTGACAGGCACGCGAATCACCGCGACGTCGTCTAACTCAAAGCGCTCTAGAGACATCCTACCCATCCTCCTTTTTATCAGAAGAGGCAATCTGCACCGGTTTCCCATGCTTGTAAACCGTTCCGATGTTTTCGCGTAGGTGCTTAAAATCGAATGGTGAGCCCTCGACCACTACCAAGTCTGCGAGCTTGCCGACACTGATGCTGCCGCGCATCTCTTCAACGCCGAGGAGCTCGGCCGCGGAGGAAGTCGTCGCTTTGAGAACCGCGGGACCGGATAGACCGTAGTCGTGCATCAGTGTGAGTTCACCCAGGTTCGCTCCGTGGGAACCCACTCCACTATCGGTACCCATGGCGATCCGGACCCCCGCTTCAGTGGCTAACCCGAAGGACTCACGGTGACGCTGGACAGCCTCTTTGGCCTTGTCCAAAGCACCAGGTGGGAGTTGGGACCCGGTCTCCCCGGCGGCAATCACTGCCAAAGGAGCTGAGAGTGTCGGCACGAGCCATGTGCCTTGCTCCTGCATCATATTCACTGCTTCGTCGTCAAGATAGATCCCGTGTTCAATCGAACGCACCCCGGCACGGACGGAAGCCTTGATCCCTGCGGCTCCTTGGGCGTGGGCCATCACCCATAGCCCTAACCGCGACGCTTCCTCAACCAGAACACCCAATTCCTCGGCACTGAAGTGACTGTGGCGCGGGTCGTCGCGGGGAGAGAGGACACCGCCGGTCGTGCAGACCTTGATTACGTCGGCGCCCGCTCGAGCCACCTCGCGCACCTTCTTACGCATGGCGTCGACGCCATCCACGATCCCGTCCGGCCTGCCCGGGTGCTGAAGCAACTCGGCGGGAACAGTCACACCACAGGGGTACCAGTTGTCGGTGTGGCCCCCCGTCTGGCCTAAGGCCGTGATCGATATCTGTAAATCAGGTCCCTCAATCAGGCCTCGGGCAACGGCGTCCTTCACCCCGAGATCAGCACCACCGGCATCCCGGACCGTGGTGATGCCACAATCGAGGGTCCGCTTTAGGTTGAGCATGGCGAGAAAGAACTGAAGCGAGAAAGGCTGGTTCAGCATCTCCACAATGTCGACGCTGCTGACGGTGACGTGAACGTGACAATCAAACAGCCCCGGTATTAGCGCCTTACCCGTAAGGTCAACCTCGCTGTCGCCGTCGAGACCGCTACCGATTTGTGCGATCCGGTCTCCCTCAATCACGATATCTGCGGTAAAGGAACTGTCCGATAGCCCGTCGAACACGTCAGCGCCGGTTAGAACTGTTCTGTGCATCTGGGTCAGCCCGTTTCACACAACGGGTGATGGCATCGATGAACCGATAACAGGCTGTCGTGCAGGCGAACTTTGGGGTTCGTCAAAAGCCATCGGTCGGATCATCATCCCGTGGCCTTCTCGGCCAACGATTCGTCCAGATGCATAGACGAGTTCTCCCCGCACGAAGGTCATCTCCACCCGGCCGCGATACTTGTGTCCTTCGAAGAGACGGGCGCTTGCCCGCGAACGGGTAATCCAACTCGCGGTGTGCACGGTCGTCTCGGCTCGGGGATCGTAAATAATTACATCGCCGTCGGAACCGACGGCGAGGCACCCCTTGCGTGGATAGATGCCGTAGAGTCGCGCGGGTCCTATCGTCAAAGAGCGGATCACAGTTTGCAATGGGATCTGATCTCGTAGCGCCGCGTCCAGTGCTAGGTGCGCAAAGATCTCCACCCCAGGGACACCGGACGGTGCCTCCATAATATCCTTACCTGAACGGTCCGCTTCAGCGAATGGTGCGTGGTCACTGCAGATCAGTTCAAGCGTTCCTTCCGCGACTCCCTGGATCATGGCGGCGGCGTCTTCTGCTGATCTAAATGGCGGCGCGACCTTGGCCCAAACTCCCTCCGCTTGGGTCGCCTCGTCAGTGAAGAACATGTAGTGGGGGCACGTCTCAGCTGTAATCGTGACACCGCGCACCTGCGCCGCTCTGATTAGTTCCAGCGCCCATTTTGAAGTCACGTGGACAATATGTATGCGCGCCCCGGTCGCTTCAGCGAGTACAGCCAGCCGCGCAACTGCCATCGCCTCTACCACGGGGGGCCGCGAGTCGCGATAGCGTACTGAGGAGCTGCTAGTCGTGCCGCGGTCTACGGAATAATACTGAAGTAGGCTGTCGTCCTCTGCGTGGAATGCGCAGGGCAGCCCAGTGTGCCGGACTAAGTCGAGGGCCCTCAAAACCTCTGCATTGTCGGTGAGCCATAGCCCGTTGAAGGCATTCTCGCGACCAGGGGCCGGCCGGTGGGTGAATACCTTGAAGCCGATCGCTCCGGCCTTGGCGAGTCCATCGACCTCCTGCTCGTCGAGGGAGCCGCAGCCAGCAAACAGCCCAAAATCAACTAGCGCTTGAGACTCAGCCAGAGTTCGGCGCGCGAGCAACCTCTCAACCGTACTGGTCCCAACATCGGCAACAGGCATCTCCAGGACGGTGGTCACTCCCCCCGCCGCCGCGGCGCCGGTGCCAGACGCAAAGTCCTCTCGCTCGGGATGGTCCGGCGCGCGGCAATGGAAGTGGGCATCCACGAAGCCAGGCAGTACCCACCGTTCGGCAGCATCCGCGATTTGGTTCGCGTGGCCGAGCATGCCGGTTTCGACGATCTCAACGATGCGCCCATCGCTGATTCCGACGTCGGCGTTGCGCTTGCCGGACTCATCGACCAGAGTCCCGTTGAGGATGGCCAAATCTAACTGCGTCATCGAGTGCGGCCTCTCTTCGCCAGCGTGCGGGCCTTGCTGCCGATCGTCATCTCCCACCCTGCGTAGGGTTGCACGGAGTTCTCCAGCCGCCTCAGGTAGCGCCCGTGAGATCGCTGGTCGTGCCCTCGATGACGCCGAAGAAGCAGCACCACTCACCGGTCCTCACTTGCGGTCGGCTGCGAAGGCCAAACACCAATCCGGCCTCGGGTGCGCGGATCTCAGCGGCTAAGTCGCCGTAGCAGTTGTAGATACGTCCTAATACCGATCCTGCTTCGACAGGCGACTCAAACTGGAGATCCGGGACACCTACGAAGAGTCCGCCCACGGGTGCCAGGATGGCCACTTGGTGGCCCAGCTGCCACTGTCTCTCATACGAGGCGTCGCCCGGCAACATGCGGTAGTGCCTCATTACGTTGATGAGCCCGGAACAGTACTCCTCGGCGATCTCCCGAAACTCCTTTGTCAGGGTGCGGCACAGGCCACCAAGCTCGACTGTGATCGCAGGGATGCCCTCCGCAGCCAGCTGCGAGGTAGGGTTTCCAGTGCCAGTCGCGGAACCAAATATCAGCCTCCAACCCACACCCATAGCTCGCGCCAACTCTTGGCCATTCTCAGCGGCGAAGATCATGTGAGACAGATAGGAGTGGTCGCCCCCGGAGTGGATCGAGATCTGCAGATCGCAGCTGGTTCGCATTGCCTCCCAATGGGCGTGCGCAAGTCGTTCGGTGACGTAGCCGTCGGCCCGGCCAGGGTAGATCCGGTTGAGATCGTAGGAGAAGGTGTCGAGCGGGTCGCCCCGAGTTCCCGCCATGAAGGCCGCCGGGTTCAACATGGGCACGGCGACCAGAGTTCCCGCCAAATTTGCTAGGTCTAACTGCTCTAGCAACAGAAAGAGGGCAAGAGCACCTTCCGCCTCGTCACCATGGGTGCCCGCGTTCACCCAAAGGCGCGGCCCCGGCTTAGCGCCATGTGCCACTACCACAGGAATGCCCTGCGTTTGGTGCATCGCGTCGGTACCGTAAGCGATCACTCCGCGAGCCTTCTGGCCCGGCCCGGCTGTCGCGGTTCCGACGTGCATAGTGCGCTGGCTCAATCCGCGTGCTCTCCCTCTGGATATCCCCAGCTGTCGGCATGCGGTTGGATCAACTCGACCGTAAAACCAGCGGTCGCGTCGGGGTATACGAAAGCTTCAAACCCATCGGTAGCGTCAAAAATTCGTTTCTGGTATACGTCTACCCCTGCCGCCTTTACACGTTCGACATCGGCTGCTATATCGTCGCTCTCGAGCGCTATGTGCTCAAGGCCTTCCCCGTGGCTCTCCAGAAACTTGAATACGCGTGACTCAGAGTCCCAGTTCTGTACCAGGTGAAGCCAGCATTCGTTGCCCAGCAAAACACGCGCGTCGCGCTGCATACCATGGCCTTGGTTGTCCCTAAAGTCGCGGGCTTTCAAACCAAATAGCGACTCTAACCGTCGACAAGCTTCGTCGAGGTCTCTGACCGCCACACCGATGTGCTGGAGTCTGACGATCGCCATACGTACCTCCTTCTAGCTGGTCTCCCTCCGCCTCAGCCGATGAAGGCTCCCATCACTTCTGAGGGTAGGTTGAAGTGCGGGAGATTCACGGGCTTGCCTGCACGACCGGAGATGACTCCAAAGCTTCTGCGGAGCGGGCGCCCCTAGGTCAGCTCTTGAAAGTCCACATTTCCGGGTTGATGTTGAGGTTCGGGTTCTGGGGCAAGGCTCCCTTAAGACCGGACCGAATTACCGAAGTTTGATAATAAAAGTTTGGTTCCCACAGATCCGGCAGATGGGTCGCGGCGTAGTTCTCGTACGTGTCAAAGACTTTCAGGCTCGAGTTCAGCTGAGTCGCACTTATTAGGGAGTTCATATACGAGTTGCTGTATCCACCCACATTAGTCTCAGCGCCCGTCTCGAAGAAGGTCTCACCGGTCGGGTAGTAGTCCGGCGAGTACGTTGGCGTCGACCCAGGAGATCCGATGTTGGCCATCTCCCAGGAGCAGCCTCCGGAACCGTTGACGCATGGCGACAGATTTAGGAAGATCTGGTTGGTCGGTTTCTCGGTTAGGCCGACCTGGATGCCGATCTGGCTCCAGGCGGAGCGGATCCCTTCCACAGCCGCGGCGAAGGGCTCCGAACCGCTAGCGAACTCCTCCGTGAGAGCTAATTTCTCGTTTTTAGCGATGCCAGCTCCACAGTCGCCAGGCCCCGTGCCCGGGCGTTGACAAGTGTCTTCACCCGTGCTGTGAATAGCCCACCCGTGGCTCTTGAGCAGACCCTCAGCCGCGCTGAGGCTGTAAGGCAGAGGGTTGTCCTTCTCAAGTTTCGTGAGGAAGGGACTTGCTGGCTTCACAGGAACTGGCCCGTAGGTTGGATAGGCGGTATTCTTGAAGACATCTCGATCGATCTGAGGCTGATCGATCGCACGTTGGAGCGCCTGGCGAATGTAGAGTTGGGCGAAGAGTGCCCCTACATGGGGATTGGTGTAATTCAAGACAATCGAGTTGTAACCCCAAGGGGTCCAGTCCGACAGGGTGTAGTGGCGTGCCGTGAAATAAGAACTTTGACTAAGATCCTCAGAAGGGATGTAACCGTAGTCGAGTTGACCAGACCGGAGTGCGTCAAACTCAGCGGCGTCGCTGGTGAACGGTAGCTCCTCAAAACGTGTGACGTTGCCAGTTTTGGGTCCCGTGTAGTCAGGGTTGGGAGTGAAAACTGCGTACCCGGTGCTCGGCGCGTAGTTGGTGAGCTCCCATGGCCCGTCCACAACCTTCCAAATCGGGTTCGTCGCGTAGGTTGACACGGTCGTGGCCTGGGTCGTCAGGTAGTTGAAAACGGCTGTAGCACCGGCGGTGGTCGTGTCGTAGTCGCCTACTGGGCCCGCGGCGCTGGTGCGATCCCAGGACTGCTGTGGCAGGGGAATGATCTGGCTCAACTCGTTATAGATCAGCCAAGTCTGACTATAGGCCTTGTTGAAGGTAAGGCTGAATTTGCTGGGGGTGTCCGCGGGGAAGCTCATCGACACCACGTTGTCCGGGAAAAGACCAGGTACGTAGTCGAACCAATGATCCTTGTTTGCGATGAGCAGGTTCATCCAGAATTCGATATCCCTGTTTGTAACTGGCTGGCCATCCGACCAGTGGTACGACTTGAGCGTGATGGTTACGGTCCGCCCGCTATTTGAAAACACGGGTGCGTCGCCCACACTGAACTTGGGGTTCTGCACCGGAGTCCCGTTGGTGCCGAACCAATAGAGTGGACGGTACAGCAGGTATTGGAGATCGAACAAGTTCGCGTTCGATATGAGGTCGACTAGAGGGAAGATGCTGTTCGGGATTTCGTTCGGAGGGAGCCCAAATGTAACTGTCACTCCGGACGACGCAGCTTCGACGGCGGGGGCGGACTGAGGTGTTGCGGCTGACCCGCAGCCGGCGAGCACCAGAGCTAGGACCACGCCCACTGTGGACATCACACCAGTAGCCTTCACGTCCAATCTCCTCTCGATCGCGGTGGTGGGCTCAGAGTCGCCTTCGTCACGCGTTGGGACGACAGGACGTCTAGAGCCAGTTCCTGAAACAGGGTCCTTCGGCGACGGAGTTCGGCGCTGGAGAAGGAACCTGAGGCTAGGGTGCTCCTTGGGTTGGCCTGATGGTAACCAGGCCCAGGCTCATTGTCAACCGTTGACCGGTCAATCGTTGACCGCCCCTTTCGGCTAGGAGCCTGCGCTCATCTCAACGAGTCTCTCGGGGCAGGACGGCCGTCCCACTAGGTCCAAAGGTCAGCGTTGCTGGCCAACTGCCGGGCTCTGGATAGCGACTCGCGCGCCCGACGGGAGGCATCGTCGACATGGTCTTCTATCAGGAGCGTCGCCATCCGCGTGTCTCGTCCGATGATGGCATCGACGATCCTGCGGTGATTGTCCACCGTTATGGTCGGCGCATGCGTCTTGCCAGTCATATTGATCAGCAAACGAAGCTTCACGGCCACATTCTCCTGCCACACTTTTAAGAGAAGGTCGTTCTCACTCAACTGGTACAGCGTGTCATGGAGGGTGAGGTCGGCCAAAGCCAGCTTCAAAGCGTCGTCACCGCCCGCAGCATCTGCCAACCGCCTGAGGCAGCCCTCCAGCAATCGCTCCTTGCGAGGATTGAGGGCTCCGATGACCTCCGTCACCGCTTGAACCTCTAGGATTTTCCGCAGTCTGTAGTGCTCGTCGAGGCTCCTAGGCGTGATTTGGGTGACAAATCTGCCGCGACGGGGGATGTTCTCCACCAGACCTTCCTTCTCCAGCAGAGTAAGTGCCTCACGTAAGGGGCCGCGGCTGATCCCTAGATCGCGGGACAGTGTGGCCTCCACTAGCCGCTCCCCCAACCCAAACCGTCCCCGCAGAATGGAGCTGCGAATCGCTTCCAGAGCGGTCGCACCGAGGGTCGGAGGGCCAACCACCGGGGCCACTCGGTAGCCAGTTGCCCTGGCGGAATAGGGGCCCGCCGTCGAGCCTGATGCCATCCGCGACAGTCTATCTAGCCGATAGACTCCGCCAAGGTCGGCCTAGGCATCCGTCTGAGATCCGGATCGGTGACGGTCATTCCGTCCCGGGCTGCGGTCCCTCCTCGGGTGATTGGTACAGCGACGAAGATGATGAGGTGCACCCGCGCATCTGAGACACCCAATGGCTGAAACCGACCAGTCTTGCTCTTACGGCGCCGGTCTAACTCACCGACTGGGAACTCCCTTGACGGCCAGAGTCACTGTCACGGGTTACCAATTCACAGGCGCATCTCAGCCCAACGGTATGCCCCCAAAGGTAGGATGCCGACATGCAACTGAGCATCCACCGGTTTGGTTGGGCGGCCTGAGATGTTCGCGCTTGGGTTTATCTTTCGACCGTTCTTCTTCGGCGGCTGGCTGCTTCTCCTGATCGTCTTGCTGATGCTGGTGAGCCTGGGCATGCGGATCTACATGTTCAGCAGGCAAAGGCGCTTCTTCAATGGTGCTGGCGGCGGCATGCGACGGGGACCTGAGCAGATCCTGGCTCGGCGCTTCGCCCTGGGAGAGATCGATGAGGCAGAGTATCAGCGTCGGCTGGCGGCCCTGAAAAACCCGAGCGCTCCCACCAAGTAGCCCTCGGCTCGCAACGATGGGCAACGCCTGTCGGCTTAGCGCAACGAGAAGCTTGGTCCCTTGTGGCTAGCCGAACTCGGTCCCGAAGTGCTCCAACGAGGCGATCTCGGAGAGAGGCTTGCGGTTCTTTTGGCCCTTGCCAATGCTGTGGCTGGGGTAACCAAAGGGGATCACCGCCAGCACAGAGTAGCTGTCGGGAAGATCGCACCAGCGGCGCACCTCCTCCAGGTTGTTGAAGCCCGTCCAATTGGACCCGACCCCTTCCGACCAGGCAGTGAGGATCATGGACTGAATCGCCCGACTGGCATCCGAGACCCCGAACCGGCTGGCGGATTCGTACCCCACCACAATCGCCAGTGCCGCCCCCGAGACGTAAGGGCCGGTTCGGTCCAGAGCGCCCAGCTCGTGCAGGCGTTCGCGCTGCCGGACCACTACGAAGTGCCAGGGCTGCCCGTTCATGGAGCTGGCGGTCAGCCTTCCCGCCTCCACGATCCGGTGGACCAGATCCTCGGGCACGGCTTGGTCCTTGTACTCACGGACCGCAAGCGCGGTGCGGACGGTCTCGAAGACATCGGTTGCCATCGCTATCTCCTCCCTGTTCAGCGTCCTCGTCCTGGACCCGCCACCCATCGTCTCACCCGGCCGTCGGCCGAGTGCGCCTGGCTTTGGAGAGGTGCCCCCAATTGCGCCCGAGCGCCGGCCTCACTTCCGCTTGGCAGTTGAGGCGTGACCCCGCTTCGATGCACCACTCCCACCGAGCGACGGGAGGGTCTGGCCACCTTCCAGTGCCGCTGCGAAGAGGTCGCCCCGGGACTCAGCTCTCTCGACTACCCGGCTTAGCGTGAACTCAGCCGGGTCCAGCCCCTCCAGCTCCTCCCAATCCAGCGGGGTGGATACGCGGCCGCCCGGGAAGGGTCGGGGCGAGTAGACGGCTGCCAGGGTCTTGCCGATCACGTTCTGGGTGTAGTCGACCCGAATCCTGCCCTGGCGGCCCTTTACGCTCCAGCTCTCGGTAAGCAGGGAGGGGGCGGCCTCGACCAGATGGTGAGCGAACTCGCCCACCCAGTCCCTGACCTCCGCCTCAGCCGGATGGCGCCGGATCGGTACATATATGTGAAGCCCCTTCTGCCCCGTGGTCTTGACCACCGACCGCAGCTTGAGGTGGTCGAGACCGGCCTTGACCATGTGGGCCACCTCCAAGACCTCGCCGAAGCTGGCCCCAGGGCTGGGGTCGAGGTCAAAAACCGCCCAGTCCGGCTGGGTGGGTCGATCAATCCGGGAGTGCCAGGGATGGATATCGATCGCCCCCTGGTTCGCGGCCCAGACCAGAGCGGCCGGTTCTTGGAACAGCGGGCATATGGTCGGGGTCCCAGGGGTCGCCGGCCACTTGGGAATCCACGAGGGGGCGCTCTCGGGTAATGAGCGCCTCCAGAACGACTTCCCCTCAATCCCGTCGGGGAAGACCTGCAGGACTATCGCCCGGTCGCGGAGGTGGGGAAGCAGAAAGGCCGAGATCCGCAGGTGATAGGCGATCAGATCGCGTTTGCTGACCTGGGTCTCGGGCCACATCACCTTGTCCAGGTGGCTGACCTTTACCTGGCGTTGGCCGATCTCGAGCACCCCTCCGGCAGGTGCCATCTGGGCCAGCTGGTCGAGCGCCGCGGCGATCTCAGGGTCGGAGTGCCGCTGGGTCGCGAGCGGCTTCCGCGCGGGTCGGGCCGGGGGAGAGTCCTTGGTCGACTCTGCCTTGAGCTCGGCCCGGGGGACGGCCGCTTCGCGGATGCAGGCCGACGGAGGAACGTCGGGTCGAAGGCTGCGAAACGAAGGCTGTCGCAACTTTTGCCCCGTGGTCCAGCCGGCGTGCTCCACCTCGCAAACCAGATCGGGCCGGCTCCAGACCACGTCGCGATCCCGAGTTGAAGTCGCTATGAAAGGGGAAGTTTGGCGGCGGCGCGCGGCCAGCATCTTCTCCAGATCAACCAGGAGCTCCTCGGAGAACCCGGTGCCGACTCGACCGGCGTCCACCAGATGACCGTCGGCGTAGACGCCAAGCACCAGAGCCCCGAGCCGGGCCCTGCGCCCCTGCCCGGGCACGTATCCGCAGATGACGCAGTCTTGAGTGGGGCGGACCTTGAGTTTGAGCCAGTCACGGCTCCGCTTGCCGGGAAGGTAGGCCGAGCTGGCCCTCTTGGCGACCAGACCCTCGAGTCCTGCTTCGCGCACCTTGGCGTAGAAGGTCTCGCCCTCCTCCTCGACGTCGTCCGCATAGCGGGCCACCCGACCGTCGCGGAGAACGGCACGGAGAACGCGCTTGCGCAGCCTCAGGGGCTGGCGCATGAGATCGTGCCCTTGGGCGAAGAGCATGTCGAAAGCCATGAACGTGACTGCCTCGTCCTGACTGGCCCGCTCTGCCTCCGCCGGTCGCAGTTGCATGCGGTGCTGGAGCCGCTGGAAGGAGGGGTGACCATCGGGGTCGAGGACCACGATCTCGCCATCGATGAGGCAGTCGTCCCCACTCAGGAGCCCTGCCAGCTCCTGCAGCTCCGGGTAGCGGGCGGTCTCGTCTCGGCCCGACCTTCCCTGGACCGAGATCTTGCCTTTGGTCCACTTCACGAGGGCGCGGACCCCGTCGTACTTCAACTCGAAGAGCCAGTCGGGGCTGCTGAAGGGACGGTCGACCAGGGTGGCCAGCATCGGCGAGAGGGTTGCCGGGAGCTTCGCCCGGGGCGCGTCCTTGACCAGCGACTCCAGCTCTGGCGGCTTAGCCTTGGCGTCCCCGGCACCTTCCGCGACCTGGTCAAGGGTCTGCCCCGTCTTGACCGAGGTGTCGGGGAAGACCAACTCAGGGTCCGCCGCGGCGTCCGGCCTTTTGATCAGCAGCCACTCGTCCTTCTTGCCGGATGCCCCGTGATCCATGCGGATCAGGCTGAAGCCGCCCTTGAGCTTTTCGCCGTGCAGGTCGAAGTCAAGATGCCCATCCCGGAGCCCCTCGTTGACCGGGCCCTTGGGGCCTTCTGCCCAGGTACGTTCTCCCATATCCCAGACCAGCACCGTGCCCGCACCGTAGCCAGTGGGGATCACCCCCTCGAAATCGCCATAGTCGATCGGGTGGTCCTCTACCTGCACCGCCAGGCGCCGCTGTTTGGGGTCCATCGACGGACCCTTGGGTACCGCCCATGAGAGAAGCACCCCGGCGTGCTCAAGGCGAAAGTCGTAGTGAAGCCGTCTAGCCCGATGGAGTTGAACGCAGAAGCGGTGCCCACGCGGAAGCCGCTCCCACAATCCCGCCGGTGGGGCGGTCTTGGCTTCCGATCGGACCGTACCCGAGGGCTCGGGGCTGAGACTGAAGTCGCGCTTTCGCCGGTAGGGGTCGAGGCGGTTGGCAGGGCCACTCGCGGCGCCCTCACCGCTGGTCGATTTCTTCGAGCCCCCGCGCTTGGCGCCCGCAGCCCCGGAACCGTGGTCGGACATGCTCGGCCTCCACGACGGACAGAATCGGGCGACCGGCCAGCAGGCCGGCCCCGACGAAGTGGGCTTGGCGGCTTAGGTATAGCGCAGATTCCACGGCTTCGGTTCGAATAGGAGTAGCCTCCACCCCGGCTCCCTCCATCAGACGAGGAGGCTACTGTCTAGAGCTGACCGAGCGGGTCAAGTTGGGGAATGTGGGGGTTTCGCCGTGAATTGGTTCGATTCCAACGCCTACGGGAATTGGCTGGCTGGCCTGGGGCGGCACTGGCTCTGGGGGTTCGCGTTCGGAGTCCTCTGTCTCGTCGCCGGGTTGTTGGCTCTCATCCGGCCAGGCTTTGCACTTCTGGCGCTGGCGCTGCTATTCGGTGCCCAGTTGGTGGTGGCTGGCGTATTCAGACTGGTGCAGGCGATCGCCGTTCCCGATGAGAGCATCTGGCTGCGAGCCGCCTTGGCGCTGCTCGCGATCCTGTCCTTCTTAGTGGGGCTGTTCCTCCTTCGGCACCCTGTCCTCTCGATCCTGATCCTGGCCTTGGTCCTGGGACTGTTCTGGATAATTCACGGATTCCTGGAGTTGCTCACCGCCTTTAGCCGTGGCATCACCCATGGCCGGGTATGGCTCATCGCCAGCGGTGTTCTCTCGATCATCGCCGGGGTCATCCTCTTCTCGATCCCCGGAATATCCTTGCTAGCGCTGGCGATCGTGCTCGGAGTCTGGCTGGTCCTCTTCGGCGTCACCCTGGTGGCAAGATCCGTGAGTCTGCGGACGCTCTCCACCTAGGCAAGCTCAAGCCCAGGCCGACCACCTGGGCCGGTGACCCGGCAGAGCGAACTCGGCGCATAGTCAGGGCGATGTTGATCGGCCGCGCACCGCGGCTTCGCTGCTGAGCACGGTTCAGCAGGCGAAATCGGCGTCGAACGGCCCGCTGGCGAATTGGGTGAGCGTCAACGCCGCCCCGATGAAGGGAGGCTGCTGGCAGCCGCTTTCAGCCGTGGCCAGGGAGCCCCCGATCGGAATCCAGTCCGAGGTCACCTCCAGTGACCGGGACGCGAGCGATATAGATCCACCGGTGATCTGAATCCATTGGGGAGGGAAGGCGTATACCCCGAGAC
>JBAUWA010000139.1:0-14404 GCA_049583555.1 Candidatus Dormiibacterota bacterium | reverse complement strand
CGCCCAGCTGCATGTCACTTGCGCCGTGGCTCTGGTCAGACCGACCAGGAAAAGTCGGGATTCTGCGTCCTGCTGTCGCTCACCGTAGGAGAGCACTTCCTCCAGCTCGGGCACCAACCGAACCAGCTCACTCACCTCTTCGGTATCGAGCAGGCCACCCGAGTCGGCAGACGCGGGGATGGTTCCAGCTACGCAACCGCAGATGAATACTCTTGGCCACGTCCTGCCCTTGGCCTGGCGGATGGTCAAAACCGAGACCTCGGAGCGGTCCGACTCAAGGTCCCGCTCCTCTCCCCCCGCATGTCGGATCGCTAGCTGCAACAGGTCTACCCACTCGGCCAGGGTCAGCACCGGCCGGCCCAACCTGCGGGTGGCATCGGCGGTGGCTGCCGCTACCCGGGCCAGCTCCGCCAGGACGGCTGCCGAGTCCAGTTTCTTTAGCCCAGCAGCCGCCAGCCCGGCCGCCACCTCCACCTCGCCGAGAAGGGTCCGAAGGTGGGGCCAATCCAGTGGTCGACCGCCCAGCCCGGGATCTCCGGCGCCCAGCCGCAACCAGGGCCGACCTGCCCGTCGCAGCTCGTCCCACTCGTCCCCGGCCAAGTCCTGCCCGGCTCGGATCGTCGTCCAGAAAACCGTGGCCAATGGGCGATTGCTGAGCCCAGCCCGGCGCCGAAGCACCGCGATCGCAGCGGGTGATACCGCCAGCGGGCCAGCAACGAGCGCCTTGAGCAGCGCCCGGTCGTCAGCGGGAGAGCGGAGAACTCGGAGCCAATTGAGGGAGATGGCCACCAGGGGATGACCCGCCCAGTTAACGCGATTCTGAAGCCGGTAGGGGATTCCCAGGCTGGTCAGAGCGGCCTGGATGGGAAACAGCTGGCTACCCGGTGAGCGCACCAGGATCGCCACATCGCCGAAGTCCAGGTCCCCGTCCAGGCGGGCTCGGAGGATCTCGCGCGCCACCGCCAGCGCCTCCTCGGTTTCGTCGCTGGCCTGCCATACCCGGGCCGAGGGAGCGACTCTGAATGCAGCCTCCGCCAGGTTCTCAATCTGGCTGCCCACCTGACGCTCTTCCTCCTCGGGCTCGAGACCGAGCTCGGCGGCAACTGTTGCGGACCAGCCGTGCAATGCCGGCGGCAGGACCCAGTCGCTAGCTCCCATCTCGCTTGGGAAGTACTGCTCGAAGGGAAGACTTGAGCACTCGCTAGAGACGCCCCGGAAACCAGGGGCGGACTCGGTCCGGTGGCCAGCCAGGACTAGCCGGGTGGGGAGGCTAAGCCGGCTTCCGAGCTCACGGAGCAGGAACCACTGCGCCGGGCTTAGGTCCTCTGCCTCATCCACCAACATCACATCAGCCCAGTTGCGCATCGCGCCAGGATCCTCGAGAGCGGTGAGCGCCAGACTGTGCCAGTCGCGCGGATCCAGACTGCCCATTTCGTTCAGGACTGCCTGGTAGCTGGCGGTTATCACCACCATCTCACGGAGGCTGACAGGCGCCTCCCGAAGTCGCTCTGCCAGCAAACCGGGTTCCACCAGGGCTCTCTTACAGGCCGAGGCGACAGCAATGGCGTCGTCGATACAGGAGGGCTCGGCAACCAGATCCCCCAGTCGCGGCAGTGTAGGACGGGCGCGGCGCAGGGCTTCTCGCATCGCCAACCACTCCCCAACCCGCGAGAGGGTCGCGGCTGGCTCCAGCTCCCTGCCCAGCGCGGTCAAGACCGAGCGTGCCAGCCGCTCATGGGTCAGGACCTGGGGTGCCGGGTGAGCGCCGGGCAACAGGGCGTCAACCCGCCTCTGCAGCAGAGCCGCACCGCTCCGGCTCCGAACCACCAGCACCATGCGTTTGGGGTCGCCGCCGGGGAGCAGCCACTCCGCGGCCAGCTCCACCAGCAGCTGGGTCTTGCCCGAGCGAGGACCGCCCACCACGCGCGTGGGGCCGGCTATGTCGGGCAGGTGCAAGGCGGAGAGCGAGCCCCCCGGGGACAAGATCGCTATGCCCGCTCCGGCTCCAACGGCCCCGACGTAGGAACTGCCTGGCGAAACTCGACTAGAGCGGCCATCAGCCCCTCCGGGCGCAGCAGCTGCCTGAGCGCCCCGGCGCGCAACGTAGGATCCTCGCCGCGGACCAGTCCACTAGCCACCCCCTCAACGATAGAGCTGACCATCCCCGCCAACCACCCGGCGTCGGGGCTCGGCTCCAGCGTCCTGGCCAGCTCAGCCGTCTCCGCTTCGGAGAGCAGCGAGGTGACCATCACCCGACCGATCCGCTCTCGCAGCTGGTCCACTCGCTGCTTGGCGTTGCCGGCGGCGGCATCGACCAGCTGGAACAGCAGCCGGAATGACGCTGGGTACTCGGCCGCGAAGCGCAGGAAGGCTATGGTCAGTTGCTCGAAACTCGGACTCGGGGGTGCCATCGCGTCCAGGTCGAGGAACTCCAGCAGGCGCTCGCTCTCCTGCTCGACTACCGCGGTCAGCGCCTCGCGCCGGTTGTGGAAGTGACGGTAGACCAGAGGCTTGCTGACCCCGGCGGTGGCGGCGATGGAATCCATCGTGGTCACCTCTAGGCCATCTCTGGCGAAGGCGACCAGGCAGGCCTGGAGCAGCTGCTCGCGGCGCTCCAGTCGGTGGAGTCGATGCTGCTTCACCCGGCCTCTTCCCAGCTGGCGTTCGGACACCTTGCCCACCGTCTCGATCGAGGCGCCGACCAGCCAGGGAGCCAACTGGCGCTCGTTCCTCATGCCTTGGATTGCGACCTCGGGCTAGGCGCCCACGGCCGCAGCCTCCGCCTCAACCGGGTTGCGCAGGACGCCGATGGGCTGGATCCGGACCTCCACCTCCTGGCCGGGTTGCAGCGTCGCTCTGGGATTTCGACTCCATCCAACTCCCGCTGGGGTGCCGGTCTCAATAACGTCGCCGACCTCAAGCTCCACGTACTGGGAGAGAAAGCTCACCAGCTCGGCCACCGGGAAGATCATGTCCTTGGTGCTGCCCTGCTGGCGCTGCTCTCCGCCGATCCAGGTCTCAATGGTCAGCGCCTGGGGGTCAGGGATCTCGTCGGCGGTGAGGAGGTGCGGGCCCAAGGGGGCGAACGTCGGCATGCTCTTGGGTAGGGTCCACTGAGCCATGGCATCCTGGGCGTCGCGGGCGGTGACGTCGTTGGCGGCGGTGTAGGCGCCAACATGGGCCAGGGCGGCGTCTCGGGAGATGCGTCGCCCGGGCGTGCCGATCACCACCGCCAGCTCCCCCTCATAGTCGATCGCGTCAGAGTGCTCGCAGGGGATGACGATGGCGCTCCCATCCCCGATGACGGCCGAGTTCAGCTTGACCCAGATCAGCGGCACCTTGGGGGGCTTGGCCCCACCCTCTTCGGCGTGGGCCAGGTAATTGCGCCCGACCGCGAATACCCGGTTCGGAGCCAGGGGAGCCAGCGCCGGCAATTCCGGCCAGATCTCGGGACCGAACGCGGGCGGAGTACCGCTGAGGAGCGCGACCTGAAGTTCCGGGGTGGCGAGACCCAGGTCAAGCCAGCGCCAGCCCTCCGAGCTGGGCTTGTCGGGATCGGCGACGGCGAAACGTGGCCCCTCGGGCGCGGCAAATCTGGCGATTCGCAACCTGGCTCTCTCCCGAACTACGGATGCCACATTATCCCGGGCGGCGCCGGTGAAGCACGAGCCCAATTGCTAGGATCGAGCCAGCGTGCAGCAGTTGCCGAGACCAGTCAGCCCGGAGACCTATTCACCGCGCCCGCCGGGGCCGTTGGCGAGTAAATGACCACCACGACTCACCCGGCAAGGTCTGGGGACCGCCTGGTCCAGGATCAGTTCTACATCGGAGGCGGCTGGGCTCCGGCCACCTCTGGCACCCGCATCAACGTGCACGAGGCCGCCACCGGCGAAGTCTTCGCGGAAGTCGCCGAGGCTTCCGAACAAGACATCGATGGCGCCGTCAAGGCAGCTGCGGAGGCTTACCCCAGCTGGTCCACCACGGCCGTAGGCGAGCGCGTCAGCTATCTGGAGGCCATCTCCCAGGGGATCGCCGATCGGACCGAGGAGCTGGCTCGCAGCATCGCTCGGGAGGTGGGGAGCCCGATCCGCATGGCCAGAGCAGTCCAGGTCGGCAACCCGATCGCGATCATCACCGGCACCACCGCGGCGCTGCGCGACTTCGAGTTCCAGGAGCAAATAGGTAACGACCTGGTCGTCCACGAGGCGGTCGGAGTGGTCGCCGCCATCACCCCCTGGAATTACCCCCTGCAGCAGATAGTGGCCAAGGTGGCCCCGGCACTGGCGGCGGGCTGCACGGTCGTGCTCAAGGCCAGCGAGGTAGCGCCGCTCACCGCCTTCACGCTGGCCGAGATCGCCGCCGCCGCCGGGCTGCCGGCGGGGGTGCTCAACGTCATCTCTGGTACCGGTGCCACCGCCGGGGAGGGGCTGGTGCTGCACCCGCTGGTCGACATGATCTCCTTCACCGGCTCGACCCGGGCCGGCCGCCGCATCTCTCAGCTGGCGGCGGAGTCCGTGACCCCGGTAACCCTGGAACTGGGGGGAAAGTCGGCCAGCGTCCTCCTGCCCGACGCCGACATCGAGAAGGCGGCCAAGTTCGCGGTCTACAACGCCTTCTCCAACGCGGGTCAGACCTGCACCGCGCTGACCCGACTGCTGGTGCCGGCCGAGGAGCAGGAGCGCGCGGCGGCGGTCGCGGTCGAGACCGCCCAGAAGCTCACCCTGGGCGATCCTCTAGACGAGTCGACCAGACTCGGTCCCCTCGCCTCCGAGACCCAGCTGGAGCGCGTCCGCGGCTACATTCGCCAGGGCATCGCCGAGGGTGCCCGGCTGATGATCGGCGGAGCCGAAGCCCCCACGGGCCTGGAGCGGGGATACTTCGTCCAGGCCACCGTCTTCGCCGACGTCCGTCCCGAGATGACGATCGCTCAGGAGGAGATCTTCGGCCCCGTGCTCTCGGTCATCCCCTATCGAGACGAATCCGAGGCGCTCGAGATTGCCAACGGCACAAGGTACGGCCTGGCCGGGGCAGTCTGGTCCCAGGATCAGGACCATGCCGTCAGCTTCGCTCGCCGGCTCCAGGCCGGGACCGTAGAGGTCAACGGCGGCGCCTTCAATCTGGTAGCCCCTTTCGGTGGGGTCAAGCAGTCAGGGCACGGCCGAGAATTTGGCAAGTACGGCCTGCAGGAATTCCTGGTCCCCAAGTCGATCCAGCTTTAGATCAGGAGCTCAACCCAAAGCCAGAGCGCTTAGCTGTGTCTAGCGTGCGGCTCGGGCCTTCCGCGATCGCCCGGCGCCGCGGCCGGCCGCCGAACTGCTCGCTTTCCGGAGTTGGCCCCAAGCCGGAGACGCGCCTGAGCTGCCGCCAGCCGAGCCCCCGGCACTCGGAACGGAGAGCAGGAAACATAGTCGAGACCCAGCCGCTCGCAGATAGCGATCGACTGGGCATCTCCACCATGCTCGCCGCAGATGCCGACCTCCAGGGTCGGCTTGGCCGCCCGACCCTCGGTGGTGGCCATCTCCATCAGCCTCCCCACCCCATCGGGGTCGAGGTGCTCGAAGGGGTTGGCAGGCAGGATCCCCTCGCTGACGTACTGATTGAGGAACTTTCCCTCGGCGTCATCACGAGAGACCCCGTAGGTCATCTGGGTCAGGTCGTTGGTGCCGAAGGAGAAGAAGTCGGCCGCCTCCGCGACCTGGCCGGCGGTGAGGGCGGCGCGCGGCACTTCGATCATCGTCCCGATCTTGATATCCAGCCGCACCCCCTGTTCCTTGGCCACCTCCTTCAGGGTGGATTCGATGACGGCGCGCGACCGGCGGAGCTCCTCGAAGTGGCCCACCAGGGGCACCATGATCTCGGGCACGGCCTTGATTCGGCGGCGGCGCAGCTCGCTGGCAGCTTCGGCGATCGCCCTCACCTGCATCTCGATGATCTCGGGGAACAGCAGGCCCAGGCGGCAGCCTCGCAGCCCCAGCATCGGGTTCTGCTCCCGGAGCTCCTCGACCGCGGCCAGCATCCTCTCGGCCCGGGCCAATTTCTTGGGGGATTTCTTGAGCGCCCGCAGCCGGGTCACCTGGACCAACAGATCATCGTGGTTGGGCAGGAACTCGTGGAGCGGCGGGTCGATCAACCGGATGATCACCGGCAGCCCCCGCATTGCCGCCAGGATCCCGATGAAATCCTCGCGCTGGAAGGGCAGCAGCTCAGCCAACGCCTGACGCCGGGCCTCGCTGTCGCCCGCCAGGATCATCTCCTGAACCCAGGGCAGACGGTCCTGCTCCATGAACATGTGCTCGGTCCGGCAGAGGCCTATTCCCTGGGCCCCAAAGCCGCGGGCCCGCTGGGCGTCAGGGGGATTGTCAGCGTTGGCGAAGATGCGCAGCCGTCGCACCGAGTCGGCCAGCGTCAGCAGCTGATCCAGATCCCCGGAGACGACCGGCTCAACCGTGGCCACTTCACCCTCGATCACTCGCCCGTCCGATCCGTCGAGGGTGAAGACGTCCCCCTCCTTGACGGTGACCCCGCCGGCGACAAAGCGGCGATGAGCAAGGTCCACCTTGACGTCCTCGGCTCCTGCGACGCAGGGCTTGCCCATGCCCCGCGCCACCACCGCGGCATGGGATGTACGTCCGCCCCGGGAGGTGAGCACCCCCTCGGCTGCGATCATGCCGTGGACGTCGTCAGGATTGGTCTCGATCCTGACCAGGATCACCTTCTCGCCGCGCTTGGCAGCGGCCTCGGCTCGGTCAGCATCGAAGACGGCGGCGCCGATGGCGGCTCCGGGCGACGCCGCCAGACCGGTGGCCAGCACCCTGACCTGGGCGTGAGGGTCGATGGCGCGGTGGAGCAGGTGATCCACCTGCTCCGGGTCGACCCGAGCCAGGGCCTCTTCCTTGGTGATGATGCCTTCGGCCAGCATGTCGATGGCGGTCTTCACCGCGGCCGCCGCGGTGCGTTTGGCACCTCGGGTCTGGAGCATGTAGAGCTTGCCCTGCTCGATGGTGAACTCCATGTCCTGGACATCGCGGTAGTGGGCCTCCAGCCTGGAGGCGATGTCCGCAAAGCTGCGATAGACCTTGGGCAGGGACTTGCGCAGCGTCTCGATTGGCTGGGGCGTCCGGATCCCGGCCACCACGTCCTCGCCCTGGGCGTTGAGCAGGTACTCACCGAAGAGGCGTCGCTCACCGGTGGCGGGATCGCGGGTGAAGGCAACCCCGGTGCCGGAGTCGTCGCCCATGTTGCCGAACACCATCGCCTGGACGTTGACCGCGGTTCCCAGGTTGTGGGGAATGTGGTTGTACTCGCGATAGGCCACGGCGCGGCGACCGTTCCACGAGGAGAAGACGGCCGCGATCGCCATGGTCAGCTGCTCCCAGGGGTCCTCGGGGAATGGCTCCGAGGTGTGGGCGCGATAGATCTCCCGGAACTTCTCGGCTAACTTGGTCAGCGCCGCCGTCGAGAGCTCGGCGTCGGTGCTGACCTTGGCGGCGGCTTTGGCGGCTTCCAGCTCGTGCTCGAAGAGCTCGCCGTCCACCCCTTTGACGATTCGACCGAAGAGCTGGATGAAGCGACGGTAGGCGTCGAGGGCAAAGCGGCGGTCACCGGTCTTCTTGGTCAGGCCCTCCAGGCTGCGTTGGTTGAGGCCCAGATTCAGGACCGTGTCCATCATTCCCGGCATCGACTGGGCGGCCCCGGACCGCACCGAGACCAGCAGCGGCTCGTCGGGGTCGCCCAGTCGCTTGCCGGTCCTCTGCTCTAAGTGGGCGAGGTGCTGCTTGACCTCGTCCATCAGCCCGGCCGGGAACTTCCCCCCGGCCTGCATGTAGGCATTGCAGGCAACGGTGGTGATGGTGAACCCCGGGGGCACCGGCAGCCCGGCGTTGGTCATCTCGGCCACCCCGGCGCCTTTGCCGCCGAGCAGGGCCCGCATGCCGGCGTTGCCTTCTTCGAAGTCGTAGACGTACTTCGGTTCAGCCTTGCGCGCCGTCGCTGGCCTGCTCCGCACCGCAGTCGCTGCCATAGACGAGGCCTCCCTGACTCCCCTTTGCCGTTCGAGTGTAGCTGGGCCGACCTCCGATCGAGAACGATTCCGGTGCTAGGATCGATTGATCTACGCCGGGGTCAGCTCCCTGGCGCAACCGCTAGGGCGACTCCGGGGTCAGCCGGACCCCGTGGTCAATCCAGAGGACTTACCGAACTAGATGGGCATGCACTACGGGGGCGGCGGGATGGCTCACGGCAGCCCCCGACCCCTCGATCCCTCCTCAGTAACTCCACCCACCCGGGGCACGGTGCGGCGCGTTGTCAAGCTCTTCCGTCCCTACAAGCTTCAGGTAGCCGGAGTGCTGCTGATCCTGGTGGTGGTGGCACTGCTGGGGATCGTCAACCCCTACATGCTCAAGCTGATCATCGACGACGCCATCCTGAAGCACAATCCCCGGCTTCTTCTGATCTTCTTCGGGATCATGGTGATCACCCCCGTGATCAGCACCGGGCTGGGGGTGTGGCAGACCTACCTCAACGCCGTCGTCGGCCAGCGGATGATGCAGGACCTGCGCCTGGCGCTCTACTCGCACCTGCAGAACCTTCCGCTCAGCTTCTTCACCGCGACCCGGACCGGCGAGATCCAGTCCCGGTTGGCCAACGATGTGGGTGGGGTGGACTCGGTCATCACCAACACCGCCACCAGCACCGTCGCCAACATGACCAGGGTCGCGGCAACCCTGGCCGGGATGGCCTTCCTCAGCTGGCAGCTGACCCTGCTTTCGATCGCGGTGCTGCCGATCTTCATCCTGGTCACGGTCCGGGTCGGAGAGGTGCGCCGACGGGTGAGCGCAGCCACCCAGGTGACTCTGGCCGACCTTTCGGCGCTGGCCGAGGAGACGCTCTCGGTCAGCGGCATCCTGCTGACCAAGGTCTACGGTCGAGAGAAAGTGGCGCGCGAACGCTACTCCGGCGAGACCTCTCGGCTGACCGCTCTGATGATCCGCCAGCAGATGGTGGGGCGCTGGTTTTTCGGATTCATATCGACCTTCTTCTCCATCCTGCCGGCGGGGGTATACCTGGTGGCAGGGCTGTTCCTTCACGCCGGGCTCAAGGGTGGGGTGTCGGTGGGAACCCTGGTCGCCTTCACCACCTTCCAGGCCGGGCTCTTCTTCCCCATCGGGCAGCTGCTCAGTGTCCAGGTCGAACTCCAGGGGGCGCTGGCCCTTTTCGATCGGATATTCCAGTACCTCGACATCCCGGTCGAGATCGCTGATCGCGATGGAGCCATCACCATCCCGGTTAGCCAGATCAAGGGCAGGATCGCCTTTGAGAATGTCACCTTCCGCTACCAGGAGGGCACTGCCCCCGCAGTCGACGGAATCACCTTCGAGGCTGAGCCCGGCCAGCTGGTCGCCCTGGTAGGCCCCAGCGGCGCCGGCAAGAGCACCCTCACCTACCTGATGGCCCGCCTCTACGACGTCGATCAGGGCAGGATCACCCTCGACGGCTACGACCTTCGGGAGCTGACCAGCGCCACCCTGCGCGCGGCGATCGCTCTGGTCACCCAGGAGACCTTCATCTTCCACAGCACCATCCGGGAAAACATCCTGGTGGGCAAGCCTGACGCCACCGATGCGGAGCTGATCGCCGCCGGACGGGCGGCCGCCATCCACGACCGGATCATGGAGCTGCCCGACGGCTACGACACCGTGGGCGGCGAGCGTGGCTACCGGCTCAGCGGCGGTGAGAAACAGCGAGTGGCCCTGGCCCGGGCGATCCTGAAGAACCCCAGGGTACTGATTCTGGACGAGGCCACCAGCGCGCTCGACAGCCACAGTGAACGCGCCATCCAGGACGCGGTTTCGGGTCTGATGGAAGGCCGAACCACAATTGCCATAGCCCACCGGCTCTCGACCATCCTGGCGGCGGACCTGATCCTGATGATGGAACACGGACGAATCGTCGAGCGCGGGTCTCACACCCAACTGCTGGCGCAGGGCGGAGCCTACGCTCGCCTCTACCTGCAGCAGTTCGCTAGCCAGCCCTTGGAGCAGGCCGGCTAGCCGCCGGGCTGGAGTCAGCCACCGCCCACGGCACTGAGGATGGTGATCACCAGTCCCATCAGGCCGACCGCCAGTCCTACACCGCCAGTTATGAGGCCGACGCGTAAGGCCCAGCCGCCGTCCGGTCGCCCCTGCTTGCCGTCTGCATACCTGCGTGTAAGCAGATAGGCGAAGGCAGCGACCAGGAGCATGGGCAGCCCAACGATGGTGACCAGCCCCAGCACGCCCAGAATCGCGGCCCAAGTTCCCAAGGTGGCAAGAGCGACCACCAAGGTCCCGGGCGATCGCCCCCTCAGGGCAAGAATCAAGGCCGCGGCCGGGACCACGGCCATGCACAGGAAGGTGACCTGCAGCTGCCATCCTGCGGGGAACCCCTGGGTCAGAAGAATGAGGAGGTCCGCCACCGCCCAGGCGAGCCCGGCGGCCGCCAAGAGCCGCATTCGAACTCTGGTCCGAGGGTCGACTAGCTCCTCATCGTCCTCGGCAGAGCTGGCTTCCAAGCCACCCAGCCTACGCCGAGTACACGGGGGCCCCCCTGCTTTCTGACGGCGGTCGGCACCCGCCGTCGATGTGCCTGGCACCAGTAGCATTCGCGGCGTGAGCGTGCGCTGGTACAGCGTGGTAGTTGACAGCAGAAATCCCTCTACCCTGGCGCGCTTCTGGGCAGATGTCCTCGGCTACCGGATCGTCTTCGAGGAACCGGACGAGGTGGTGTTGGCTCGAGACGAGGACTCCTACCCCACCTTGGTCTTCGTGCCGGTGCCGGAGTCCAAGACGGTCAAGAACCGGCTCCACATCGACTTGGCCCCGGACGACCGCGACGCCGCGGTCGAGCGGATCAAGCAATTGGGTGCCCGACCGGTGGATGTCGGTCAGGGACCCGACGTCAGCTGGGTGGTGTTGGCCGACCCCGAGGGCAATGAGTTCTGCGTGCTCAGCGCCCGCCAGGGGGGCGCTTAGCTAGCGGTCCGCACCCAAGCGCTCACCACAGACTGTGGCGAGCTGGTCCAACCCCACCCTCACCTGTTCCATGCTGTCGCGGTCGCGGATGGTGGCGGCGTGATCCTCCAGGCTGTCAAAGTCGATGGTGATGGCCAGTGGAGTCCCGATCTCGTCCTGGCGCCGATAGCGGCGTCCCAGCGACTGGGTGTCGTCATAGTCGGTGGAGAATTGCTGACGCAGGCCGTGCTCGACCCGCCGCGCCAGTTCCACCAGCTCTGGCTTCCTCTGCAGGGGTAGCACCGCCAGCTGATAGGGCGCAACTTTCTGGTGCAGCCGCAGCACCACCCGGGTCTCCCCCCGCACCTCCTCCTCGGCGTAGGCGTCGAGCAGCAGCGCCAGGAAGGTCCGGTCCACACCGACGGCGGGCTCGACTACGTAGGGGAGATAGCGCTCATTGGTACTGGGATCGGTGTACTGGAGGTCGTGGCCGCTCACCTCCTGATGGCGCCGGAGGTCGTAATCGCCGCGACGGGCGATACCCTCGAGCTCGCCCCAGCCCCAGGGAAAGCTGTACTCGATGTCGCTGGAAGCCAGTGCGTAGTGAGCTCTTTCATGCTCGCCGTGAGGGCGCAGGCGCAGATGCTCACGGTTCAAGCCCAGTGATTCGTGCCAGGCCATGCGCTGCTCGCACCAATACTCGAACCAGTGCCCATCCTGACCTGGTTGACAGAACCACTCCATCTCCATCATCTCCAACTCGCGAAGTCGAAAGATGAAGTTTCCGGTGGAGATCTCGTTGCGGAAACTACGCCCGATCTGGGCGATGCCAAAAGGAATCCGCTGCCGCGAACTGTTGACCACGTTCCTGAAGTTGACGAACATGCCCTGCGCCGTCTCGGGCCGCAGGTACACCACCGCGCTCTCATCCTCAACCGGGCCAATGAAGGTCTTGAACATGAGGTTGAACTGACGGGGTTGGCTCAGTGGACCACCACAGTCGGGGCAGGTGGTTGCACCGTTGAGCTGGTCCCAGCGCCAGCGTTGATGGCACTCGCCCAGGCAGTCGACCAAGGGATCGCTGAAGTTGCTGAGGTGGCCCGAGGCCTCCCAGACGGTGGGGTTCATCAGGATTGCCGCCTCCACCCCCTCGACGTCGTCGCGAAGATCCACCATCTGCCGCCACCAAGCGTCACGGATGCGGCGCCGCAGCCGCACCCCCAGGGGACCGAAGTCGTAGACCGCGTTGATCCCACCATAGATCTCGCTGCTCTGGAAGACGAAGCCCCGTCGCTTGCACAGCGAGACCAGGGTCTCCAGAAGATTGGCAGCAGGCTCCGTCATCTCGACCTCCAGCGGTCCCGGCAGGACGCGCCGAAGGGACCCGGGCTCAGGCAGTGCGCGTCATTCTACTGGCGGTAGCGGTTGGCCCTCCCCGATCTCGCGCTCTCCGCTTGGGGTGACCAGGACTGCTCGACCCGGACCTCTGACAGTCCAGGATGCGCCATCCCAGCAGAGGCCGGTGGACTCATCGATGGCGATCACCTGGTGCTCGCGGGCAAGCCGCTCGGCCACCTGGCGCCACTGGGCACCGGCGCCGCTCCAGTGCGGCACCACCACCGCCGGTACCAGCCCCAAGCCACGGTCCAGGCCGAAGTCTTGGCCGGGTACCAGGCAGTCGTTTCCCAGCACCATGGCCCCAGCGCTCGAGCCGGCCAGCGGAATCCCTGCTCGATAGGCGGACACCAGTACCTCCGCGGCCGCGCTGTCGATGAGCACCTCCCGCGCTGCTCCGGGATCGCCGCCGCAGAGATAGATCGAGGCCGCGTTCCGCAACTGCTGGAGAAATCGGGCGTCACTGGCGTCCCTGCGGGTCTGGATTTGACATCCCTCGACTCGCGCTCCCATCTCCCCGAAGTGAGCGGCTGCCCAGCCCACCTGGGTGGCGGGAATGTCCTGGGCCGCCGAGGTCACGACTGTGACCTCCAATCGGGCGGCCCGAGCGAGCCACCATGAATCCGCCGCCTCTGCCGCCGGCTGCCACTCACCGCCCCCCAGCAAGAGCAGGGTCGGAATCGGGCTCGCAGCACTCATTCAGCTCCTCTGGAGCGAGACAACTCGAAGAATTCGGTGGCATTTTCCTCGGATTGGATACGGCTTCGGGGGTCGCGTTGAGCCCACTGCTAGCATCGAACGGTGCTCCGTCTGCGCGACACCCTGACCCGAGAGGTCCGAGCGGTGGAACCGCGGGAACCGCCGAAGCTCACCATCTACAGCTGCGGGCCGACGGTTTATCGCTCGGTACACATCGGCAACCTGCGCACGTATCTGCTGGCGGACTGGATCAAGCGCATCGCCAAGAGCCAGGGATGGCAGGTGGTCCACGTCAAGAACATCACCGACGTCGGGCACATGCGCCAGGAGCTGGCCGAACGGGGCGGGGACAAGGTGATCGCCGCCGCGCTGGCGGCGGGGCGGACGCCACGCGAGATCGCCAGCGAATTCGAAGAGGAGTTCCACCGGGCAGAGTCGCTGCTGGGCATCGAGCCGGCCGACTTCTTCCCCCGAGCCACCGACCACATTCCTCAGATGATCGCCCTGGTCGAGCGTCTGCTCACGCGCGGCCTCGCCTACGAGGTCACTGGCAACGTCTACTTCGACACCAGGGCCCAGCTCTCGTACGGCGCGCTCTCGGGTAACTCTCTGGAAGAGCTGCAGGGCGCCGCCGGCGCCGAGCCCGATCCCGAAAAGCGGCATCCCGCCGACTTCACTCTCTGGCGCGCAGCCGAGCCCGGACGCCAGCTGATGGTCTGGGAAAGTCCCTTCGGCCGTGGCTACCCGGGGTGGCATATCGAGTGCTCGGCGATGTCGATGGAGTTCCTGGGGGAGCAGCTGGACCTGCACACGGGTGGAGTCGACAACATCTTCCCCCACCACGAGGACGAGCTGGCCCAGAGCGAGGGCGCCACCGGCAAGCGCTTCGTTCGCCACTGGGTGCACGGCCAACACCTGCTGGCGGATGGCGTCAAGATGGCCAAATCCCAGGGCAACGTCTACACCGTCGCCGATCTGGTTGAGCGCGGCTACGATCCGCTCGCCTTTCGCTATCTCTGCGCCAGCGCCCGTTACGGTACCCGCCTCAACTTCACCCTGGCGTCCTTGGCCAGCGCCCAGAGAGGACTGCAACGCCTGCGCCAGCTGGCAGACGACGACCGCGGAGCGGTCGACTCCGAGGTGGTGGAGAGCTTGCGCCAGGGGACGATGGAGGCACTTGAGGACAACCTCGATGTGCCTCGTGCCCTGGCACGGGCCTGGGAGTTCGGACGGCGCGAGGGGCTGAGCGGGGCCACCCGGCGGGCGGGCCTCCTGAGTGCCGATAGCTGGCTCGGGTTGGGGCTCGAGCTCCCGCCGTTGGC
>JBAUWA010000138.1:0-6603 GCA_049583555.1 Candidatus Dormiibacterota bacterium | reverse complement strand
GCCAGGCGCCGCTGCTTGCGGGGCATGCCCTGACGGTAGCCACGAGGGGTGGGACCGAAGACGGTGCCACCGCCGCGCCACTGCGGGGCTCGGATCGAGCCCTGGCGCGCTCTCCCGGTGCCCTTCTGGCGGTACGGCTTGCGCCCTCCACCACTAACCTCGGCTCGGGTCTTGGTGTCGTGGGTGCCCTGCCGGGCGCCAGCCAGCTGCCGTAGCAGGGCCTGGTGCAGCACCGCGCCATGGACCTCACCGCCGAACGCCGCCTCCGGCAAGTCCAGTGTTCCCGTCTTGCCACCCTCTGGCCCGCGGAGTACGGCGGTAGCCATCAGTGCTGCCCCCTCACCTTGCGGGTCCGGGGCCTGGACTCGGTGACTAGGAGTACCCCGTTCTTGCCTCCGGGCACCGCCCCTTTGATGAGCAGGAGGTTGCGTTCCAAGTCCACTCTCAGCAGCTCCAGCCGCAGCACCGTGCTGCGGCTGGAGCCCATATGGCCGGCCATCTTGAGGCCCCGCCAGGTCCGGGCCGCGTCCACCGATCCCACCGAACCGGCCTGGCGAATGTTGTGGCTGCCATGGGTCACCGGACCCCGGCCGAAATGGTGGCGCTTGTGCTGCCCTGCGAAGCCCTTGCCCTTGCTGACCCCGGTCACATCCACCAGGCCTCCCTCCTGGAAGCCCTCGACCGTCAGCACCTGACCCACGCTCACCTCACCCAGGCCCTGGACCTCGGCCGAGTGGCGGTGCGGCTCCAGGTCGGCGGCCTCGTAGTGGCCCCGAACCGGCTTGGAGATTCCCTTGCGCAGGGGCTGAAAGCCAATCTGGACGGCGTCATAGCCATCCTTGGATTGATCCTTGATTTGCACTACCGGACAGGGACCCGCCTCCAGCACGGTCGCTCCGTAGCAGCGACCGTCGGCGGCGAAGATCTGGGTCATGCCGACCTTGCGGGCCAGCAGCGAGCGTGGCATCAGAGCTTGATCTCGATGTTGACACCGCTGGGCAAGTTGAGATGCATCAGCGCATCCACCACCTTGGGGTTGGGGTCGAGGATGTCAACGATCCGTTTGTGGGTGCGCATCTCGAACTGCTCACGGGAGTCCTTGTCGATGAAGGGGCCCCGGATCACCGTGTATTTGTTGATCTCTGTCGGCATCGGCACCGGACCAACCACGCGCGCCTGGTTACGGGTCGCGGTCTCGACGATGCGAGCCGCGGCCTGATCCAGGACCCGGTGGTCATAGGCTTTGAGCCTGATCCGTATCCGCTGTGCCATCTGCTAGTTGAAGGGCTCCTGATTGCTCGGAATTACTTGTCGATCTTGGTTACGACGCCGGCTCCGACGGTCCGTCCACCCTCACGGATGGCGAAGCGCATGCCCTCCTCCACCGCCACCGGGCTGATCAGGGAGACCCTGAGCTCAACGTTGTCGCCGGGCATGACCAATTCGCGGCCCTCGGGCAGGGCGACCTGGCCGGTGACGTCGGTGGTTCGGATGTAGAACTGGGGCCGGTAATTGCTGAAGAACGGAGTGTGGCGACCGCCCTCATCCTTGCTGAGGACGTAGACCTGGGCGTCGAAATCGGTGTGGGGCTTGATCGATCCCGGCTTGGCTAGGACCTGGCCCCGCTCGATTTCCTCGCGCTTGACGCCTCGCAGCAGGCAACCGCAGTTCATGCCCGCCTCGCCGCGATCAAGCAGTTTGTGGAACATCTCCACGCCGGTGACCACGGTCTTGCTGGTGTCCTTGATGCCGACCACCTCGACCGTGTCGTTGACCTTGACTACGCCGCGCTCGATCCGGCCGGTGACGACGGTGCCACGGCCTTCAATCGAGAAGACGTCTTCGACCGGCATCATGAAGGGCTGATCGATGGGACGCTCGGGTATCGGAATGTAGGTGTCGACCGCTTCCATCAGCTGGCGCACCTGGGCCACCGCCTCGGGATCGCCCTCCAGCGCCTTCAGTGCTGATACCCGCACCACCGGCACGTCGTCGCCCGGAAACTCATTCTTGGTCAGCAGCTCGCGAACCTCTAGTTCGACCAGCTCCAAGAGCTCTTCGTCATCGACCATGTCCACCTTGTTGAGTGCGACCACGATGTAGGGCACCCCTACCTGGCGCGCCAGCAGAATGTGTTCTCTGGTCTGGGGCATAGGCCCGTCGGTTGCGGCCACCACCAGGATCGCCCCATCCATCTGGGCGGCTCCGGTGATCATGTTCTTGATGTAGTCGGCATGACCGGGACAGTCCACATGCGCGTAATGGCGCGTCGCGGTTTCGTACTCCACGTGCGAGGCCGCGATGGTTATCCCGCGCGCCTTCTCCTCGGGAGCGTTGTCGATGCTCTCGAAGGCACGGAAATCTGCCAGACCGTCGCTGGCCAGAACCTTGGTGATTGCCGCCGTCAGCGTCGTCTTGCCATGGTCGATGTGACCGATGGTTCCGACGTTGATGTGCGGCTTCGTCGAGTCGTACTTCTTCTTACCCATTCTTCCCTGCCCTTAGCGTGTTGCGGGTGGCACTCAATTGATGACGGCTCAGCTCTTGCGCTTGGCCGTGATTTCTTCAGCCAGGCTTTGCGGCAAATCCTGGTAATGGTCGAATTCCATGGTGTAGCTGGCCCGACCCTGAGTCATGCTCCGTAGCTGGGTCGCGTATCCGAACATGTTGCCCAGCGGCACCATGGCGTGAACGATCTGCATGCCTCGCCGGCTTTCCATCCCCAAGGTGTGTCCTCGCCGCGAGGCCAAGTCGCCGATGATATCGCCGAGGTTGGCTTCGGGGACGGTGACGTCGACCTTCATGATCGGCTCCAGCAGCACCGGCGAGGCCTTGCGCATGCCGTCTTTCATCGCCATCGAGCCGGCGATCTGGAAGGCTTGCTCCGAGGAGTCAACGTCGTGGTAGGAGCCGTCGTAGAGGGTGGCCTTGACGTCCACCACCGGGTAGCCGGCCACGACCCCGGACTGCATGGCGTCGATGCAGCCCTTCTCCACCGGCGCTATGTATTCACGAGGGATTGTTCCCCCCACGATCTTGTTTATAAACTCGAAGCCCCTGCCGGTCTCATTGGGCTCCACGATCAGCTCGGCGTGGCCGTACTGGCCGTGGCCACCGGTCTGGCGCACGAAGCGCCCGGTCCCCTTGGCCTGCTTGCGGACGGTCTCCCGGTAGGCGACCTGGGGCTTGCCCACGTTGGCATCGACCTTGAACTCCCGCAGCAGCCGGTCCACGATCACCTCCAGGTGGAGCTCGCCCATCCCGGAGATGAGGTTCTGGCCGGTCTCGGTGTCGGTCCTCACCTGGAAGGTGGGGTCCTCCTCGGCCAGCTTCTGCAGCGCCACCCCCAGCTTGTCCTGGTCAGCCTTGGTCTTGGGCTCGATGGCGACGCTGATCACCGGCTCGGGGAAGGTGATCGACTCCAGCACGATCGGGTCCGACTCGTCGCTGAGGGTGTCCCCGGTCGAGGTGTGGCGCAGGCCAATGGCCGCGGCAATGTCGCCCGC
The DNA here is from genome assembly GCA_049583555.1 of Candidatus Dormiibacterota bacterium. Lineage (GTDB taxonomy): Bacteria > Chloroflexota > Dormibacteria > Aeolococcales > Bog-877 > Bog-877. Next base: position 3,097 of record JBAUWA010000138.1, on the reverse strand, counting down.
CATCACCTGGTCGATCTCCTCGCGGCGGTTGGCATGCATCTTGAGGATGCGGCCGACCCGCTCCTTCTCACCCTTGCTGGCGTTGTAGACGTAGCTGCCCGACTTCAGGACCCCGCTGTAGACCCGGAAGAAGGTCAGCTTGCCGACGTAGGGGTCGGTCATGATCTTGAAGGCCAGGGCGGAGAACGGTGCCTCATCCGAGGCCTCTCTACCCAGCTGCTCACCGGTCTTGAGGTCTAGGCCGATGATCGGGGGCCGGTCCAGGGGGCTGGGAAGGAACTCCACCACCCCATCCAGCAGGGGCTGGACCCCGCGGTTGCGAAGGGCCGCGCCACAGAACACCGGGAAGATCTCGGCAGCGACGGTGCCCCGCCGGAGAGCGCTGCTGAGAACCTCGGGCGCGACCGCGGTGTCGTCCAGGTAGGCCTGCATCAGGTCGTCGTCGAACTCGGCCGCCACCTCGACCAGCTCCTGACGAGCCGCCTTGACCGCGTCCCGCATCTCATCGGGGATCTCGGTGTTGGTCAGCGCCGTGCCCAGGTCATCGGTGTAGACCGTGGCCTGCTGGCGAACCAGGTCGACCACCCCCCGGAAGGCGTCCTCGGCACCGATCGGCAGCTGCACCGGGATGGCCCGGGCGCCGAGCCGGTCCTTGATGGACTCGACCGCAGTCCCGAACTCGGCTCCAATCCGGTCCATCTTGTTGATGAAGCAGATCCGAGGCACGTCGTAGCGGTCCGCCTGGCGCCAGACCGTCTCCGACTGGGGCTCGACACCACTGACCGCATCGAAGACGGCGATGGCGCCGTCGAGAACCCGGAGACTCCGCTCTACCTCGACGGTGAAGTCGACGTGGCCCGGGGTGTCGATGATGTTGATCTGGTGCCCCTGCCACTCGGCCGCGGTGGCCGCGGAGGTGATGGTGATGCCCCGTTCCTGCTCCTGCACCATCCAGTCCATGGTGGCGGCGCCGTCATGGACCTCACCCATCTTGTGGATGCGCCCGGTATAGAACAAGACTCGCTCGGTGGTGGTGGTCTTGCCGGCATCGATGTGGGCCATGATTCCGATGTTTCGGACCCTGCTTAGGGGGACCCGCCTGCCCTTGGTGGCTCCGGCGCCGCTAGGCGCGACTGTGGTCTGAGTACTCATTTCAGGGCCCGCTCAGTACCGAAAGTGGGAGAAGGCCTTGTTGGACTCGGCCATTTTGTGGGTGTCTTCCTTGCGCTTCACCGCCTGGCCCATGCCGTTGCTGGCGTCCATCAGCTCGGCTGCCAGCTTGTCGGCCATGCTCCGGCCGTGGCGGGAGCGAGCTCCGCGGATGATCCAGCGCCGCGCCAGCGCCAGTCGCCGGTCGTGGCGGATCTCAACCGGCACCTGGTAGGTGGCGCCACCGACGCGCTTGGGCTTGACCTCGATGATCGGGGTCACGTTGCGCATGGCCTGGTCGAAGACCTCGAGCGGCTCCCGGCGCTGGCTCTTGGAGATCCTGCCCAGGGCGTCGTAGACGATGTGCTCGGCGGTGGAGCGCTTGCCGTTGAGCATCACCGAATTGATGAACTTGGCCAGCCCCTCACTGTGGAATTGGGGATCGGCGACGATGACTCGGCGGGAGACCCGCGCGCGCCGCGGCATATCAGGAAGCCCGCGCCGGCTTCTCGCGCTTGGCCCCGTACTTGCTACGGGCCTGCTTGCGGGCCTTGGTTCCAGCGGTGTCCAGGGCCCCCCTCACGATGTGGTAGCGAACCCCCGGTAGGTCTTTGACCTTGCCCCCGCGGACCAGCACCACCGAGTGCTCCTGGAGGTTGTGCCCAATCCCGGGGATGTAGGCGTTGACCTCGGTCTTGGTGGTCAGCCTGACCCTGGCCACCTTCCGCAGCGCCGAGTTCGGCTTCTTGGGGGTGGTGGTGAACACGCGCACGCATACCCCCCGCCGCTGGGGCGATCCCTTGAGAGCCGGCGACTTGGTCTTCTTGGTCACGGGCTTGCGACCCTTGCGGACCAACTGCTGGACGGTGGGCAAACTGAATTCGACCTATTGGGAACATTGGCCATTCCGGGGCGTTGGCCAAACGCGGACAAGCTGACGCCCCTCCCGGAGGCGCGAGTGAATAGTCTACCCTTCGGCGGGGGTAGTGTCAAACTTGCTGACCGCCTCCGCCAAGATCAGCCACGGGGTGCCTCTATGCCCCAGAAACCCAGGCCCGGCAGGCCTACCGAGACTTCGGGAAGGGGAGCGACCACCTGGCGGGCCTCAACCTTGGCGACTGTTTCGCCTACGCGCTCGCACGCGATTTCGGTCAAACCTTGCTGTTCAAGGGAGACGACTGCGCCCTTACCGACCTGCAACCGCGTTAGAGCAAGCCCCAGAAGGTTGAGGGACTGGAGGTCCCTCTCCCCACGACGACACCCACTCCGGCGACACCATCACGTGCCTGATCTGGGTGTAATCCTCGACTCCTGACCGGCGCTGGACTGTGGCTGGGTGCGTTTGTGGCCACCTTTGGCCCGCTTCTTAGCTGGTCGAGTTACTACAGCGTGAGCCCGGGCCCCGTGAAGGTCACGGAGCCGGCAGTACCGGTGTTCCCAGCAGCGGCACCCGCACTCCCACCACCGTTGCTGGCAGAGTTGACGCTCACTGTGTAGCCGGCGGTACCGCCAGTGTAGGCAGCGCCGCCGCCACCACCAGCGCCGGGCTTGTTGCCATTGTCGCCGCCGCCACCGCCACCGGAGGCTAAGCCGCCACCGCCGCCGCCACCACTTCCGTCTGAGGATGACCCGGCACTGGTTCCGCCGCCGGTTCCGCCTGTGTTTGTACTTGCTGTGCCTGTGCCGCCAGCGGTCGGAGGTGCAGGGCTATAGAAGTTTCCATCCGCCTCACCCGACACGCCTCCGGTTTCGGTCGTCGTGTACGGGAACGAACCGGTGGTCTGCGTCTTGCCGCCACCCCCACCGCTGGTGGGCGTGGCAGTAGCAGCGCCGGTGCCGGCGGTGTTTGTGCCTGGGTTGCTGGTGGGTCCGCCGCCACCGACGCCACCCGCTGTAGCGCCGCTAGCGCCGCCACCACCACCGCCACCGCCGACCTCCACGATCGTCC